>JASHRN010000250.1 GCA_030037335.1 Candidatus Acidiferrales bacterium | reverse complement strand
GTTGTGGATACCCCGAACAACTGGGTGAGCGTCACAAAAAGCGCGAACGGGAAATATCTGGCTGCGGTAGGCAAAGAGACCTTCGATGTCTTGATTCGGACAAGTCTGGCCGATGGCCGAATTCTTTTCGCCACTATGGATGATCCGGTTGAGATTCTTGAGCGGGAGTGCGACGACGCGGCTTTGACTATTTGTGGGGCCCCTGCTCGATATCAAATTCGGCGGCAAATCTCTCTCCAGTAGGGTAATCCACGGGCTGGCAGCATCGGGTTTCGTGGTGTTGATTGAGGCTTTTGAAATTGCAAGCGTTAAGCTATACTCGAAACTGTCTTTTTGGAGGAATATACCGAGTGTTGATGATTCGCCTGTCCCGCATTGGCAAGAAGAAGCAGCCAGCCTACCGCGTCGTTGTCATTGAGAAGACCCGCCCTCGCGACGGCCGCTTCGTTGAAATTGTGGGGACGTACGACCCTTTGAGGAAACCTGCTGTTGTGAAGCTCGACGCCGAGCGTATTAAATACTGGCTTGGGTGCGGCGCGCAGCCTAGCGATACCGTTCGTAGCTTTTTGCGTCATCAAAAGATCGCCTAAAGCCGCTGTACCGTTCCGCCGCAGGATTCCCAACGCCCGGACTCAAAGCTCCAGCGCAAATTCCCGCTCCCGGAGGTTTCTCATGAAGGAGCTCGTTGAGGAAATCGCGAAGGCTCTTGTCGATCATCCTGAACAGGTTTCTGTAAGATCCGTGGAAGGTGAACAGGTCACCGTGCTTGAACTGCGGGTCGCGCCCGACGACCTCGGAAAAGTAATCGGACGGCAGGGCCGCACCGCAAAATCGATCCGCACGCTGCTCGGTGCGGCGGGCATGAAACTGAAAAAGCGGTTTACACTGGAAATACTCGAGTAGCGTGAGCGATTCTCCAGCCTATCGCGTCACTCTTGCCAGAATCCTGCGCCCGCGCGGCAGGCACGGTGAAGTTGCGGCTGAAATCCTCACCGATTTCCCGGAACGGCTGGCGAGACTGAAAAGCGCGCTGCTTTGGGACGGCAAGAACTCGCCGCGCCAAGTGGCAATTCGCCAATGCTGGCTGAGCCAAAGTCGCGGTGGTCAGGCTGTTTTTCATTTCGAGAACTCCCATTCCATTTCTGACGCGGAAGAGCTGGTCGGCCTGGAAATTCAGGTATCGATCGCGGACCGCGTGACGTTGCCCACGGGGAGCTATTACGTCACGGATTTAATCGGCTGTGAAGTGATCGAGCGACGTGATTCCGGCGAGCGCAGAATCGGCGTAATACGCGACGTGCAATTCACAGGCGAAGAAATCCCTGGCACGCCGAATCTCGTCCTTGAGTCGCCGGATGGAGAGCTGCTCATTCCGCTGGCCACGGAAATTTGCAAACGCATTGATATCGCTGCGCGGCAAATTGAAGTTGTGCTCCCTGAAGGCCTGCTCGAATTGAATTCCACAAAATCGAATCGATGAAGCGGGCACTGATTAAGGTAAGATTCCCGCAATGCGCTTCGACATCATCACGATCTTCCCGGATTTTTTTCGCGGACCGCTCGATTTCGGCATCGTCCGGCGGGCGCGCGAAAATAAACTGATAGAAGTCGGAGTGCACGATTTGCGCGATTTCACACAGGATCGCCATCGCACAGTCGATGACCGGCCGTTTGGCGGCGGAGCGGGGATGGTGCTGAAGCCGGAGCCCATTTTTGCGGCTGTCGAAGCGGTAATCGGTGCAGATGTGGACATGAAGCGCGGAAATAAGCCGGAAGCCACAGCGATTATTCTGCTCTCCGCATCGGGCAAGCCATTTGTCCAAAATGAGGCGCGCCGATTTAGCCAATTGCGCAGGGTCATCCTGATCTGTGGCCGGTATGAAGGAGTGGACGAGCGCGTATCTGAGCATTTGGCGACGGATGAGATTTCCGTGGGCGATTTTGTGCTTTCGGGAGGAGAACTGGGCGCAGCGATGGTTCTGGATGCCGTAACGCGGTTGATTCCGGGAGCGTTGGGCAACGAGGACTCGGCCGAGAACGAATCCTTTTCACTCACTCCTTCCGATTTGCCGCAGCGTGATCACCCATCCAGCGAGAGCGCACGTGGCATTCTGGACTATCCGCATTACACTCGCCCGCAAAATTACCGGGGATGGGAAGTTCCGGAGGTTCTCGTCAGCGGCAATCATGAAGAAGTTCGCCGATGGCGGGAGCGAATGGCCATGGAAAAGACGCGGAGGAATCGCCCTGACTTGCTCGCGGGTGCAGGAACGAGCGCGAAGATAAGGGTTCCCGGGAGAGAGTGAGCAATGGCGATTATCGATTATCATAATCACTACTACCCGCCCGCATATCTCGATGCGCTGCGAAAAGGCCCGAGCGCAGTTAAGATCGACGTGGATTCTGAGGGCAATCGACGGCTGCACTATCCGGGAGACTACAACGTCGCGGTGCGCGGACACCGCGACATCGACTTTCGCGAAGCAGAGCTAGTGAAATACGGAGTTGATGTGCAGGTCATATCGCTAACGACTCCGGGGACCCATGTCGAATCAGCGGCAACTGCGGCGAAGCTCGCGGCGCTTGTGAATGATGCGTTCGCTGATGTAGTCCACCGCAAAAAGGGAAGATTTACAGCGCTGACTACGCTGCCGCTGAACGATTCGGCCGCATCCGTGAAGGAGTTCGAACGCGCGACTCGCCAGCTTGGTTTTCGCGGTGCAATGCTGTTCAGCAATGTCAACGGAGTCGCGCTCGCAGACGAGCGGTTCTGGCCGCTCTATGAAATGGCCAACGACGCGGGCGCGATTCTGCACATCCATCCAACGGCGCCAGCAGGCGTGGAGGCGATGCAGGATTACTGGCTGATGCCGCTCGTCGGTTTCCTGTTCGATACGACGCTGGCAGCGGAAAAAATCGTGTTCAGCGGAGTCGCAGAGCGCTTCCCCCAAATTCGCTGGGTGCTGAGCCATCTTGGCGGTGCGATTCCATACATTGCGGAGCGCGCGGATCGCGGATTCCATGCGTTCAAAGAGTGCCGCGCTAAGATTTCAAAGCCACCTAGCGAATATTTGAAGCAATTTTATTATGACACGGTGAATTTCGATCCGCTGGCGCTGAAGCTGGCCGTCGATTTTGCTGGCGCTGACCACATCCTGGCCGGCAGCGATTATCCGCATCAGATTGGCAGCATCTCCTCCATGCTCAAATCGCTCCGCGCCGTAGCAATTTCAGAGGTCGATCGCGCAAAGATCCTCGGTGGCAATGCTGCGCGATTGCTGGGCGTCCCAACCGCTTCGGAAGCTAAAAGTTGATTCCTTCTGTAACGTCGCTTAGACTAGATGTTTCGCATACTAGGGTTATTGCAATCCGGGACGCTGCACGTGAAATCTGACATCGCGCCCGCCTATTTAAGGAGAGGATTCGTTGCCGAAGCGCACTTTTCAACCGCATGTTCGCCGGCGTCATAAGAAGCACGGTTTCCGTTCGCGAATGAAGACCAAGAATGGACGTAAAGTGCTGGCACGGCGCCGCGCCAAAGGGCGTCACGCGCTGACGCGCGTTTAGTATTCCT
>JASHRN010000249.1 GCA_030037335.1 Candidatus Acidiferrales bacterium | reverse complement strand
AAAAATGTGCGCGAAGCTCGCGAAAACTCGAAATCAGAATCAGCTTGCCGACGCCGCTTTCCAGCTCCGCGTGTTCCAGAACCCACGTGGCATGATGCGGCACAAAAACAGCGTTCAGCCCCGCCTGCAGCGCCGGATTGATGTCGCTCCGCGGACTGTTTCCGACCATCCAGCCATTGGATTTCACAATCTTGAATTGTTGAATCACGCGCTCGTACGACTCGGAATTTTTCTCCGGCACGATCTCGACGGCATCGAAATATCGCGCAAGGCCAGAGCGCTCGACTTTGGCCGCCTGCGCCGCAGCCTCGCCTTTGCTGAGCAGAATCAGCCGATGGCGTCCGCTCAGATAGGAGAGCGTTTCCGGCACGCCATCCAGAATATGCGGCGGAGTGCCTTCGAGTTCCACAGCCATTTGCTCGATCTCCTGCACCACTTCCTTGCGCGCCATGCCTCCGGCAAGCTTTAGATACGTGTCTTCCAGTGAGCGGTGAAAAGACCGAACTCCATAGCCGTGCTGAAGTATATTGCGGCGCTCCGTCTCGTTCAAAATGTGCCGGCAGTATTCCGGCGTGTAACTCAGATGCCCGAGGCAGCCGAGAAATCGGCTGATGGTTTGCTCGAAGAAAATATTATTTTCCCAGAGCGTGTCGTCCGCATCGATGAGAATCGTTTGCCTGGCCATAATCCAATTTCGCGCCCTGATCTTCGCAGGCGCAATGAAACGAAAATTGTTCCGAACAAAATGCCCGCTACTACGAGGCTTTGCGCACGCCCGCGACAAGCTGCTCGAGAATTCCGCGCGCGAGCCCTTGGGCGTGACCGAATTGCGCGAGATATTCCTGAAAATCACGATTGAGCTCGAGAGCTTTCGAGGGTTCGAGCTTGGTCCGCAAAATCATGTCGCGCAAGTGCACGGGATGCGGCAGCACCACATCGTCGCGCAGCTCTTCGAGAGCCGTTTCCGGATTGTAGTGATACATAAAACCTCCTGCGGAAAGAAACATTGTAGCGCGGGCAGAACAAAGAAGAAATCAGGCAGCTGCAGGAAGAAACTCGTAGCGCTCGATGCTGGCCGCAACGCCGCGAAGCTCGTCGCGCGCCTCGACGCGCAGAATGCGCGCGGTGCAGCGTAAGCGAACTTCTCCCGCAAGCGTGATTTGCTGCGGCAACGTGAGGACAATCTCGACGGAACTGCCTTCCTCGGGAGGCGCTTCCATCATGAAGTAAAGGCCGCGGAAGCTCACGTCGCGCGTGTGCGCAACTTTTTCTTCAATGGTTCCATTGTGATCGAAACGAACAAGCAGAGGAAGCGCCATGTGGAAGCGGCGAGCGTTGCGACGGTCCGTGGTCTCCTGGTCCATAATCCCCTCCCGAAAGGCCGCGCAATTCGTTTTAACCCTAACACCGCAGGAGCCACGCAGGCAATTCTTTTTGCATGGCGGAAGGTGAAACGCGAAACTCGAGAAGTCTATGCGCTAGGAGACCGTGAGGCTTGACGGTGGAAGGCGCTGCGAAAAAGCAGCGCCCTTGGTTTTGTGCTGGCCAGCGTTGGCGTTGAGCTATTTGATGACGTGCAATGTGACGCTGATCTTCAAAACGTGGCCATTAAACGGATCTGTTGCGGAAACACCCTCCATTGTCTCACCGTCACGTAAGCCCAAGTCGAATTCAACTGTGAACATGCGATTTACGGGACGATCATTGGCGGTTGGAACTGCTGCCGGTTCGCTTTGGCCGTCAAGAGCAGAGTATACGGAGAATCTATTCAGGTTGGTGGTCAGGTCGAAAGTCCCATCTTGATTGAGATAAGCAAAACAATCTATATCCGTTTCAACCTGAACGTGAAAGTCGTCGCGTATGCGCAATTTTCCGGGGTGCGGATTGGTCGAGGCGGCTTCCATGTACATTGTGTACGGCAGGCTGCTGACTTTCTGCTGCCCATTATATTCGGTAAGGACAAAGTCCACACGAACGTGACTCTTAGTTGGTTGGCCGGAGCTCTTTGTTTGGTCCTGTGCGGCGGCAAATGCGCAGGTCATCAACAAAGCTGCTAACAATGTGGCGACCGGGAGAGTGGTCTTCATCGTGATGCTCCTTTGGAATTGTGGTCATCATCGTCATTCGTATCCGAAAACGGCGAATTGGACTCATGATCAAGGGCGGTGATGCTTAAAGGTGGGATGTTTATCAGTTTGATTTGCACTGTTTCGATTGTCTTTTCGTCTCGGAGCTTAGCACTCTTGACTTCCGGCCGTTTCATAGCCGCTGCGAAAAGCAGAATTGCTTCGGTCTGGCTGGAATCAATGATGATTTCAGGCTCGGCAGCCTTCGCATGAGACGCGCGCAGCGATGCGCGACGAGCGACTCCGAGCGCATGCTTGCGCGGATGAGTAACAGCAACTTCAATCTCCGCATTCAGGCTTGTATGCGCAGTAAGGTTCGAGGTTGACGGGCCATTCGTGCGAACAGCAGCAGAATCGTAAATTGGCCGGTTGAATTTCCGCGATGTGCGAGCAACAAATAACAAAATAGCAAACGCGGTGCAAACTCCAGCGGCGGTAGCCCACGCGCTCCAGCGCCTCCAAACTGCCGTGCCATGCGGCTGCGCGTTGATGTCTTGCAGAATATTCCTCCGAACATTCGCTACCAACTGAGCGGAAGGCTCAGCCGTGAGACTCACACTCAAGGTGCGATCAATCTTCTGCACTAATGTTTGCACCCGGCGAAACTCGTCTCGGCACGCGGCGCAATCGCGAAGATGAGCGTCGAAAGCAGCAAGAAAGCCGCCAGAGAGGGAAGCAGACGCAGCATCCAGCATTTGTTCGCGGATCTGAACGCAATTTGTGGCTTTGCCAGCCATTTCTGCCATCTTCGCTCCTCCTTTCTCGCGCTCGCTTTCGCTTAGCGCAATCTCTGCGTCAGCCGCTCTCGGGCCAATCGCAGGCGCGATTTCACGGTGCTCTCCGGCAATCGAAGCAGTGCGGCAACTTCTCGCGTGTCGTAGCCCTCAATCGCCGCCATAACCATCACGATCCGAAGTTTTTCGGGCAACGAATCCAGCTCCTCATTTAAGCGCCGCTCGAATTCACGCGATGCCGCAAGTTCTTCTGCATTCTGCGCGATACCGGCAGCTTGTCGAACGCTATCCTGCGCGACATCTTCCTCATACCGCTCGCGGCGCTTTCGCGCGCGGCGATAATCGATGGCCCTGCGCCATGCTATCCGCACAAGCCAGCTTCGGAATGTTGCGCGGTCCCGCAAGCGATGAAAATTACGATAAGCGCGCAGAAGCGATTCCTGAGCCACATCTTCCGCTTCCGCGCGATCGCGCAAAACGCTCAGAGCGACGCGAAACGCCAAAGGCGCGCATTCGACAAGCCGCTCGTGGAACTCGCGCTCGAGCGAGACATCGTCGGTCACGGATTCGGTGCGGCTCGCCGCGAACGCATCCATTGCCTTCCCAATATGCCAGACGCCGGTCACGTGCCCTTGGATCACTGAATTCACGGAACGGTTGCCGAAGAGGCCGCCGGGCAACCTGCGTTCTTGCCCTTTCTTCGCATTCGCTTGGTTTGAAGCAACGCCTCGGGCTACACTGCAAAGCCTCAAAATCTTGGGTACTGGGTCAGTTTGAATTTTCTTGATCGTGACACAAGGAGTCAAAATTCAAACTGACCCATTGCCGGAATTTGCGAATGGCGGAAGCGTTTCACAGATCTTTTTTCCTGAAAGGGCCCGCTGGACGGCTCGAGGCTATGCTTTGGACGGCGGAAAAAAGCGCCGGAGAGCCGCGGCGCGTGGCCGTCGTCTGCCATCCGCATCCGCTTTTTGGCGGAACGATGCACAACAAAGTCGTTTTTCAACTCGCGAAGACCCTGCACCAGGCGGGCGCACCGGTGTTGCGCTTCAATTTTCGCGGCGCGGGCTTGAGCGAAGGCCGGCACGACAAAGGACGCGGCGAGGCCGGTGACGTCGAGGCCGCCATCGATTTTCTCGCGGCAGAATTTCCGAAAAAATCGATCCTTCTCGCGGGCTTCAGCTTCGGAGCTTACGTTGGATTGCGCGTCGGATGCGCGGATGACCGCGTGAAAGAAGTCGTTGGCGCAGGTTTGCCCGTGAACAATTCCGATCTGTCTTACTTGATGGAATGCAGAAAACCGAAATTGCTTTTGCAGAGCACTCATGACCAGTACGGCTCGCGCGAACGCATCGAGGCGCTCTACAAAAAATTGCCCGAGCCGAAAAAACTGGCGCTCATCGAAGCGCCGGATCATTTCTTTGCTGGAAAACTGCCGGAAATGAGCGAAGCCTTTGAAGAATGGTTTGTGGAGCAGGACGCACAAAAAGCGCGCAAGCCAATTTAGCGAATTTGCTGTGGACCCGTAAAAATTCGCCGGAACTGTTCCTGCGAGACCGGCGGAATTCCGGCGAGCTTGAGATTGGCCTTCACGTGGTCAACTCGCTTCATGCCCACCAGAGCCGTGGAGATTCCCGGCGCCGACCGCACGAACTGCAAAGCGCATTCGAGATCGTTGCGCAACCCGATAGCGCTGTGAACCGATGCTGATACTTTGCCCACCAGATGCGTTTGCAAGAGCGAAGCGCTGGCAACCAGCGTGATCCCAAGTTCGCGCGCCGCTTGAATCATCGACACGGTTTTGCCGCCGACGACTTGATTGGGCCGAATCAACGCCTCGGGCATCCCGATGTTGAACGGCAACTGCACGAATCGAAAATGATTTTCGCTGCCGGCAACTTGCCTCGCCAGCCCGCATACCGATTCAAGCGACAAATAACCCTGCGCGCGCGGATCATCGCGAAAAGCGTTCCACGTGGCGAGTCCGTACGCGCGGATTTTTTCTGACTTCACAGCCGATTCGAGCACCTCGAATGCCACGGCCATGCGGCCGCTAAGAGTTTCGCGCGATACTTCCGTCAGTTGCATTTCCGGATTGTGCAGGTAGAAAATGTCGATGCACGACAGCCCAAGATTCCTGCGGCTTCTTTCGATCTGATCCTCGATATAGCGCGGAGCCATACAATGACAGCCCGCCGCGATATCTTCCGCGGCAAAAATCCCTTTGGAGATGAATTCGCGATAGAAATACTCATTCGGATCCGCAGGCATTTCGCCGTCAGGCGTGAGAAATCCGGCTTTCGTGCAAACGACTATGCCATCGCGAGCAAATCCAGCGGTGAACAGATTGCGCAACGCGGCTCCGACCGAGCGTTCGCTCCGCTGCATCCGGTAATTGATCGCTGTGTCGATAAAATTGATACCACCCCAGACCGCTGCGGTCACAGCATCGCGATAATCGCGGTCGGTCGCGGCGTCCGTCTCACCAAGATAAGTTCCTATACCGATCGAAGAGACGAGTAGTCCCTGGCGCTCGCGAAAATGCCCCGCGGCGGAAAGGTCCGTAAACCGCGCGGCGAAACGCCGTGTACCTTCCAACGTAGCGAATCCCGGCACGAATGAATTTCCTTCAGGCATTTTCTCTCAGGGATTTTGCCAAAGTTATTGCGCACAAAAGCAAACGGGCAGTGAGTATAGCAGACGTTTCAATCCACCGTGCGCGCAGTCATGCTCCCGGGAGGCTCGCCGCCAGCGAGAGCCTGCGCCAGAATCAGTTGGCGCGCTTCCACGCGCAGCTTTGGCAACTGCCGCGCGAACACGATTCCGCCAATCACCGCGCCGCATCCTCCGAGGGCAACCGTCAGCGGTGCGCCAATGCTCTTGCCCAGCGCTCCAGCGAGCAACGAACCCAGCGGCGCCATCCCCATGAACATCATCGAATAAACCGCCATCGTCCGTCCGCGAAGCCGGTCGGGGACCATCGCTTGAATGAGCGTGTTCGACGAGGCCATCTGCACCATCATCGAAAATCCCACGGGAACCAGCAGCGCGACCGAAACAATGTACCAACGCGAAAACGAGAAAAGAATCAGGGCAACACCGAATCCCATGCACGAAAACGCCACCCATTTGCTCAGTCCCTTCAGCCCCGTGCGCGAAGCAAGAACCAGAGCGCCCGTGAGCGCGCCCACGCCTGTTGCGCCCATCAGAACGCCGAGCGTGCGCGCATTGCCGTGAAGAATTCGCGCGGCGAAAACCGGCATGAGCACCGAATAGGGCATGGCCACGAGGCTCACGAGTCCGAGCAACAGCAGAAGAGCAAAAATCGGCCGCGTCTGCTGCACAAAACGAAACCCTTCCGCGATGTGCTCGAGCGCTGAAGCCATCCGCTCCTGCGCTGCACGCCGTTCAATTTTCATCAGCAGCAAACCGGCGATCACCGCGATGTAGCTGACCGAATTGGCGAAAAAGCACCAGCCTTCGCCAATGCTCGCCACCAAAATTCCCGCAATCGCCGGGCCAATCACGCGCGCCCCGTTAAACATCGAGGAATTGAGCGCAATCGCGTTCATCAGATCTTCGCGCCCCACCATTTCCACCAGAAAGGCCTGTCGCGCAGGAATGTCGAACGCATTCACGACGCCCATGAACGACGCAAGCATCACCACTTCCCAAACTTTCACTCGTCCTGAAATCGTGAGCGCCGCCAGAATGCCCGCGAGCGCCATCGACGTGGATTGCGTTGCGATCACGATGCTGCGCCGGTTCAGACGGTCCGCTGCCATGCCGCCGATCGGCGCGAGCAAAAACACAGGAATTTGTCCCGCGAACGCCACAGTTCCCAGCAGGAGAGACGATCCTGTCAGCCGGTACACGAGCCATGCCTCCGCAATCGTGTCCATCCACGTGCCGATCAGCGAGATGAGCTGCCCGCCGAAAAAGAGCTGGAAGTTGCGGTGCTGCAACGCGCGGAACATCACCGACCAGCGGGAAACGCTGGCGGGAGTTGCGGCAGCAGCTGCGTTCGAATCGTCAGGCATCGGCATCCATTAGGGATTCTCCGCAGCAGCCAGGACGCGGGCGCACGCGCGAAGAATCCTGCGATACGGCCACTCGGCATTGCGAAACAAAATTTCGCCCGCTCGCGGCTTGGAATAAAACCAGCGCGCCACAATCGAGAGGTGCTCCTCGCGCTGCGCGGAGGAATCGCGCTGTTCCGCCTCGCCGATCGATCCGTCCTCGGCGGTTTGCAGTTGCTGAAACTGTTCGCGCAGAATTTCCTCAACCGATTGCGGCTGCCCTAATTCCTTAAAACAAATTGAGAAAGGCTCCGCGAAAATCCCGTTCACGACAGGAAAAAGCGCGACTGTCTTTTCGCGCCGGTCACGCTGCACGATCACCGCGCTCAGCGCGTCCACGCGATGAATGATTTCCGGCAGTCCGCGAAACACGCCGCCGACCTTTTCGAGGCGCTTGTGCAGCGAAGCGGCACGCTCAAAATCAGTGGCTTCGCTCGCCAACTCGCGCTCTCGTTCGATTTTGGACATGAGCGAAGCGCCGCGCGACGCCAGTGTCTCAGCTGTTACCGCAGCTTCGGCCTCGTATTCCTCTTTGCTGCAACCGCCAAAACACGGCGCGAGGCACATTTTCATTTCCGAGTAGATGCAGCCGGGAAACGCAGGGTCGCGGCGGATTTTAATCTGGCAGCGCCGGATTTTGAAAAGCTCCAGAAAGCGGCTCAAAAAATTCTCCGCAATGCGTCGCGACGCAAACGGACCGACGTAAAAGCCGCCATCGCTGAAAATCCGGCGCGTGACGTAACAGCGAGGATAGGAGTTGCGCAGATTCATCTTCAGCATCGCTGGTGGCCGCAAGCGCAAAAAATCGCGATAGCGTCGCGGAAAAACCTCTCGCGCGCGCTGGTACATCGCAAGAATCTGCTCCAGCCGCGAGCCCGTGCAGCGATAGCGAAAAACCGCAGCGACATCGCGCAGATTCAGCCGCTTGGAAGCGCCCTCCGGCGAGCGCAGCAGGCGTTCGGCGGCGCGGCGGAGATCAGCGGTGCGCGCCAGATAAGGACGCGAAGGCGCGCCACTCTCCGATTTTCTTGTTTCGATGAGAAAAATTCCCGCGTGCGAAGGAATGCTCTGAAAAAACTGCTCGTCTCTTGATGGATCGGGCGATGGGTCAAATTCTATTTCGGACTGAAATGCCAGCACAGCCAAAGCATACACGAAGCGCGCGCATCGCTGAACTGATTGTGAAGTAAGTAAAACTAAAAGGACTTCAGAACCCACGCGGCAATCACTAGCCGCTGGATTTCACTGGTGCCCTCATAAATTTCCGTGATGCGAGCATCGCGGTAATTGCGCTCGACCGGATATTCGCGACTGTAACCGTTTCCGCCATGAATTTGAATCGCCTTGTGCGTCACGCGCGTGGCCATTTCCGATGCGAAAAGCTTCGCAATAGACGCTTCCATAGAAAATCGTGCGCCGGTTTCCTCTTTCCATGCGGCTTTGCGAACCAGCAGCCGCGCGGCATCGATTTCCGTGGCCATATCCGCGAGCATGAACTGGATGGCTTGAAAATCAGCAATCGAATGGCCAAAAGCCTGCCGCTGTTGCGCGTAAGCGAGTGCAGAGTCAAAAGCGCTCTGTGCAATCCCCGTAGCCTGCGCAGCAATACCGATGCGCCCGCCGTCTAAGGTCGAAAGCGCAACTTTGTAGCCTTCGCCTTCCGCTCCAATGCGATTCGTTACAGGAACTTCGCAATCGGTGAAGGAAAGCTCACAGCACGCTGTTGCATGGATGCCCAGCTTTTTTTCTTCTTTACCGACGGCGAATCCGCGCGTTCCTTTTTCCACGATCAGCGCGGTAATCCCCTTTTCACCCTTTTCCGGATGCGTATTTGTGTAAACAATCGCCGCATCGGCGGCGCCGCCATTGGTGATCCAGGCTTTCGTTCCATTGATGACGTACTTGTCGCCTTTGAGCACAGCTTTCGTGCGAAGGGCCGCGGCGTTCGAGCCGGCCTGTGGCTCTGTCAGCGCATAGCAGCCGATTTTTTCTCCGCGCGCGAACGGACCCAAAAACTTCTGCTTCTGTTCCTCCGTGCCAAATCGAAGAACAGGATCGCAGTAGAGTGAATTCTGAACCGAGAGAATCACGCCTGTCGAAGCGCACGCACGCGAAACCTCTTCGATCACAATGCTGTACGCAATGGGATCCATCCCCGCGCCGCCGTATTGTTCCGGCACCGCGACGCCGGTGAGCCCGAGTTCGGCAGCTTTGCGGAAAGTTTCTCGCGGGAAATGTCCCGTCTCGTCCAGTTCTTTCGCGAGCGGCTTCACTTCCGATTCGGCAAATTCGCGAACCGTCCGCTGCAGCAGCAGTTGCTCTTCGCTAAGCGCCAGGTCCACTTCAGTTGCTCCGCGTCCTTTTTACCATTTCAAGATTCCGCCAATGCGCGCTTCAATTTTTCGTACGTCACCGAAAGCTCTTCTGGTTCCATGCGCGTTTCCGCCACTGTGGTCATAAAATTCGCGTCGCCAATCCATCGCGGAAGCATGTGCAGATGGAGATGTCCCGTCACGCCGGCTCCCGCGCAGCGCCCCAGATTCATTCCCAGATTGAATCCCTGCGGATGATAAACGCCGGAGAGCGCCATCTCCATTTTCTGCGCGAGGCGCATGATTTCCGCGAGAGCTTCGGGGTCGCACTGAGGCAGTTCGGCCACATGCGCGTACGGCACAATCATAACGTGCCCGCTCGTGTACGGAAAACGATTCAGGATAATGAAGGAAAGCTTGCCGCGAAAAACAATCTGCGATTTCGCGTCGTCGTTCAGCGCCAACGCTTCGCAGAAAATGCAGCGCTCATCGTGCGGACCCTCGGCCAGATAACGATAGCGCCACGGCGTCCAAAGGAAATCCATCTGCTGCCGTTTACCCCTGGGACGAACTGGCCGGCGCTGAAGGTTCCGCCGACGGGCGGCTATTGACGAAATCTTTCAATTCTTTGCTGGGTTTGAAGAAGGGAATGCGCTTCGGCGGGACTTCAACTTTCGCACCCGTTTTCGGATTACGCCCCGTCCTGCCGCGTCTCTCCCTGGTGCGAAAACTCCCGAAACCGCGAATTTCGATCTTGTCGTTCTTCTGCAGGGCCTCGATAATGCTCTCGAAAACCGTCTCCACCACAGTTTCCGATTCCTTGCGCGGCAGTTCCGTGATGCGAATGACTTCTTCGATCAACTCCGCCTTGGTTACGGTATGATCGCCGGATTCCGGCTTACCCGCGATGCTTGCCATGGGGCGATTCGCCCTCCTGTCCAAACGAATGTCGGTCTGAGATGCGCATCCAACGCGACTGCTGCCAAACACGCCCTCCACCATTGCGCAACGGGCGCTCTGCCGCCCTTCCATATCACCAATCCGGCTGAAACGTAAATCTTTTTCTACTGGGAAAATTCTCGCTGAACAAAATCCGTTCAGTTCGCCTGCCGCTTCGCCAGAATCGCGTCACCGATCGTCGCCGTCGGCGAAGATTTCGACGAACGGAACGCTGCAATTTCCTGCTTCTCCACCTGCTTGCGCGCCGCGCGATAGCTCAGGCTGATTTTGTGCGCCGTCGGATCGAGCCGAATCACCTTGAAATCGTACTCGCTGCCTTCCGTAAGTGTCGGCTTCGCTGACTGTGCTTTCGATTTGCCCCGATCTCCCGCTTCGCCCTTCGGACGCCGCTCCTCGATCTCCGAAATATGACAAAGCGCCTCAATCCCATCCGCCAATTCGACAAACGCGCCAAAAGAAGTATTGCGCGCCACCTTGCCGCGGATAATCTCATTCAGATTGTGCGCCGCAAACCAGTTCGCCCAAATATCATTGAGCTGCTTCAGTCCCAGCGACAGCCGCCGATGCTCGCCATCAATTTTCAGCACTTTGGCCTGCACTTCTTCGCCTTTTTTCAGCTTTTCGCCCGGATGCTTTACGCGCTCTTTCCAACTGAAGTCGCTGATGTGAATCAGGCCCTCTACGCCCTCTTCGATTTCCACGAATGCGCCAAATTCTGCCAAATTCCGCACGCGCCCGGTCACAACGGAATTGACCGGATACTTTTCCGCAACGCCCGCCCACGGATCCGGCTGCGTCTGCTTCAATCCCAGGGAAATGCGCCGCTGCACAGGATCAATCTCAAGCACCACCACTTCCACTTCATCGCCCGCGTTCACAAGCTTCGAAGGATGCTTCGCACGCTTCGACCAGCTCATTTCACTGATGTGCACCAAACCTTCGATTCCCGGCTCGATCTGCACAAACGCGCCGTAATCCGTCACGCCCATGATCTTTCCACGCAAATGCGAACCCACCGGAAACCGTTCCGGAACCGCGGCCCACGGATCAGGCAGCAACTGCTTTCTCCCGAGAGAAATCCGCATCTTCTCCCGGTCGAACTTCAGGATTTGAACCTGAATTTCCTCGCCCTGCTTCACCGCTTCCGAAGGATGTGAAATCCGCCCCCAGACCAAATCGCTGATGTGCAGCAACCCATCCAACCCGCCCAAGTCCACAAACACGCCGTAATCCGTAATGTTTTTTACTTTCCCCGTAACCACAGTGCCTTCGCTCAACGAATCGGCCAGCGCGTTGCGCTGCTTTTTCTGTTCTTCTTCGAGGATCGCACGCCGGCTGACCACCACATTTCCGCGCTTGCGATTCAGCTTCAGAACGCGGCATTCGATCTCACGGTCCTTCCACGATTCCAGATCATGCGTTGGCCGCAAATCCAGCTGCGAAGCGGGCAGAAAAGCGCGCACTCCAATATCGACAACGAGTCCGCCCTTGATCCGGTCCGCAATTTTCCCTGTGAGTGTCTGCCCTTCTTTATATGACTTTTCGATTCGCTCCCACACCTTCCGCCGGTGCGCACGAATATGCGAAAGCACAACGTATCCTTCTTTGTGTTCCGCCAGCCGCTCCACTTCAATCAAATCGCCGGGAGAGAAGTGAATCCCGCCCGTCTCGACAAACTCCTGCGCCGGGACAAGCCCTTCGAATTTCGCGCCCACATCCACGACCAGCCCGAGGTCATTAATCGCGATCACCCGGCCCTCAAAAACTTCATTCGCGGCGGGCGCAGCCGCAGGAGCATCGTACTGCTCAATCAGTTGCTCCATCGGCTCCTGAGAAGATTCTGACGACCCTTCGGAGCTCTCCGCACTTGTTTCCGCGTGCGCTACGGCATTTTCAGATGGATTCTCGGTGGGTCCAGCTGGCGAGATGACTTCTTCAACGGCGTCCGCAGGGGCCGCAGCCGCTTGCGCCTCAACGTCAGGCACGCCGGAAGCCGAGACAACCGTCTCCGGCTCCTCGACTGGCGCAGCAGCTGCGGTTGCAGCCGATTCCACCGCCGACGCTGGCGATTCCGGGTTGGCGTACTCCGACAACATGCAAGCGACCTCCGTGAGGGACTTACCCTGCTTGCCGAGGAAAATCCTCGAAGACTCCTCCCAACGATGTGAACGAAAGAAGGGGATCCAGCACTGTTAACGCGCTGTATCGAAAGGATGATACGCGCTGCCGCTTGGCCTTGTCAACCATTTGCCCCGCATAAAATCAGCGCAAAACCCGCGCATTGAAAAGAGCGCGGCATTTCGCTGCGCCGCGACCGAGCACCGCATTAATACTCAGCGACGAATTCTTACACTCGGCCTACTTAGCCGCGGTGCCACTTACTCGTACCTCAGGGCAACCATGGGATCGAGGCGCATCGCGCGGCGACCAGGGAGAAAGGCAGCTAGCAGAGCCGCGGCGAGCAGCACGACAGCAGCTAAGCCAAACGTTAGTGGATCGTCGGGCCGAATGTGGTAGAGCAGGCTCTCCAGATAACGCGTCAACGCAAGCGCGCCAGCGGCGCCGATTCCGACGCCGATAAGCGCGAGAGTAAGCGCCTTACCAACAACCGAGCGCATTACCACGCTTTTTTCAGCACCGAGGGCCATCCGAATTCCGATTTCGCGCGTCTGCTGCGAGACCGAATATGAAATTACTCCATAGACTCCAAGCGCGGCGAGCAAGAGGGCCACGAACGCGAAGATGCCGAGGACGATCATTTCGAATCGACGGCCAGCTTCCATTTTGCTGAGGCGCTCGTCCATTGTGGCGATATCGAAAACCGGCAACTGTTTGTCGATGCTTTGCACCTGGTCGCGCAAAGAAGCAACGAGAGCAAGGGGATCGCCTGTGGTGTGGATGACCAGACACAGAGAAGCCGGAGAGTGGTCATATGGCAAGTACACGGTGGGCATCGGCGGATTCAGGAGCCCGGCCTGGCGAATATCGCCGACGACGCCCACGATCCTGACGGCCCCCAACCTGTTCTCAAGCTCCTGTCCGATCGGGTTACCGGGAAATAAGTAGGTGCGGGCGAGCGTTTCGTTGACGATCACCACCTGGGCGGTCGTTGCCATGTCGCGCGGCTCGAATTCGCGGCCGGCGATGAGGGGAATGCCCATGGTCTGAAAATAGCCAGGGCCGACGCCCTCGACAATTTCTGTTGACGTGAGATCCGGGCTGATCGTGGATCGACCCTTGACTTGGAAGCCGCCCGTCATCATAAAACCAGACATGGGAAGCAAGTTGGTCAGAGCGGCCGAGCGCACGCCGGGTAGATGCGCGACACGTTCAATGAGGGAATCGGCAAGGTTGCGTTCTGCGGCGAGGTTAAGGCTTTCCGCATTAGGGCCAAACTCGCGGGGAGGATCGGCCACTTCCGCGGTAAGGAGATTGTGCGGATTCAGACCGAGATCGATGGCGGTAATTTGCAGGAAGCTGCGAACCAACAGTCCTGAGCCGATCGCCAGCACCAACGCCATGGCAATCTCCGCCACCATGAGTGCATTCCGAAAGCGGCGCTGGCCACGGCCACTACTCGAGCGTGTTCCCTCTTTCAGAACTTCTACGACGGGAAGCCGCCACGCAGTGCGGACTGGCGCAAGTCCCGCCAGCACACCGGCTAGGGCTGCGAGGAGCGCGGTGAAGGCAAGAACCGGTAGATCGATAGAAGCGTCTCGAAGGCGCGGAAGGCCCGCCGGACCCAATTCGCGAACAAGGACAACCGCACCGTAGGCGAGCGCGAGACCGGCAACAGCACCAAGGGCGGCTAATAGTAGATTCTCGGTGAACAATTGGCGCGCCACGCGTCGACGATACGCCCCAAGAGCAACGCGGACAGCAATCTCCCTTCCCCGTGCCAGTCCGCGAGCAAGCGTGAGATTGGCGACGTTGACGCAGGCAATGAGCAAGAGAAAGCCGACGGCGCCCCAAAGGGCGAGAAGCGCAGTCTGAGCGTTTCCGATCAATCGTTCGCGGAGAGGCACGAGTACCACGCGACTGCTCGTCAGGAATTTTCGCACAAAGCCAGTTGATTCGTTCGCATCTTGCTGCGAGATCACTTCGAGATCGGCACGCGCCTTCTCCAAGCTGATTCCGGGCTTGAGGCGCCCCAGCGACTCTATAATTCCGAAGCTATTCGCATTGATTGAAACGTTGGAGAGGTCTTTGGGCAGCAGTACATCAGGCTCGGGCATGCCTTCCCCAGCGGGTAGCGCACGCAAAGTGGCGCTGCCGCCAAAACCAGGGTCTCTGGGAAATTCGAAACTCGCGGGCATGATGCCGACAATGGTGTAAAGCTGATCATCCAGCCGGATCGTTTGGCCGATGACTTCGGGGTTCGAATTAAATCGATCGCGCCAAAGCTGATTGCTCAGGATAACCGTCCCCGACTGCCGTGACTCGCCGCTATGAAATGTGCGGCCCAGAACCGGCTGAACGCCCAGCACCCGAAAGAAGCCGGAAGTAACGTCGGCACCGTGAAGCATCTCCGGCGATCCCATGCCGGTCAGCGTTACCGGCGTCATATCGTAGGCGGCCATCGCCGAGAAGGAATGATTGCGTCTATCCCAAGACTCGTAGATGACGTTCAGGGCCATAGGCTGATCACTGGCCAACAAATGCCTTGTAAAGAGGCTGATCGTGCCTGCGTAGACGATACGGTTCGGCTGCGAATAGGAAGAGGAGAAAAGAGCAGCATCCAAGATGCTAAAGACTGCGGTGTTCGCGCCAATGCCGAGAGCGAGAGTGAGCACCGCGACGACAGCGAAGCCGGGGGATTTGCGCAGCATGCGCACGCCGAAGTGCAAGTCCTGAATTAGGCCTTGAATCCAATTGACTCGACGCGTGTCGCGACACTCTTCTTTGCGTTTTTCGATTCCGCCCATTTCGAGCAGGGCTTGCCGACGCGCCTCTTCGACGGCCAGGCCTTTGGTCACGTACTCCTCAGTTTTTTGCTCGACGTGATCCCGCAGTTCATCGTCGAGTTCCAGGTCTGCCTCTCTTCGTCGAAACAACGAGCGCAACCGCAGCGGAATCGTGTAGATCCAATGCTCAGGTCGCATCTTGACCCCCGTGTCGCACCTGCGCGACGCTCACGCTTGTTTCAGCCTAATAACCCGCGAAATGGCGCTCGACAGTCGGCCCCAATTGTCGGCTTCTTTTCCGAGCTGTCGCCGCCCCAGCCTTGTCAGCGAATAATATTTCGCGCGCCGGCCCTTTTCGGACGTTTTCCACTCGGCTGTAATCCAGCCCTCCTGTTCCAATTTATGTAACGCCGGATACAGCGATCCCTCACTCATCCGTAACACGTCGCCAGACACTTGCTTTAATCGCTGACTGACGGCGAAACCGTTCATCGGCTCCAGCGCCAGGATTTTCAGAATCAGCATGTCCAGCGTGCCTTGCACGAGATCGGAAGGTTTGCTCATGTCATGTCCTCGGTAACCGAGTATATCACCATTGCCCTCGGTAAACAAGGGAAGCGTCGCTTTTTTTTGAGCACTGTGGCGGCTCGCTTGGCCCTGATCCGAATGAACTGACGGCTACATTTTTCCTTTTCCGCTGCTCATTTGCTTGGCTGCTGCTTCGGGAGAATTCCCACCCGCGAAAGGCGGCGTTGTCTTTCCCGCTACGCTCAGGCATCTCTTTGTACCGGCGGCATTGCCTCGGCGAGAGCGTTACAGTAGGCTGTACCCGTCTGTTCGTCTGTAAGCGCGTGATTTTGTGGAAGTGAAATCGGAGTTATCTGGCTGCCCCGGAATCTGAGCTTGGGATTTACGATAAAACACGAACGGAAGATGGGGGAGAGGAATTGCCATAGGCATTCAGAAAGATACACGCGCCGCCCCGCAAACATTACCTAGCAAAAAAATCAGCATCCCGTGGCGCGACGTGGAGCGGCGGCGCAATTCCTCGTTGAGAACCGGATACCATTCTTGAACACGATCGCCACAAAACCTTCGCGTTCGAAGTCGCGCATTTACGCGTGGATCGGCTACACCGTTTCGATTGCCTGCCTCGTTTGGGTCCTGTACGACTTTCATGTAAAAGAAGCGCTCGAAGAACTGGCCAATGTCAGCTGGAGCTGGGTGCTTCTCGGAATTGTGCTCGACGTGCTCAGCTACGTGGTGCAAGGCATTCGCTGGAAACTGCTGCTCTCTCCTTTCGGTGGCGCAAAGCAAAAAAATACGATTCGCGCCGTGTTTGTGGGACTCTTCGCCAACGTGCTTTTTCCACTGCGACCGGGCGAGCCGCTTCGAGCCTATTTGATCTCCAAATCCGAAGACCTCCCGTTTGTGACCGTGCTCGGTTCGGTTTTGGTGGAGCGGCTCATCGATCTGGTCGTGACCGTAGCGGGTATTGGCGTGATGTCGCTGTTCCTGCCGCTGCCAACGCGATTCCGGCACATTGCGGATATTCTCGGAGTCGCGACTCTGGCGCTGCTGGGAGTTTTTGTCGCGCTGATTGTATACATCGAGCTGCGGTTCGCGGGCGATCCTCGGCGAATGCATGGAGGCAAGCGCGTTCCCGGCAAACTAATGTCGACGCTGATGGGTCTGCATGCCATGGGCACGTCGCCCAGCTTTTATCCCGCCGTGCTCACTTCCCTTCTGATGCCCTTCTGCCAGGTGCTCGCGCTCTGGGCGATGATGAAATCGTACGGAATCGGATTGCCGTTTATCGGGGCGGTGCTGCTGCTGCTGATCATCAATCTTGGCGTGTCGCTGCCGAATGCGCCCGCCAACGTGGGTTCGTACCAGCTCTTTTGCGTTCTGGGGCTGAGCATTTTCATGGTCGTGGACAAAAATACGGCGAAGAGCTTTTCGTTTTTCGCATGGTGGTGGCTGACGCTGCCTGTGGCGCTGATCGGTCTTTATTCGGCGCTGCGGAGCGGGTTATCGATTCGTTCGCTACGCGAGCAGGTCGGACATTTGCCGAGTGCGGCAAACGCGCGGCAGAGCTGATTTTATAAGCTGCTGATGAATGTCCGGAAACGGACAAAGTCTGAAAAAAAACCTGAAAAAACTCAATTAGAGTTGGCAGCTGGGCTTTGTTTTCAATAGATTGCCTCAATTTCTAATTTCCCATAGAAACTCGATTAGAATTTGAAAAGCGCATAAAAAGCGAAAAGGCCGCGCAGTCGCGGCCGATTCATTCGCGTAACCTTTCGTAAGATACAGCTGAAATTGCCAGCCAAAGCTACTATATACCGGAAAGTAAATGGAAAGTCAAGGAAAAGGGGACGTCGAAGCAAGTTGAAGCGTTCGCGGGCATTATCTCTTCGAGATGACGTGCCTTCTAAAGTACGCCATCGGACTTGAAATAAACTCCCATCCCTACTTGAGTCTCGTTTAATAGGGGCTGTCGGGTTCGCCGTTGCGATCCAAGTAGATCCAAATCTGCCGTGGTTGCGGCCCACCAGTGACCGAAGTAGCGCAGGCTAAGAGGTACTCATCACCGTCGAGATCGAAGCTGACTTGGCTGAAATCGGCCGACGCACGCACAGCCCCCTCGAAAGACTGGAGTCTAATAATAAAGCGACCTTGCCCCGGCACATAGAAAGACACGGATGGGTTTGGGCCGGTTGCACTGCGCGATCCGGCGTCTTGGAAAACCAGTCCTTTGTCCTTCAATAACACGGGTGCATTCAGCACGATTTGATTCGGAGACGGTTCGACGGAGGAATTGTACCAAGGGAATTTCTCGGCGTGGTCCAGCAACTCGCCTTTCAGGGACAACGTACCCCAGTCATTGATGGGAATCTCCAATATCTCGCCAGGAGTGTACTGATACTCTCGGGCGGGAACATTTCCCAACGCACGCAGCTCCGTGAGGGATGGGTTGCCGTTGAATAGGCGGGCATGAACGGAAAGATGCGCAACGCCATCTCGAATTCCAAGAAGCTGGAACATGACCCTGACGTTTCCTCGAGGAGCAGGCATTCCGTAAATGGCTTTGCCTCCCGCCTGTAACTCGGCACCCCAACGCCCTTCGGCCTGGGGCGAGTCAACCTCGAAGTGAAATATCTGTCGTGAGCCTTGTGCCCGAACGTAGCCAAGGCCTACGGATAATGCCACGATCAGGACGATGCCCAGGGCGAACGCCGGCTTAGGAATGGATACTCCGGTTCGCCACCCTTGCGTCCACCTGGACAGACGGGTTCGATTAGGGAGCGTCAACTGCGGTTCAGGGGATTCTGAGTCGGCAGCAGAGGCTGCCAAGCGCAACTCGATTTTCATTTCGTCGTAGTCGCGCAGGCGCTCGCGGCAAATGGGACAGCTTTGAATGTGTCGGGCCGCTTCAGGGGACACATTCCTCGCGTCGAACATCTCAGAGACGAGCGGCAAAGCTTCGTTGTGTTCCATGGCTCCTCCTAACGATTCGTATCTTTCGAGGTCGCTTTCCAGATTTGACGCAATTCTTCCCGAGCGGCGAATAGGCGCGACTTCACTGTTCCGAGAGGTATGGCCAGAATTTGGGAAAGTTCTTCATAGGAATATCCGTCGACTTCACGCAGCCAAAGTATGTTTCGCAAGTCAGGCTGCAGCTGAACGACGGCGTCGCGGATTAGCACTGGCGATTCCATCCCGTCGAGGTGCGGCTCAGGTGAGCACTCAACCGTAATTTCGTGATGCCGCCACCAATCGGCTGCGCGCTTGCGTGCAATTCCAAACAAGTAGGCCTTTAGAGAAGACCTTGCCGGATTGAAACCGTTCGGATGCCGCCAAATCTGGACAAACGCCTCTTGCGCAACGTCGTCGATCGCGGGTTCGTCTCCCATGTAAATCCGCAGGAAAGCGCGCAAGCGGCGAAAGTGAGTGTGGTAAAAACCCTCGAAGGCCGCGACATCTCCTCGACCGAGGCGTGTCCACAGGTCTTGGTCGCTACACATGCCGCCCATTCCTCATAGTGTTATTCGCTGCGCTGGGTCAAAATGTTCTAAAGACGAGCTTTTTTTGTACTTTGGCCGTTGATGCTTCGTCCACATTTACATTATTGGATTGGCACGCTTTTTCCCAATCAGAGCCCGGCTTTGTCGCTCCTACAAAGGGTTTTCCCGGGCGTAGAGCATGGTGCACAGGCTGCCTTGCGCCCTTCGACGCAGCTCAGGACAGGCGGGTTAAGAAACCAAGAGGAAAAAGTCATTTATAGCGGCGTTTCGGGCGGCTGCGCCCGCCACGGCGGGCAGGCCAGAGTCCGCGAGGCGGACCGCCCTTCAGATGTGCTCACGACAAGCCGCACTCCAAAAACCAAATGCAGATTCCTCGCTGTCCCGACACAACGCATCGGGACGCTCGGAATGACAGTGTAGGGGCCAAAGCAACAGCGAGTCCCTGCCCGCCGCGGGCGGGCAGGCGCGGGCGCGGCCCTTCGTCCCTCAGGGTAAACAAGCAGCGCCCCTACGCATGAAACGAGTGGCGAGTGATCCTTCGACTACGCTCAGGGCAAGCGAACTAGAAACGTACCTTGCGCCCTTCGCTAGAACACTCAGGACAAGTCACACTTCAAAAGGCAACAGCGGTTCCTCGTTGTCCCGATGAAAGGCGCATCGGGACTCGCGCGCCTCAGCGGGCAGGCTCGGAATGACAAGACAAAGGCGTCGAGGCGATATCCTTCGCTGCGCTCGGGATAACACCTTAAAGGCGAAAGGCCGCAGAACTTCGCGACGGCGCGAAGCTCTGCGCTACAAAGGCAAAAGCAGGTTCCTCGTCGTCTAGGTGGTATGACCGCGCGGTTCATGGTGCAAAGGTTTGCGATTTCATGGCACGGTGGTACAAGCTTGGGCAATAAGCGGCGACGTTCTTGACTCTAAGTCTTTCCTGAAGACAATAGAACAGAATGGAAGGTGGTATGCTGGGCGCTGTTATGCGGGGTGTATTGCTCGTCGCTGGGTCCAAGTTCTGCTGGTGCACCTCCCCAAGGCTAATCGTTTGATGCAGGAGGCCGCGATGCATCCTAATTGGCTTTCCCGCGGGATTGTCTTTTCCGCCGTTGCGATAGTTGCGCTTATCGCCTGGCCGCGTTCCACCTCTGCCAATCCAGTAGATGTTGTGACGCTAAACATTGACATCAGTTGGTTAGAGGTTGGGTGCGGCGGGCCGAATCCCGTGACTACGGCCAGCATTTGTTCGCTGGGGGTAAGCGTTCCCATGATGGAAAACTTCCAATTCGATCCGGAGACTCGGTCCACAATCCAGCCTTATGTGGATTGCAATTTCGGCCCTCCCGACTGCTCGGATGGACTTGGATTCCTCCTCACATTGGAATCCGTTTCGGTGAAGACCTTCCGCCATGGACCGGACATCTTCAATCTTGTTTTCAATGAACAGTCCGATTTCAGCGACGGCGATATCGGCTATTTGGACATCAGCTACTATGCAGGTTCATGGCTGATGGTGCCGGGTTCCGTCAAAGGATACGTGTCGCACGGGTTTGACTGCATTGACCTGGAGACCGGTGAGCCGGCCGAATGCTTGACGGACTGGAAGGCGACGACGCCGGAACCGTCGTCTCTGCTACTGCTCGCTACGGGCCTGCTGGCGATGGGCCCGTTCATTCGGCGATTTAGGGGGTAATTTCGCTCACGCCGAGAAGCGACGGACGGATAAAGCTGACCGGCAATAGGTATGACGCGCGTCGCACGCCTTTGAAGCTGCAGGATGTCGGTGTTGAATTTGACTTCAACAGTTTGGCCGACGCTGAGGGACCCTAAGCCAAATCCATGCTACCGTCACTGCAATTAATAGAGCTTCGATCCGCCAATCGCGCACAACCGCGAGTATGCAGATAACGGACAGGACCGTTCCTATAATTAGTGGTATGGCGCGTTTCATCGTCCCTATTCCCAGCTCAACCTCAATTCTATACCCGACTCGATAGGAAGTGCAGTAGCTGAGCGAAAAGCGCCGCAGAACTTCGGAAGGGGAAGCTCGGCGCTGCAAAACAGCACAGCAGATTCCTCACACGGCCTCAAGGCGGCCGGTTCGGAATGACATGAAATGCAGTGGCGAGTGGCTAGGTTTCACGGGGATGCTGATCAGTTGATGATTCGCGCTGCGGGGATTCGTGGGGCATGGCGCGGGCAAGGAGGAGGATGGCTCCGCAGTACATCAGAGTATCGGCTATATAATTGATGCCTTCAAGGCTGGCGCGTTCCGCGATGGCGATGGGAACATAGACGACCAGCACCGTGAAGAGCACGGTCAGACCAATCCACGCCGCTGCGAGGCGAGTTTTCTTACCGAGAAGCAACAAGATTCCCGGGACAACGTAGAGCGCTGCTGTGAGATACGTCCAAACGGCGTGGCCGAAGACGTACGCGGGAGTGATTTTTTCAAGGGGAATGCCGGGGACGTGGTCGGCGTGCCGGAATTGCTCGAAGCTGTAAAAGAGCACGGCGATGGCGATGAAGTAGCGCGCAATGGTCGCGAGGATGCGAGGTAGACGTTCGCGCGAATGAGCTGTGAGACTGGCGGCAAGGGCCAGCGCGCCGGCGCCGAAGGATAGTTCGCGGAGCATGAGAGCCGCGGCGAAACGATCGTGCAGATCTGCTGCCCACGCCGGGGCATCCATCAGTGCGACGAAAACGAAAAAGGTGAAGGCAAGCAAGCTGGCAGCGAGGCGCGTTTGAATTCGTGTGACGAGGCTGAGGCCAGCGGCGATGAAGCAGGCACCGACGAAGTAGGCCCAAAAGGTGTGCCAGGGAATGATTTTGGGAACCATCGAGGCGATTTCGGGCGTGATGGTGAAATGTTCGGTACCAAAGGCGGCGATGGGAGCGGCGTAGAAGACAGCGCCAAAGAGGATGAGTTTGTCGAATCCGCGAGCTTTTTGCCAGTCGCCAGTGAGGAAAATCGCGACGAAGCCGATAGCAAGAACGATCCAGAAGACAAGGTAGGACCAGAGCGCGTTGGCGGGAATGGCAAGGAGGGCCACGATTGCTGACGAATTCAGAAGGGTGGCACTCACGAAGATTCTCTTTGCGACGCGTTGAGGGCCTGGCAAGTCATGTTTGCAATTAGATGCGGTCAGATAGCACAAATGAGGAAGAGGCGCAAGATTTCTGGAGCACTGCAAGGGCAGAAATAAAGAGCGAACGCACCTCCCGGGTGGCGGGCGCACGCAAACCCGCTGCAAAAGTAAAACTGGCTCGAAGACCCAGCCTGGTACCGTCTTGCCCGCCGCTGCGTCCAGCACCCACGTCAGATCAGCCGAACTAGAAAGGGCGCCGGAACAGCGGGAGCAAAAAATCAGATTTTCATTTCCCCTTATAACCCACGCCGACGCAGAAATTGTATGGAGACACTGCCGCATACCCGTTATATGGGCCGCAATATCCCGAAGTGATTTCGAGCACTGCGCGTTTGCGGAGAAACAGCGGTTGGTACAAAAGAGGCCGCGCCAAGACTGAGGCGTACAACCCTGCACCACAGGTGATTAGCGAGGTGTATATCACGAACTGCGGATTAGTGAAAGCGGAATCCAGACAACCAGACGAGTTCCCACCCGCAAACAAAATCTTCAAAAGGTCAAATGCAGATTCTTCGTCAGATGCTCGTCGCATCTTCCTCAGAATGACAATAAAAAAAGGTCACGGGCGGCAAGCATACGGCGGTCGATGCTCTCCGCAAAGGGGAGAGAGCCAACCGCTCCTCAGAATGCGAGTTCCCACCCTTCGCAAAAAGCGCGAAGGTCCGGTGGCGGGACTCCGGTGGAGTCAGTCCACCGGCCTCCAGAAAACCGAGATGGGCCACCGGCGGACAACCGGATTCGAAGGACAGCTAAGCGGGCGAATTCCCACCCTTCCAAAAAGGCACGACGGATGGGGCTCCCGCGGAGCATGAGCGATAGACCTCGTCGATCGCGTCGCGCAACGCGGTTGCGAGAAGCTGGATTTCGTCATTTGAAATTGTGAAGGGTGGAGCGAGAAGGATGTGGTCGCCATTCTGGAAGCTAGAGGCTGGAGGCTTGATGCTGGAAAGAGATGAAGCTACAGAGGGTGCAGACGAGGAAAAGACATCGGCACTGGATTCAAAATGCGTTGCGCAGCCCTGAATGGGATAGGTGAGGACGCCGCGACGAAGGGCTGCGTCGTAGACGCGGGAGGCGACGTTCAAGGCGGAATCAAAAGGCTCGCGGGTTTTCGCGTCGCGCACGAATTCGATGCCGAGCAGGAGGCCCATGCCGCGAATGTCGCCGACGATGGGAGATTCGCAAAGAGGAGCAAGCGCGGCGCGAAGCTCAGCGCCTTTGGATTCGACGGATGCGACGAGATTGTTTTGCTCGAGATAATCGAGGACGGCGAGGCCTGCGGCGGCGGAAACAGGATGAGCGCTATAAGTGAAGCCGTGGAGCAGGCTGCCGGAGCCGCGTTCAATGGCGGCGGCGATGCGTCCGGTGACGATGACGGCTCCGAGAGGAGCGTAGCCGCTAGCCAGACCCTTGCCGGCGAGAATGATGTCAGGCTGGATGCCCCAATGATCGACGGCAAAATTTTTGCCGGTGTGGCCCAGGCCTGTCATCACTTCGTCGGCGACGAGAAGAATGTCGTTTTGCCGGCAAATCTCGGCGATGCGGGGCAAGTATTCGGGCGGGGGAGCGGCGGCGCCGAGAGTGGCTCCTGAAATTGGCTCGACAAAAAACGCGGCGATTTTTTCCGGGCCGATGGCGGCGATTTGCTTTGCGAGATCGTCAGCGCAAGCAACGCCGCACTCTGGATAATGCAAATCGAGAGGGCAACGGTAGCAGTAGCACGGAACGATGTGACTCCAGTCCTGCAGGAGCGGGAGGAAAGGAGCGCGGCGCTTGACGTTTCCCGAAAGCGCAAGCGCACCGAGAGTGGCGCCGTGGTAGCTCTGCTGGCGGGAAATAAATTGGGTGCGCTGCGGCTGGCCGCGTTCGAGAAAATACTGACGGCAGATTTTCAGGGCCGTTTCAGTGGCTTCGGAGCCGCCGGAAGTGAGGAAAACGCGGCCGGGGCCGTCGGCGGAATCGCGGAATTTGGTGGGTGCGAGCGCGAGGAGGCGCTCGGCGAATTCGGCGGCGGGACGCGTGGAGAAGTGGGACGAGTGGGCGTAAGGGAGGGTGCACGACTGTTCGGCGATTGCGCGCGCGACAGATTTAACGCCGTAGCCGATGGAAACGACGGCGGCACCTCCACAGGCATCGAGGATTTTCCGACCGTCCGCGGTGAATATGAAGCAGCCCTCGCCGCGAACAGCCTCCGGATATTGTTTGCGGAAGCTACGCGGGAAGAGTGCGCCGGCGGCTTTTTCGGTTTGAGCTTTGCCTGGCAAAGAAAAACCTCTTTCAACGGAGGCACGAATCGCGCCCAATTCTAGCAGAAACATCCAAACAGGAACGAAAATGGGCCTTGCGAGAAGCTCAACGAAATGATTCGCTTCATCCCTCCCGTCGACTGCGCTCAGGAACAAGCCGCGTCTGAAAAGAGGAAATGCAGATTCCTCGCTGGATGCTCGTCGCATCCGCTCGGAATGACAGTGGATTGCGGATCCGGGTCAGTTTGAATTTGACTCTTTAGGTCACGGTCAGGAAAATTCCAAGTGATCCACTATCGCAAATTGAGGCGATTCAGGAAACGCGCCCGATTCTAACAGAATGAGCGAAGGACATGGGGAATGAGTGTTGTGAGACATCGGAGAAAGTGATCGGTTAGCGAGTCCGGATGTAATATTGCTACGCGGCGTTTTCGGTTCGGGTCGTACGGGCCGATGAAAAACATCGGCCCCTACACCGGCGCACGGCATTAAAATGCAATTCTGAATTTGAATCTTTGTTCACGATCGAGAAGATTCAAAATGAGCCAGCAACAGTGGTTGCTTTCGGATACAACTCTTGATTCAATCTGTTCATCGGTCATAACGTCTGATTTGGGCGTCTTATTTTCGCATCTTATTTGGCTGCATGGAGGAGATTGATGAGGAATCGAGTTTTCGCTTGCCTGCTGTTGATCGGGAGCCTGGTTCTGCCCGCATCGGCGGGATCATCGCGCAGCGCTGACATCAGCCGCATTCAGGATTCGACACAGGTGTTCAAGGATATTGTGGACGCGCCGGACAGTTCGTTTCCTTTGAGCCTGATTCAATCGGCGGCGTGCCTGGCGATCATTCCCGGCGAGATGCAGTTTGCGTTTGTTTTCGGCGGAAAATATGGCAAGGGAATCGTACTGTGCCGGACCGGGGCCAGGACGTGGAGCGCGCCGGCATTTGTGATGGTGGGCGGAGGAAGCTTTGGGTTTCAGATCGGGGGGTCGGCGACGGACCTGATTCTGGTATTCCGGAACCGAGGCGGCTTGAGGAAGCTCCTGAGCGACAAATTCAAAATCGGAGGAGAAGCAACGGCGGCGGCAGGACCAGTTGGGAGGAACGCCGAAGCGAGCACGGATTTGCAGTTGCATGCGGAGATTCTGAGCTACTCGCGGAGCCGGGGGCTGTTTGCGGGAATCAGTTTAAACGGCGCCGTTTTTCAGCCGGATAACGATGGAGATGTGGCGCTTTACGGACACGTTCTGCCTGAGGCCATTCTGAATGGAAAAGTTACGCCGCCAGCGGAGGCAGACGGGCTGCTGAAAGACATCAGCAAGTACGCGCTGGAAACGAACAAGGAGATGTAGGTTCTGGAAGCTGGTGGCTCGAGGTTAGAGACTGGAACAGCGGGCGACAAGGACGATTCTTTCGGCCACGTTCAGTGCGAGCCGGGCCTCCGACAGAAGAAAGAAATGCGGATTCCTCGCTGGATGCTCGTCGCATCCGCTCGGAATGACAATTGAAGAGTAGCGGAACAAGGCCGCAGAGCTTCACAAAGGCGGCGAAGCTCTGCGCTACAAAAACTGGAGGCAAGAGCAGATTCCTCGTCGCTTCGCTTGCCTGCGGTAGGAAGCCCCTGGGAATAACAGTTCATTTCAGTCCGCGAGGCAGAAACCAAAGGAATCCCGCATGCTTCCCTCTCGAAAATGAAACTAGGGCACAAGGGATTCTTCGCTCGTTTCACTCAGCGATAGATTTCCTTGCGATGGCCGACGCGAAGAACCAACACGACCAAGCGGTCATCTTCAATTTTGCAAATGAGCCTGTAATCGCCTATGCGGTATTTCCAGAACTCGCCGAGGCGCGAGCCTTGAAGCGCCCGTCCGATGCTGCGTGGATCATCGAGTCTAGCGAGGCGACCGCGGAGGAACTTCAGGATGCGCTTGCGGTGCTGCGGGTCGAGCTTCGCGTTCGCGGTCTGCGGACTCCGCCAGTTCAACGCTCCAGGCCATGGCGCTTCAACGCGTTTTTGAGCGAGATGGTGCGTTCCTCGCCTCTGCGGATGCGTTCGAGGGCGTTTTCGGCCAAGTAGAGATCTTCCAAATCTTCGAGATGTTCGACGATCGCTTCGCGCGCGTAGTAGGTTTTCGTACGCCCCGTGCGCCGGGCCAGTCTTTCCAAGCGTTTTTCAATGGATTGCGGCAGGCGAATAGCCAGCATAAGCCTCTCCCCTTGTTGCTATACAAGTATAGCACATTTTAAGAGTGAGTAGGTGAGGATATTGTTGTGGGCTGCGCGGACGTTAGCGTTTGTGGGACTGAGAGGCGGCGTGGGCGAAAGCCTTCCTGTTTTCTTCGCGATGGGCAGGGCGGGAGATGCCTTCGGTAGAAATCATGTTGCGAAATTCACGGACGATGTTGCCATCCCACCAGCCGCGCCTTACTTCTTCTTCAAGAATGTTCCAGGCTTCCTGATGAGTGAGTGCACGCCGATAGGGACGCGTGGTGGTAAGCGCGTCGAAAACATCGGCGATTTGAAGAACACGCGCGAGGAGAGGAATGGCTTCACCGGAGAGGCCGTCGGGATAGCCGGAGCCGTCCCAGCGTTCATGATGGTGGCGAATGATGGGAAGCACGGTGCGAAAAGATTTCAGCGGAGCGCAAATGTGCTCGCCGGCTTCGGAGTGCTGCTTGATGATGGCGCGCTCGTCGGGGGTAAGAGGGCCGGGCTTCAATAAGACCGCATCGGGCACAACGACTTTCCCCACGTCGTGAATGACGCCAGCGCGGCGCAAGGCAACGATGTCATCCGCGCTGAGGCCGATTTTTTCGCCCAATCGCGAGGAAAATTCCGCCAAGCGCGTGCAGTGCCCGTGCGTATAGGGATCGCGGGATTCTATGCTGAGGGCCAGAGTGAAGAGCACGGACTCGGCATGCTCGAGTTCATCGGTGAAAGCTTTTAGGCGCAATAATGAGCGGACGCGCGCGTCAAGTTCGCTGACGTCAATCGGCTTGCTGAGGAAATCATCAGCGCCGGCTTCGATGCCTTGAATCCGGTCGCTTTTTTCGGAGAGTCCGGTGATAAGGACGACTGGAATCAGACGCGTGCCGGGATTGGATTTTATTTCGCGACAGATATCGAAGCCGTCGCGGCCGGGCATCATGACATCGAGGAGGATCAGGTCCGGACGAAATGCGATGCATTCAAGAAGAGCGCTCGAGCCATCGCAGGTTGTGCGGGTTTGATAGCCGCGGCGCTGGAGCAGCCGCTCCAAGCCATCGCGGATACCGGGTTCGTCGTCGACGATGAGTATTCGTTCATTCATTGCGCTGACGCTCTGGGGCTGAGAGGGTGAGGTTCCGTTTTACCACGGCTGAGGCGATCTCTTCAAAGCAATTACGATGAGAACGAGCCGACGGAAATGGCTCAGTTCGCATTTTGACACCTTGTGTCACGAACAAAGAGAATCGAAGCTGACGCAGCATAGGTCTGAACATCACACCATCTCGAAGCGGCGTAAGGAAAGAGAGGCGACGCCCTCCGGTTCCTCGAGCGGAACAAATAGCTCATTGTCATTTTCCATACCAAAAGATTTGAGATCGGCGCAGGGACAATAGTTGTCCAAGATGCGAAGCTGAATTTCACTCATGGCTTCGAAATTTTCGAGAGCAGTTTGAGCAAGGGCATAAAGAAGGTGCTGGAGCGATTTGGCATCGTGCGCGGCGAAAGTCTCGAGAAGGGCCTTTCGCGCGCCGTGCCAGATGGTGGAAAAAGGCATTTCAGGCTCCGGCGACGCGTAGGTCCAGTTGGCGGTGAGAGAGGCGCGGAGGATGCGCTGCTGATTTTCCTGCAATGTGGTGTAGGGATCGCGGAGAAAGCCGCTGAAGGAGAAGCCGGCGGTTTTCATGAGCTGCAAGTCCTCGAGGCCGGAACGGAGAATTATTTTTTCGCGGCGAGCACTGATGTGGGTGGTGCGCTTCTCGTTTGCATTGGCAACGAATGCTGAGGCGTGACCCTTGTCTCCGATGGTGATGCGGGACCAGGGACGCTCGGAGATGCGAATGTCGACGAGAGTGACCTGCGGATTGTAGGTGAGGAAGTGTTCGGTCAAATGGAAGGCGAATTCCTCGATGGCTTCGGCGGGATACTGGCGGGAGAGGACATAGACAGTGTTTTTTATTGTTTCCGAGGGAAGAATGGCGCGATTTTCGCCCTGATGGTGCGACGCGTCGAAGTCGCCTTCAAAGCGGACGTCGAGAGTCAGGTCCTTTGCTTCGTGCAGTCCGCCGCGATGCATAAGGCGCAACAAACGGATGCGCGATTCTCCGTAACTGTTCCCTGCAAGCTCGATGGTCATAAACCAACTCCGGCAAAAATCTGATAAGTGCGCGGGCTCCAGATTAAAGATTAGTACTGAATTTTGTCAGGCTTCGCTTCCCAGGCGCGAAAAACCTCGAGCGCGCGATCACGCATTAGCTGGAGCATAGGAATTTTTCTCGCTTCCGGCGGAAGCTTTAGCTGATTGTAGATCAGCGTGTCGTCAAAGCCGATTTTTGCGGCGTCGGCGGAGTTGGCAGCGAAATAAACGCGCGCGGGACGCGCCCAATAAATCGCACCGAGACACATAGGACATGGCTCGCAACTGGCATAAATTTCGCAATCGGTGAGTTCAAAGCGGCCGAGTTTGCGGCAGGCTTCGCGAATAGCGACGATCTCGGCATGGGCGGTCGGGTCGTTAGTGAAAGTAACGCGATTGGTTCCTTCCGAGAGAATTTTGCCGGCGGAGACGACTAAAGCGGCAAAAGGGCCACCTTGATTCGAACGAATATTCTCGAACGAAAGCTCGATGGCGCGCGCCATGAATTTCGCGGCTTCCGCTGTGGGCTGTGGAGCCATTCTTGTTATGCAATCCCGCCAAAGCCGGAATTCTACAAGGTTTCTTAGTTCTTATTCCGAGCGCAGAATCTGGAGCGCGCCATTTGAGCACCAAAAAAAAATGCAGATTCCTCGTCGCCTGCCTGCGGCAGGCAGGCTCCTCGGAATGACAGTTAAATCGTGCCTGGCAGTACCCCGTTAATGCGCCATGGCGCGGCTCTTGCCTTTGCCGGGCTTTGCCTTCTTCAAAATGAACATGAACGGTATCATGCCGAGGCAAACATAACCCATAATTCGAAAATCGCGGAGAAATGAAAGCATCATCGCCTGGCCCTGAAGAGCGGAGTAGAACATTTGCTCTGCTGTCCGCAGCGCCTGCGTGGCACTCTGACCTGCGACCATCAATTGCCGCGCCATAGCGTGAATTGTCGCCTGGAACTGCTGATTTGCGGCGGTGATATGGGCTGCGAGAAGGGCCTGGTTGGACTGAGCACCGCGATCGAGGAGGGTGGTGACGAATGAAATTCCCATGCTTCCGCCGACGTTGCGGGCGAGATTAATCAGGCCGGTGGCGTCGTTTATTTTCTGCGGCAGAACGTAATAAAAAGCGATCACGTTGATGGGAACAAAGAGAAATGCGACGCCGAAGCGCGAAACGATCCACACAATGACAGGCGTGGACATTCCCATTTGCAGATCGAAATGCGAGCCCATCATGAACAGGCCAGATGAAGTTATGAGCAGACCCCAGACGACCAGCCAGCGAGCCTCGATCTTGCCGAGAAGCCATCCAACAAAAGGCATGACCATCATCATGAAGACTCCGCCCGGAAGTAGGACCAAACCGCTCTGCATGGCGGTGTAGCCGAGGAGCGTTTGCAAAAGAATGGGAAGTAAGACGGTTGTACCGTAAAGGATGAAGCCGAGGATGTACATCGTAAATACAGCGACGGAGAAATTGCGTTCCTTCAATAAATGCAGATCAACTACGGGATCTTTTTGACGGAGCTCCCAAACAATTACGCCGACTATGCCGATGACAGCCATGATTGTGGCCCAAATGATGAAATTCGAGCCGAACCAGTCATCGCGCTGACCTTTATCGAGAACCACCTGAAGAAATCCGATGCCGACGCTGAGCAGGCCGATTCCGACGTAATCGATATGAAGTTTTTTCTTCACGGCGTGCGCGGGATTTCGGATGAGAAGCGAGGTCATCAGAATCGAGAGGATGCCGACAGGAATGTTGATGAAGAAAATCCAGCGCCACGTGAAATTATCGGTAATCCAACCGCCCAGCGTGGGGCCGATGGTTGGAGCAACAACGACACCCATGCCGTAGATGGCCATGGCCATGCCCTGCTGCTCGCGCGGGAAGCTATCGACGAGAATTGCTTGAGAGATGGGCTGAAGGCCGCCGCCGCCGGCGCCCTGGAGCACGCGAAAAAAAACGAGAGCGCCGAGACTCGGAGCCAGTCCGCAAAGAAAAGAGCTGATGGTAAAAATGGCGACGCAGGCCATATAAAACTGCTTGCGGCCAAATACGTTGGAGAGCCATCCGGTCAGAGGGAGAACGATGGCGTTCGAGACTAAATAAGAGGTGAGAACCCAAGTGCTTTCGTCAACTCCGGCGCTCAGGCTGCCGGCGATGTGAGGCAGAGAGACGTTGGCGACGCTGGTGTCGAGCACTTCCATGAATGTGGCGAGCATCACCGTGCCGGCAATGAGCCAGGGATTGACGTCAGGGCGCGCGCGATCCTGCGTAAATGAAAAAGTAGCCATTTCTGAGAATTATTTGGTGATGATGGTTGCTTCCACGTTCATGCCGGGACGCAAGATTGCTTCGCTCGGAGGAATGGGATCGAGATCAATCTTGACGGGAATTCGTTCGACGACTTTCACGTAATTTCCAGTGGCATTTTCCGGCGGCAGCAGGCTGAGGCGCGAACCGGTAGCGCCAGCGATCGAATCCACGTGGCCGGTGAAAGTTTTTCCGTACATATCAACATGAACTTCAGCACGATCGCCCGGCCGAACGTTCGCGAGCTGAGTTTCCTTGTAATTCGCAGTGACCCAGATGTGCGCGAGCGGAACGATGACCATCAGGCCCTGTCCTGGCGAAACAATCTGGCCGATTTGAACGGTCTTATTTGTAACTACACCGTCTTCCGGTGCGACGACATCTGTGTAGCCTAAATTGAGTTGTGCGGCTTCGACTTCCGCCTGCGCTTCTTGAACAGCGGCGCGCGCAGAAGCAGCGTTGGCGGCGCTCATCCTGACTTGACGCTGATTGGCCTGCGAGGCTTGCAAATTGGCGCGGGCTTTTTCCAAATCGGCCTTGGCGGAATTTACCTGAGCCTGGCGAACAGGGATGGTCTGCTTCGCGAGATCAAGATCCTGGCGGGCTGCATTCAATTCTTGTTCTGCTTCCGTGGCCGCAGCGATGTAGGCGTCGTACTGCTGCTGGGAAATTTCGGATTTCGCCGCAAGGGGCTTCATGCGAGCGAGATCCGATTGCGCTTTTTGGTTGGCGGCTTCCTGTTTCTGGACGTTCGCCTGGGCGTAAGCCAACTGAGATGTGGAAGCCTGCTCGAGCGCGAGTTGCGACTGTTCGTAAGCGGATTGGGCCGCGGCGACGCTGGCTTCGGAACCTGTTATATCGCTGCGCGTGGTAGCCGACGTGAGAGGAACGTTCACGGTGGCGGATTGGACGCGGCTCTGAGCGACCGCGAGAGTGGCATTAGCATCGTCGAGTTTGGCCTGATAGTCGCGAGGATCAAGCTTGACGAGCAACTGGCCCTTTTTCACGGCCTGGTTATCGTTGACTAAAATCTTCAAAACACTCCCCGGTACTTGCGAAGAAATGGGGATGATATGGCCGTCGACCTGGGCATCATCCGTTGAAACGCGATTGCGGTAATGAAGCCACAGGAGTATTCCGCCAACGACGATGATGATCGCGATGATCAGCAGAGCGCGGCGTACGCGAGGGTTTTTCAAAGCCGAGGGCTTGCGCGGCCCGGGCTCTTGCGCACGCGCCTGAGGTTTTCCATCGGCTTCATTTTGCGCCAGCTTCTCGGTTTCGTTTTGGGTTCCGGGCTCCGCTTCTGTTGTCCTTCCATCCATTGAAGCAACCTCTTTCATTTTATGTAAAGGGACTCAATCCTTCCGACGGCTCGCGCGAGTTCAGCGCGAGATTGATTATATTGATAGAGTGCAGCGATGCGATTTTCGTCGGCACGCGCCAGAGCGTTTTGCGCAGTGACGACTTCGATGTTATCGGCAACGCCGGCCTGAAACCGATCGCGGGACTGCTGCACTTCCTGCTTGGCCAACTCGTCACCGAGATTGGCGACCTGAACTTGATTCTGAGCAGATTCGAGCTGGGCAGCAGCAGTTTGAACTTCGAGGGCGATCTCATTCTTTTCGTCCTGCAAATTTTGATTGATCTTTTCGAGTTCAAGCTGATCGCGCGCGATGTCGGCATGAATACGTCCGCCGGTAAAGAGGGGCAAAGAAATACCGGCCTCGTAGACATAGGTGGGAATTACCGTGCTGCTGGAAATTCCCTGCTGCTCGTAATTTCCACTGAAGGTCAAAGCGGGCAAGCGCGATTCTTTGTCGGCTGACTTTTGATACTTGAGAGCCTGCTGCTCGGCGAACAACTGCTTCATCTCGGGCCGAGATTGATAGGCATCGGCGAGGCTCTGGTTGATATCGAGAGACGGCGTTTGAAAAAAGCTGAGCTGATCCGAGAGACTGATTTGTTCGGTAGGACCGATATTCAACAGTTTTGCGAGGCCGAATAGCGCAATTTTCTGATTGGTTTGGGCGATGATTAACTGCTGCTTTTCGTTTTGCAGTTCCACGTTGGCGCGCAGCGCATCCACGCTGGTCGCGGCGCCGTGTTTTTCCATATCTGAAGCTTGATCGAAGAGCACCTGAGCCAAATCGACTTGCGCCTGCGCGGCGCTGATCTCGGCGGCTGAGCGGAGGCAATCGAGATACTGAGAGACGACGAGAAGGACGATCTGTTCCCTGACGGATAGCCGCTGCGCATCGGCGCTGCTGATATTTTTTCGGGAAGATTGCCATTCGCGCCAAAGCGAAAGATCGAAAATCGGCGCAGAGAAATCTGAGCCGAATTGGAAGACCTGGAATGGGCCGACCGCCGTGGGTACTCCGGGAATGCTGAGGCCGATGGAGGCTTGGATGTTCTCTCGCAGCGCACGATCGGAGACGTTGAAATCGGCCTGAGGCAGCAACTGAGAAAGCGCGATGTTGCTTTGCTCGTGACTTTCGGCAAGGTTCAGGACGGCGATTTGCACGGTGGGATTCTGCTTCAACGCCATTTGCACGGCTTGCTGGAGGTTGAGCTGGACCATCGATGAAGCTGGCGATGAAGATTGTGGCGGAGGCTGCTGCGCCAGCGTTGACTGGGACAAAGTAAGCAGAATCATCGCGAGAAACAGCGCGAGCGCGTCCAGCAAACAGCGCTTTTCGGCGGCGACTACGGCGCGAAAGATAACTGAACAAAACGCTCTGTTTCCCTGAAGGCCGATTTTTCTCGACATTGAATTATTTAACTAACCGGTTAGTTTAATATTACCGTCGCAGATGTCAAGCACGTCTCTCGATCCCGAGACTGGCTTGGCAATGGCCTGCGTCTTTCAAATTCTACTTTTGGATGCCTACGTTATTCAAGCTGCGGCCACTTTCGCGAAATGATCAGAGTTGATCAATCTTGGCAGCGAGTATGAAATCGCTCTCGGTCAGGCCGTCGATTTTGTGCGTCCACGTAGTTACTTCGGCTTTCCCCCATGTGAGCAGAATGTCGGGATGGTGGCCTTGCTCTTCGGCGATGGCTCCCACTTTGTTCACGAAAGCCAGCGCCTGCTTGAAATCCGGGAATGTGAAAGCCTTGGTCAGATGATGTTCATTGACGACCTTCCACCCTTTTACTTGATTGAGGTAACGATTGAGCTCGTCGCCTTTCATGGGCGGAACACCGCCGCGGCATGGCACGCAAGTCTTGCTAGCTAATTCGCTCATCAAAATCCCCTTTCCTTTGATTCACAGCTAATCGTGATGGATTCAATTTTCAAGATGCGTGCACGCTCCAACGCTGTCGCCGGCATAGAGATGGCCGAAGACCCTGAGTCGCGCGAGAAAGGAATTCATAAAATCAGCGAGCGGTTGCGCGAGGCGAGTGTTCCGCAAGATATTCGCGGATATAACTGGAAAACGCTTGGTCCAGGCGCTTGGTCACCGGGTCGGGCGCATTCGCGTAACGATGACCAGCAATTTCGCCGACGGCGAGGAGATTCCGGTTCGACGAAGAGATAAACACTTCATCGGAAGAAAACAAATCAGAGGGGTGGAGAACCGCTTCTTCGCATGCGATTCCGGCACGTGAACTGATTTCCAGCAGAACGCTGCGCGTGATTCCCTCGAGGCAACCGGAATTGGGCGCCGGGGTGAGCACGCGCTCGCCGCGTACGCAGAAGATATTCGCGGAGGTACATTCGGCGACTTCGCCCCTTTCATTCAGCAGCACGACTTCGTCGAAGCCGCTCTGCTGCGCCTCATATAGATTCCAGACATTGTTGAGCCAGGAAGTGACTTTGACTCCGGCGAGAGGAGAGGCCGCGTGGCGACCGTGTTCGCGAAGATTCAAACGAGCCGGCTGTCGAAAGGGCGGCAAGTCGGCGCTGCAGAGAAGCAGATCGACTTTGGGGAAATTCCCATCGCCGCGCCAATGGCCGATTTGATTGTAGATGACGTAAATGCGGGCGCATCCTTCGATTACATGATTGGCTTGAATGACTTCGTGCAAATGGCCGAGGACGCTATTCGGCTCGAACGGAAACGGGCAATGGGTGCGGGCGGCGTCTTTTTCGAGGCGCTTCCAGTGGCGCTCAAAAGCGAAGGGCACGCCGTCAAATATGTGCAAGCCGGTGAACAAGCCCCAGCCGTTGAATAGGCCGGCTTGACCCACAGAAAGTCGCGACTCTTCGACGGTTATCAGCTTGCTGTTATGGAAAACGAACTTGTGGAGCATTTAGCCTCCAAAGGCTTGCGCCATTGTAGCGCAACCAGAGCGAAGGCGAATACACGAGCAAGAATACTGCGCGACAAGAAAAGACTTTCTCCTTGTGTTTCAGCCTGTGCGGATGCGGTCTTCGTCCACTTCGACTTCGTTGACACCTTTGAAGGAAAAAAGAAGATGGACAAGATATTTGGAGGGTTCGGTGGATGTTTGACGAACAATTTTGCCGACGGCGTCGGTGACGGCGGCATGAAAGAGCACGCCTCCGGCTTCGATTCCAGCGAGATTGACGCGGACGAGCTGGCCTTCCGTGAACATGACTTTATTGTGGGCGCGAGACGCACGGTTTGCAAATCTTTGGAAACAGGAAGAGCGCCAGCGAATTCATTTTGGCTCCGCTGAAGGCAAATGGGGTTGGATTGACACTTCCACGGCAACAGCGTTAGATTCCACAAACGAATTGTGATGACCAAAGGCGCGTCGGCTCAGAGGCATTCAGTTTGGAAGTGGGTCGTCGTCGTATTTCTTGTGCTAATTCTGGCGGCGTACTTCGTTCTTGCCCATTTCATGGGCGGGCCACGCGACGTTTACGGCTTCCTTCGCTATGCGCTTCCGCAGTGGCATGAAGGCAATTTGCATGTCGGCGATCTCGCTCCAGACGCGCGGGTCTACGGACTCGACGGCCACACGGCGCGGTATCTTCACGAGTGGATTGGCAAAAAGCCTTTGGTCCTGATTTTCGGCAGCTACACTTGACCGCCATTCCGCCGCGAGATTGGAGATCTCGTCAACATCTATAACGACTATAAAGACCGGTCGAATTTCCTCACCGTCTATATTCGCGAAGCGCATCCGCAGGACGAATGGCAGATGGCCTCAAACGTGAAGGAGAACATCTGCTATCCGCAACCGACCACGTTTCCGCAACGTATGGCCATCGCCAACGATTTCGTTACGCGCTTTCATTTTCCGATCCCGCTCGTCATCGACCCGATGAGCAACGCCGCAGATCACATTTATGGCGGTTGGCCGGAACGCATTTACATCATCGATGAGCAGGGAAAGATCGTTTATCGTGGGGGGCTTGGACCGTTTAATTATCATCCGGAAGAAGCGCGCGCATGGCTCGCGCGCCGCTTCCCAAAGCCCGCGTCCGCATCGTTAACCTTCCACGCTGGCAGTCACTAGACTAGCGCGCAGGATCCGCTAAGCGATTTGTGAGCCGCCTCTGTATGGGGCTTATTCAAGCGGCGCGAGAGCAGGTGCTGTGCGATTGCTGCAGCTTGATTCAATCTGTCGCGCAACCGCGAGTACCGTCTCTTCCGCGAACGGCCGGCCAACAATTTGCACTCCGATCGGAAGACCCTCGGGCGAGCGTCCTACGGGCACCACCACCGCCGGATTGCCCAGCGTGTTAAACCACTGGCTGTAGCTCATCGCGTCAAGGTATGTGACCACGCGACCATCGATTTGCCATTCTCTTTCGCCGTGAATGAACGCCGGAATCGCGCATGCGGGACAAAGGAGGATTGGGTACTGTTGCATCTGGCGAAGAAAGCGGATGCGAACAGCATCACGGTCGAGCAGCGTTTCCATGAATTCGTCGATGGTCAATCGCGGTTCAGCGCGCACGATTCCGATGAACTGCTGCAAGATTGGGCTCAGTTCCGTTTCTCTTCCCTTGTACAAAGGTCCCAGCGCAAGCTGCCCGGCGCGGCCGAAAAGATTCCACCAAACTCGGTGTATTAATGGCAATTCGTCCGGTAGAAACGCGTCGACAACGTGGCCGGAGGCCCGAAGAGCAGAAGCCGCTCTGCGCACCGCAGCGCGCGTTTCCTGGGTCACGGGGGTTTGTCCGTCATCCTCGAAGAATCCGATGCGCAACTGACGGACCTCTTGCTCAGATGGAGGAAGATATGGCACAGGCGCCGCCATGGGGTCGCCATCGTCCGGGCCGGCCATCACTTCAAAGAGCAGCTTCACATCGCCAATGGTTCGCGCCATTGGGCCGACAACTCCAAGGGATGCGAATGGTCCAGCTGACTCAGGAAAATGTCCGGTGGCAGGAATCCGCCCCGGAGTCGGCTTGAGGCCACATATACCACTGTAGTGGGCAGGTATCCGAATTGATCCGCCGCCGTCGCTGCCCACGCCTCCCGCCGAGCAGCGCGCTCCGATCGCGGCCGCTTCCCCTCCGCTCGAACCGCCAGGCGTTCGATTCAAATCCCAAGGGTTATTCGTGCGACCCGCAAGGCGATTGTCGGTTTCATAAGCCATGAGTAACTCTGGAGCGTTCGTATTCCCAAGCAAGATCGCTCCGGCGCGGCGCAGACGAGAAACGAGGGGCGCGTCGCTTCTTGCGACATAGTCAACGCGCAGACGCGAACCGCAGTTGCAGGGCCACCCGGCAACGTCGATTGAGCTCTTGATTGTCAACGGCACTCCATGCAGCGGCCCTAATGGGGCGGTGGACTTCAGGGCTGCGTCGGCCTGCTCAGCCTGACGACGCGCTTCGTCAAAATCGAGATGCACGAAGGCGTTGAGCTGAGGGTTCAGGCGTGCGATACGTTCGAGATGGGCTTCGACCAAACTTGTCGGTGTTATTTCGCGGCTCGAAATCGCCTCCGCCATCTCGACGGCAGAGAGAGAGGTCAAATTCTTTTTGGTCTGCTGGACCTGTTGGTGCATGACGCCCCTCGTTTATAAGGGATGAGCTGGGAGTTTAGCATTCATCTTGCCGTGTCGCTCGATTGGATTCAGCGAATTTCTGACGAAGACTCTTGTAAACAGGATGGAGCTTCGATAGGCTCGTCGGATTCAGCAGCTTCAGGTTTCTATAAATTGGCTTGTACATCGCCGGTTTTCGATTGCAAAAAATGATGAGGAAGACCGCTCCAGGCCTGCTTGCTGTCCTGTTTCTTACAGCAGTTTATGAATATGCATGGCCGACTCCGACGATCCACTACTATGCCTTCGTCGCCTTACATCTGCTTGCTGGAATTGGATTTCTCTTAGTCCTCTTTTTTCTCTCGGGCAGAATCTGGCGCGAATCGGCGTCGCTCGATCGTGCGGCGTGGAGCCTTTTGGCGGCCGGGGGTGGCATTGGCATCGCGCTGATTTTTACCGGAACGCCACGCAATGACTTTCCACTGCTCGGTGTACACATCGCGTTCAGCACTTTTGGCGTCGTTCTGCTATTCGGTTCTTTGGCGCGGAAGAAGCGTTTGTTCGGAGCTGCGATAAGCGGTGCGGTGCGCTGGTCCACGGTCATCGTGTTGTTCGCAGCCATTGCCTTTGGCGCATGGTGGGCGCGCAATATTCCCTGGCAATCTTCTTTCAAGATTGGCAATCCTAGCATTGCTCCCGCGACGATGAATGAAGAGGGCGGAGGGGCTGCAGGCTCCTTTTTTCCTGGCTCGGTCGAAGTGGCAAACAATGCAAAAATTCCGAAGAAGTTCTTCCTGGAGTCCGAGACTTGCAAGCAGTGTCATCAGGACATATATCACCAGTGGGAAGGTTCCGCGCATCATTTCTCCTCATTTAACAATCAGTGGTACCGGAAGAGCATTGAGTACATGCAGGACACGGTCGGTATCCAGCCGTCGAAGTGGTGCGCCGGCTGCCATGATCCTGCTTTGCTTTTGACGGGGATGTTCGACCGGCCGGTTCGGGAAATTGAGAATACGCCGGAGGGACAGGCGGGCTTGGGCTGTGTGATGTGCCATTCGATTGTTGCGGTGCAATCGACGATGGGCCAGAACGGTTATGTTCTCGAATACCCTCCTCTGAATGATCTCGCGACAAGCCAGAACCCGGTAGTGCATGGTTTGGTCGATTTTCTGTTGAAGTTGAACCCGGAGCCGCATCGCCGGGTATTCATGAAGCCATTTGTGAAGAAACAGACGGCAGCATTCTGCTCGTCCTGTCACAAGGTGCATCTGGATTTTCCCGTGAATCATTATCGTTGGACACGCGGATTCAACGAGTACGATAACTGGCAGGCGAGCGGAATCTCCGGCGAGGGTGCGCGGTCATTTTATTATCCGCCTCATCCGGAAACCTGCACGGATTGTCACATGCCGAAAGTGCGGTCGGACGATTTCGGCAATTATGCCGGACTGATTGATTCGCACCGCTTTCCGGCAGCCAATACGGCGCTTCCTTACGAAAATGAGGATGCCGAGCAGCTCGAGACAGTGGAGAAATTTCTGAAGGACAACCAAGTCAGCATCGACATTTTCGGAATTTCACCCGAGCAGCCGCAAACCGGGAGGGCAAACGCGCCGTCAGCCGGAGGCGTTCCCAGCGGCTTTCCACAAGCGCAGACGACGTTTGGCGTAGGAGAGGAATCGGAATTCGAAGCGCCGGCAGGGCAAGAACAGTTCGCCACTCCAGCCTCAGTACTCAGCGCTCCTTTCGGCCGTTTTCCGATGCAGGTTCGTCGCGGAGATACCGAGCGTTTAGATGTGGTGGTCCGCACGCGAGGTGTAGGGCACTTTTTCCCCGGCGGAACGATCGATGCCTTCGATCTTTGGATCGAACTCCAGGCTAAGGATGAAAATGGGCGCACAATTTTCTGGAGCGGCGAGGCGGGTCCGAACGGTGAAGGCAATGGACCGGTGGATCGCGGCGCGCAGTTTTATCGAGCGCTGCTCATCGATTCGCACGGCAATCCGATCAACAAACGCAACGCCTGGGCCGAGCGTGCAGTCGTTTACGTGCACCTGATTCCCCCCGGTGCGGCGGATACCGTTCATTATCGCTTGTATATCCCGAAGGACGCCGGCAATCGCATCACCCTGACTGCGAAACTGAATTACCGGAAGTTCAGCTGGTGGTTCACGCAGTTCTCGTTTGCCGGCGTGCACGATCCAGACGGAGTTAATGCGGCTGTATCGCCTAGCTATGACGATACGAAATGGGTTTTCTCAGGAAAGACGCAAGGCGATTCCGGCAAGCGGCCGGGTATTCCCGACCTGCCTATTGTTGTGATGGCGCAGGACACGGTGGAACTGAATGTGTTGCCGGCAACTGCTCCGTTACCGCGGCCGCACGTGGATGTGGAAGCTTCCGACTGGGAACGCTGGAATGATTATGGCATCGGACTGCTTTTGCAGGGAGACTTGCAAGGCGCCGAGGCAGCGTTCGAGAAAGTGGCGCAAGCCGCACCGAACCGCGGCGATGGCTGGGTGAATATGGGACGCGTGCGTCTGCAAGAAGGAAATTTACCGGGCGCAGAGCAGGTACTGAAGCAAGCACTTAAGGTGTCACCCACTCTAGCCAGTGCTCACTTCTTTTACGCAAACGTGCTGCGGGATGAGGGGCAATACGATGCAGCTATCGCTCAATTGGGAATTGCGCTGCAGCAATATCCAAACGACCGCGTGGCGCGGAACGATCTTGGCCGGACTCTGTTTCTCGAGCGGCGCTATGCGGACGCCGTCCGGCAATTTCAGGCGGTGCTGCAAATCGACCCCGAGGACATCGAAGCAAATTACAACTTGATGCTCTGCTACAACGGACTCGGCCAGACGGCTCAGTCTCAAAAATACGAAGTGAGGTATTTGCGTTTCAAGGCTAACGAAGCAGAGGACGCTCTGACTGGCCCGTATCTCCGGTCACATCCGGACGATAACAATGAACGTCAGCCAATTCATGAGATCGATTCCGCACCGTTGAAGCCGACTGCTCCAAGCTACTCCATATTCGGAAAGCAGAAGGCCTCCCGTTGATGGGGCCAGTCGGTCGAAAATTCTTGTCGGCCCTGGCTGTCGTGTTTTTGGTTTCTTCATTGGCCACGTTGCACGCGAAAAAAATGTCTTCATCACAAATTCACTTCGAGGACGTTACGCGAACTGCTGGCATCCATTTCATTCACAATAATGGCACATTTGGGAAAATGTGGCTTCCGGAAGCACTGGGCTCCGGCGTTGCGTTTATCGACTACAACAAGGATGGCTGGCCGGACATCCTCCTGATCAATGGCAAAGATTGGCCGGGCCATGTGCGACGCCACACATATATGAGCCTTTACCGCAACAATCATGACGGCACTTTTACCGACGTGACGCGTCAAGCCGGGCTGGACGTGGAAATGTACGGGATGGGTGTAGCCGTCGGCGATTACAACAACGACGGGTGCGACGATATCTTTGTCACTGCGGTTGGGCAAAATCATCTCTTTCGCAACAACTGTAACGGTACGTTCACGGATGTAACCAAGCAGGCAGGGTTGTGGGGGCCAAACGAGTTCAGCACCAGCGCTGCGTGGATCGACTATGAGCGAAATGGCCGGCTCGACCTGCTGGTGGCAAATTACGTGCAGTGGACGCCACAAACAGACATCTATTGCACGCTCGATGGGCGGACGAAATCCTATTGCACGCCTCAGTCTTACAATGGCGCGTCTTTGCGTCTGTGGCGCAACAATGGCGATGGGACTTTTACAGACGTTACCAAGCAGGCGGGCCTTTACGATCCTACGTCAAAGAGTTTAGGCATTACCATCTTCGATGCGAACAACGACGGCTGGCCCGATATTTTCATCAGCAATGACACGGAACCGAACAAGCTATACATCAACAACCATGATGGAACATTCACCGAGAAGGCGGTGATGTCCGGCGTGGGCTTCAGTGAAAACGGCGTTGCCCGCGCGGGTATGGGCACGGCGGCTGCGGACTACGACCATTCCGGATACTCCAGCCTTCTGATCACAAACTTCTCGAATCAGATGCTGGCGCTCTATCACAACGAAGGCAACGGCCTCTTCGTTGATGAGGCTCCTCATTCTGAAATCGGCCGCTCAAGCCTGCTGACGCTCGGTTTCGGGTGCTTTTTTTTCGATTATGACAACGACGGCTGGCCGGACATCTTCGTCGCAAACGGCCACATCCAGAGCGACATTCAGGTCGTTCAGCGACAAGTGCATTACGCGGAGCCGCCGCTGCTGTTTCGCAACCTGAGCGGCGGAAAATTTGCCGATGTTACCTCCCAAATGGGAACTGCATTCAATCTGCCGCGCGTGGACCGTGGCGCCGCTTACGCCGATGTCTTCAACGATGGCAGGCTGGATGTGCTCATCTCCACGAATGCTGGCCCGGCGGCGCTCTTTCGCAACGTGGGCGGGACAAACGAGAGCCTGCGCATCAAGCTTGTGGGCACCAAGTCGAACCGTGACGGGCTCGACTCCGTCGTGCGCGTCACTGCGGGTGGAATGACGCAGGATAAGATGCTGACCAGTGGATCGAGCTACTTGTCCTCCAGCGAGCTTGCCTTAACGTTCGGTCTCGGCCAGAATACGCGCGCGGACAAAGTGGAAATCCGCTGGCCGAGCGGCCAAATCGATCATCTCGCGAACGTCTCCGCTGGGCAGACCATTACCATAAAAGAAGGCGCCGGCATTGTCGCAACGAGTCCTTACGCAAAAAACTAAGAAACGAAGAAGAGCATGGCGAGCGTTGTCCGGCTTCGCTCTGATCGCCGGCATCGTATGCGCGGGCGTTTTCTGGTTGGCCCGCTCGCGGGTTTCCGCACAATCAGTGTCCGTTTCCTCGAAAACCGAGGCGGCAGAAGACAATAATCTTGGCGTTGCTTACATGAATCGCCAGCAGCAACAATCGGCGCTGGAAGAATTCAGAAAAGCCTACTCACTCGATCCGCACCTTTACGCTGCTCGCCTGAATGAAGCGATCGCTCTTTTCAATTTGCAGCAATTTACCGAAGCCCAATCGATTCTGAATGATGCCGCCGCGCGCGATCCCAAGAACCCGCGCGTTTGGTACAATCTCGGCCTGCTGGAAAATTCTCTAGGTCACTTCGATGCTTCTATCGCCGACTTCCAGCGAGTGACCGCTCTCGATCCCAGCGACCCGGACGCACATTATTTTCTCGGCCAAGGCTACATGGCCCTACGCGACTACGCAAAAGCCATCGCAGCATTTGAAGTTACACTGAAACTCAATCCCTTTCACGCTTCAGCCGCGTTCGCCATCGCTCAAGCGTATCAGCGCTCCGGAAACACTCCCCGCGCTCGCGAATATCTGGCGCGCTTCGAAAGCGAAACGCAGAAAAAAATCGGCACTCCCATGAGCAGGGTTTATGGCGATCAAGGAAAGTATTCCTTGGTCGAGGAAGTGGCGCCCGGCATCGAGCTTGTGCCGCCGGCAAGCAAGGTGCGCTTCGTGGACGTTACGTCGGAATCCGGATTACCCGAGAAAGCTGAACCTCTCGATGCGGCGCTGCGCCAGAATTCGGCCACATCCTCTCTAGGTGCGGGCGCCTGCGTATTGGATTTCGATGGCGACGGCCATCCAGACATTTTCCTTGTCAATGCCGACGGCAACGGGCATCCCGCGCTCTATCGCAACCTCGGCAATGGCCACTTCCAAGACGTGACCGCGCAATCCGGCATTACTCTCGCCGGCGTCGGCAGGGGATGCACGGCTGGCGATTACGACAATGACGGCCGAGTTGACCTCGCTGTCAGTTATGTGGGTGGAGTGGCGCTTTTTCACAACCAAGGTAACGGAAGATTTCTTGATGTCACTGCCTCTTCGGGAATTCACGTTACTGGTCAGCCGATGGGAATCACTTTCGTTGACTATGACCATGACGGGAATCTGGATCTTTACGTGGCTCGTGCATCCGAAGACGACCGATCGTTTTCGGGCGGGCGGACAGACGCAAAAGGTCTTGGTGAGATGTGGCGTAACAATGGCAATGGAACGTTTGCCGAAGTTGCCGCGCAGACTGGCCTCGACGGCCCCGCAAGCTGGGGAAGCACGGCCAGCGATATTAACAATGACCGGGCCGTGGATCTGGTCATCACAAACATTTCCCTTCCGCCAGTTATATATCTAAATCCGCGTAAAGGACGCTTTAGTGCGGTGCGTCCGTGGGCTTCTGCAATTTCGCCAGCCATAGGAGCAGTTGTCTTCGACTTCAACAAAGACAACTGGATGGACATCGCTTTCACCCATCGTTCGGCGCCAGCTTTGTCCCTGTGGCGTAACGTTGACGGAAAAAGGTTTGAAGCTGTCAATTTGCCGAAACTCGACTGGGTTCGGGCCTGGGGCCTGGCCGCTTTCGATTACGATAATGATGGCTGGATTGACCTCGCTGCGGTGGGCGAAGATTCGTCTGGCGCGGGGCACATCGCATTGTTTCGCAACGAAGGATCCGCTGGTTTCCGCAACGCCACGGGGGAAGTGGGTCTCGACAAAATTCATCTGATCCACCCTCGCTCGATTGTCACCGCGGATTTCTTCGGCGACGGTGCGCCGAGTCTGCTAATCACTCAAAGCGCGGGGCCTCCTGTGCTGCTGCGAAATATTGGAGGCAATCACAATCATTGGTTGCGGCTTGCGTTGCATGGCCTTGCCGATAACAAGAGCGCCATCGGAACGAAGGTCACTGTGTTTGCGGGGACTCTTCAGCAAAAAATGGAAATTTCTGCCGCATCCGGCTACCTTGGTCAAAGCGATACATCAACGACCGTCGGATTGAACGGCGCACAACAAGCGGACATTGTTCGCATGTTGTGGCCCACCGGCGTCCTCCAGGACGAAATCAATCTCCCGGCAAATTCCACGCATTCCATCGCCGAACTCGACCGCAAAGGCAGCTCCTGTCCACTGCTGTTCTCCTGGAATGGGCACACTTTTCAGTTTATTTCCGATATGCTCGGCCCAGGAATCCTGGGCCACTGGCTCACACCCGGTGAGCGCAACATATCGAACCCGAAGGAATATTTGAAAGTTGATCGCTCCGCAGTTCAGCCGAGAAACGGCTTCCTGAGTTTCCGCCTTCTTGAGCCGATGGAGGAACTGGATTATCTGAATGAGGTCCGGCTTCTCGCGATTGACCATCCTGCTGACGTGGATGTGTATCCAAACGCGCATTTCGCGATGTATCCGCCATTCCCAACCTTCAAAGTTTTCGCCACTCGCGGCGCGCACCCGCCTGTGGGCGCCTGGGACTCGCAGGGGCACAATGTTCTTCCGTTGCTCTTTAAAACTGACCATCAATTCGTGAAGGGGTTCACCACATTGCCCTACGATGGGTTCGCGAATCTGCACTGGGTCGAGCTTGACCTCGGCGCGTGGAATCCACGCAATCGGTTGCAACTGGTACTTGACGGCTTCACAGACTATTTTTCCGCGACTTCGCTCTATGCCGCGTGGCACGCTGGTTTCAAACCGATTTCGCCATATGTTGAGGCTCTCGATTCATCGGGACACTGGCATCGCGTCATTGATGACATCGGTTTCCCTGCCGGCCTGGAGCGCACGATGACCGCCGATCTCACCGGGAAAATCCCTCCTGGCACGCGCCGCATTCGCATCGTCACCAACCTGAAGATCTATTGGGATCGAATTCTTATCGACAATTCGCCCGCGAACACTCCCTACCGCGTTTCGGAGGTCCCTCTTGCAAACGCTCGGCTCGAATTTCGGGGTTATCCGCAATACACCGAAGGCAGCACTCCCGCGGATTTGAGTTACAACTACGATGAGGTCAGCTCCACGGGTCCGTACGCGCAGCAAACTGGAAACTACACGCGCTATGGCGACGTGCTGACACTGCTGAAGCGAGCCGATGAGGAATATGTAATCTTCGGATCCGGCGACGAAGTGGCCCTCGACTTCAACCCAGCCACGCTTCCGAGGCTACCCTCTGGCTGGACCCGCGATTATTTCTTCTACGCAGATGGTTTCGACAAGGACATGGATTTCTACGCAAAGTTTGGCGGCACGGTCGCTCCGCTGCCGATACATACGCTTCATTTTTATCCATATCCGGCGGGCATCAGCTTCCCGAGCGATGTTCGTCATTTAAGGTATCGCTTGCTCTACGATACTCGTGCCGTCTCGGGCGCTCCGCCATCCAGCTATCTCTTTCATTATCGACACGACTCGCCCGGACAAGCACCTGCAGTACACAACCCGAATTGACTTTAATCCTGAAGGATCACGCCTCAAGCAAATGCGTGACGCGGTTTAGGCGGACGGTAGTCGGGAAACGATATTACTCCCGTCCTACGCCCAATGCGTCCGCCACTCGATTGATGTAATTGAACCATGATGCGATTAGCGTGATCTGCAGGATGCCGGTGTCGTCGAATCCTACTTTTCTTAGTTGCTCGTGGTCGTCGCGCGTGACAGCTGTGGCGTCCTTCGTCAGACGCACCGCATAGTCGAGCATCGCGCGGTCTGCGTCGGACAAGGGAGCGGTTCTATAGTCGCGGCGCACAGCTTCGACCAATGTCGCGTCTAACGTCACTCTACGCAGAAACTCTGCGTGGGATTCGATTCAATACCAGCACTTATTAGAAACAGAAACAACCGTGGCGATCAGCTCATGCTGACGACGACAGAGCGGCAGGTCCGGAGCCATCAGAGCGGCAAAAGTTGAGAAGGCATGAAGAAGCGTGTTCGGAATGAGCGAATGCGAAGCGACGATGGCCGATGCTCCGTCCTTCGTGGGAAAAACAGGCGACGAGTACTCAGGTGGGTAGGCTTGCCGCTGTTCCTGAATGGCGCGTCGCAGAGATTCTGCCGCTTCCGTGAGCGGGACGGTTTTTATCCAAGTCATCGCGATTTCCCCCTTGTGTACTTCGCTTAAACGGTTTCAACTGAACTCCGCGATTAGCTCAAATCGTTCTAGGTTGCCAGTGGGGCAAATTGCAACGTCGCCATGCGTGCCGCCAAGTCTGGCCGGCTGGCCGTTGACGGTGACACTCTGCAGAGCATTTTCCTTGGGCAAACGAAACTTCACATGCAGTTCCTTTGGCGCACCGGGACGGGCGAGTGTGATACTTGCGGTGGCCTTCTTTGCGGTCATATCCGCTTTCATTTGGAAGTTCACTCGGCCCCAGCGCGTGGGCGCATGGTCAATTCTGATTTCGTTGCCGGAAGCAAGCCAGTCTCGCGGTATGCCCTTGCCGAGATAGAGCCGGTCTTCGTCAGAGTCCTCGAGAGCCAGCATCCAACGAACAAGCAGGGGAACTGTTTGTTGCGCGGGGATGCAGAAAATCGCTGTGCCGCCTTCGATTCCTGCAACTTCTCCGGCCGTCCAGCTGCCGCGGGTGTGATCATGGAAACGGTGGGAGTAAAGGAAGAGCAGGTATTCTTCAATTCGATCGAGCCGCAGAAGCGCGAGCGCATAGCCGTAGGAGATGAATCCGAGGATGTCACGGCCGATGGGATGAGGCCGTTCCATATTTGCGACGATGCCGAGGGTGGTACCGCCATACGCGCGCATGCAATCGATCACAGTATTGGCGAGGTCCGGCGGCAGCATATCGGCGTGCAAGAGTTCGGTGTACGGGCGGTGAGCCCATCCCTGAGGGCTGGGCCGTTCTTTTTCCATTGATTCCCAAACGGTCAGCTTTGTTCCGGGATAGGTGCCGATATAAGGAGGCTGCATGTCGGAGCGAATATTTTCTTTGATGCTGGCGACGACGGCGTCTTGTAAAACTTTGCTGCGGCGCAACCAGTCGGTTGTCATTCCTCCGGCATCCGCACCGGGCTTGATCTTCCGCCATATATTCGCGAGATCCTTCAGACCCCGAGCTGCGAAGGCGCTATTCGCGAAATAAGGAAGCCACCATGTCTCCGGTTTGGGAGCGAGGCAAGAATCCGATTCACTCCATCCATGAATCAACCCGTAACCTGGGTCATCTTTGGGCAGTTGGAGGCTTTCATCGTGCATTTCACAAAGCATTTTGGCGGTCGCAGCGATCTTTTCCTTGTGCTTCAGGAGCAATGCGCTGTCGCGCGTGTAGTTGAAATACTTCGCAAACAACATCAATTCCATGCCGAACTGAGCCGTTTCCGGGCCGCGCATATTGATCATGCCCTTGGCATCAGTAAAATCGCTTAGGTAATTGTCGATCACAGCGCGGGCCATCTCGAATCGGCCCCATTCGAGATTGGCGCCGACTGACATCGTAAAAATGTCCTGAAAGCCATCGTATTCTGAGCCGTAATAATCGCGATCAACGGCTCCGTACTTGGGGTAAACGCCGCCCGGGCGAACCATAAGCTCTTTCGCGAAAGCGTAGCGGGACATGTTGATCCAATCGTTTTGTGGAATAGACGCAGCGGCAACATCGTGCAACTGTTTGTCCCAGTAGTTCGCAAAAAGCAAAAGCATGCGGTAGAAATCTTCTGGCTGGGGATCCAAGCGCGCGGGAGGAAATGCTGGATAACTATGGCCGTAGACAACTTTGGTCATTTTCCCATTTTCGATTCGGGCCGTTCGGTGCCAGGTTTGGACGATGAATTTATCGTGAGCCTCCACGTCGCCGAATACGATAAGCTCGTCGTAAGCCGCATCTGATATGGGCATTACTTTGCGAACGGCGGGCATCCAGGCTCCCACGAGGCCTTCAAAACGCTTTTCTGACGCAGCCGGAGAGTTGAGTTCCGGGAAGTACTGGCTAGGATGGTAAGTCCGCGTACTTCCGCTCGGGTAGACGGGCATTGTGTCGAGGCATTCCTTTGTTCCGACGAACGTGTTCCAGGGTAAGCGAAAATAGACAGGACGCCGGCCCATGCCGGAAGCCATGGGTGGAGCAGCCAATCTCACTTGCTCAGGATCAGGATCACCATTCTCCAGGAGCTTGTCTGCGAGCAGGTCTCGCCCTGACATGCCGATGTCTTTTAAGCTGAGACCGAGATAAGGAACAGATGCTTCATCGAAAACCGCCTCTGCGGTTTTCGTGAGCACCCTACTGGTTCCGGCGGACGATAAGAAAGTAATCGCGCTATCACGAGTCCTTAAGTCTTCGAAAACCTTCCACGTGACGGGGCCGATCTTGAACTCGCAAATTTGCGTGTGGCCTTCGATATCGGGCGGTCGCGAAGAGCCAAGAGGGCGGCCGACGATGGTTTCTGGCTCATTCTTGAGATTCGCGGCGTCAGCGTTTGTTGGAAAGTAACGCGCTGCGGCGGTCGTAATTGCGAGGCCCTTCAAGAAATCCCTGCGATCCATTCCTTTACCCCCAGGCCCGACACAAATGCAGGTGCGCGGAACCAATTTGTTTCTTTGCATCCGGCGATGAGTTGTATCACAATCCAGCTCGGTCGGGTAAACGTTTTCCCGGTTTCTGCACTGGAGGACGAGAAAGGCCAAAAGGGGCTGCGGTGCGAAATTCTGCCAAGTTCTGCGGAGTTACCCTTGCATTTTTCCTAGCGGCGGCGATTTGCTTATCGCTGCTGCATTACCGTACGGAAGCACAGGGTAGGCGAGGCACGCCCACAACGGTGCCAGGCCGTATGCTCGCGCAGGGAACGTTTTCCATCGAGACGCCTGACTTCGACTTGAGTCTCGTGCGCTCGTCGCAAACGGTCGCAGCGCTCAAGCCGAAAGGCGCCGGCGGCTTTGATTTCACCCCTGGCGATTTGCTCGTGCAGCGCTCACAGAACGGCTACTACCATCTTGGCGATATTGATTTTCGGCTGCGCACCGGGATGTCGGGAGACTGGAAGAGCTATTCGACCGCGTTTTCGCGCGAGCCGGTCAAAGCGCTCACGGCATCCGGGAACGTTCTAGCGGCAGCAGACCTTGCGGCCACGCTTCCGGCGGATTTTCCGCTGAAGCTCACTCGCACCTGGGCGCTGGAGCGCGGCAAACTCGTACTGCAATTCACGCTGGAAAACAACGCCAATCATGTTGTGGAGATTGGCGCGCTCGGCATTCCGATGATCTTCAATAACGTGCTGACAGACCGCAGTCTGGAAGAAGCACACGGGAAGTGCTCTTTTTACGATCCCTATATCGGCGAAGACGCCGGCTACCTGCAAGTGACGCGGTTGAACGGCCACGGGCCGGCGCTATTGGTGGTGCCTGATGGCAAAACGCCATTTGAAGCTTATAAACCGATCCTGGATGACCGCGGACCTGGTGGCGCGGTGCAAATTTTCAATGATCCGACGCCGCGCGGAGTGACCTTCGAGGGATTTTACGATTGGATGGTTCACAGCACAGCATACGCCGAAAACGAATGGAAAAACGCCGAACCGTGGAATCCTCCGAGCCTGCTGAGCCTCGCGCCAGGCGAGTCAAAAACATATGGAGTTAAGTTCCTGCTCTCCGATTCAATTTCCGACATTGAGAAGACGCTCGCTGCGAGTGGTCGGCCAGTTGCGGTTGGAGTGCCCGGATATGTTCTACCCATGGATATTGACGCGCGGCTATTCCTGAAATACGCGAAGCCGATTCGGTCGATGAGCGTTGATCCGGAAGGCGCAATCACCATTCGGAGAGATTCGCACACAGCCTCGGGCTGGAAGTCCTACACGCTGCGCGGGCACACGTGGGGCCGGTCGCGGTTGACGATCACGTATCAGAACGGCTTGGAGCAGACGATCAGCTACTTCGTGATCAAACCAGAGTCGCAGGTGGTCACCGATTTGGGTCATTTCTTGATGACCAAGCAATGGTTTGTTGATCCGAACGACCCCTTTCATCGCAGCCCGTCAGTGATGACCTATGACCGGCAAGCAAACGCCATTGTCACGCAAGATCCCCGCGTTTGGATCGCAGGTCTGAGTGACGAAGGCGGTGCGGGTTCGTGGCTTGCGGCCATCATGAAAGAATTTGGCCAGCCCGACAAAGAGGAGCTCGACAAGTATCAACAATTTGTCGATAAGGTCTTGTGGGGCCGTATTCAATACAAGAGAGATGAGTACCGCTATGGCGTGAGGAAGAGCCTCTTCTACTATCAACCGGGCGACGTGCTCGGAAGTTATTACCGAGACGACGTTGATTGGGGCAGTTGGACAAGCTGGGACAAAAAGCAGTCAGAGACGGTAGATCGTTCCTATAACTACCCGCATGTTGCCGCGGCGTATTGGGCGCTATACCGGCTGGCGCGCTATCATCAAGGCCTCGTCACCGATCATTCCTGGCAATGGTATTTGATGCATGCTTACCGGACATCCATCGCGATGACTGAGTTTGCTCCCGGACTGGCACGCTTCGGCCAAATGGAAGGCGACGTCTTCGTGAAGATCCTGCAAGACCTCCGGCGCGAAAGTATGACCGGACAGGCAGACTACCTCGAACAGGTGATGCGCGAGCGCGCAGACAGATGGAAGCAGGAAGCGTATCCGTTCGGCAGCGAGATGCCATGGGACTCAACGGGACAAGAAGAAGTCTATGCGTGGATGAAATATTTCGGTTATGAAAACAAAGCCAACGAAACGCTCGATGCCATCCTCGGTTACGACCCGACGATACCAAGCTGGGGATACAACGGAAGCGCCCGTCGATATTGGGATTTTATTTATGCGGGAAAGATTCAACGACTCGAGCGTCAACTTCATCACTATGGTTCCGGAATTAATGCCATGCCACTGCTCGCCGACTATCGCGAGCACCCGGATGATTTTTACCTTCTGCGCGTAGGGTACGGTGGAACCATGGGCGCTCTGACCGACATTGATCAGGATGGGTTCGCGTCAGTTGCGTTTCACGCGTTTCCTGACATGCTGAAATTCGATCCCTATTCGGGCGATTACGGCCCAAATTTCTTTGGACATGCTCTGAACACCGCGACTTACATTGTGAAAAAACCTGAGTTTGGTTGGTTGGCTTTTGGCGGAAACATTCGTGTGGAAGGAGAAAAAATCAGCGTGACTCCGCTCGATTCCTTCCGAATGCGCGTGTACATCGCCCCGATTGGTCTTTGGCTGACGCTCGATGCCGGCGAATTCGACGGTGTCGAGTTGAATGCCAAGACAGACGTGGTACGAATTGCCCTCGCTCCATCAACAGATTTTACACCGACGGCCTTCCTGCGGATCCAGCAACCGGCAAAGATCGCTGGCGTCGGAACCTATCAACCATCAAAACCGTTTCAAGTTGTGCGCGACGCTTACGCCGTGCCGCTCACCAAGGATGTGACCTGGGTCGAACTCGCCTCGACAAGCGTTCAGAAGTCGAGCGCAGAGGGCAGGCGCAGGTGAACAAACAATATGGACGCCGAGAAATCCTGAAAGGAATGACCGCGGCGTGCGCAGCATATATGTTGCCTGCGCAAGAAGGAGCGGCGACTGAAAGTTTTCAAGTTGCTGGTCGCAACGTAGAGGTTCAAATTACGACGGTCAGCGAGCACACGTTCCGGTTGAGCATCCTTCCTATCAAGGATGGTTCGGTCGGCACAATTCCCAGCGATGGTTCTCTCGTCCGGCAATCATGGGGAGAGCCAATCTCGAAATGGCGCGGAACTCAACATCCGCAAACCGTAAAGTCTCGAGACGTGACGATCCGCATCAGCGATCAACCATTGACGTTCACAATTGAGAGCGCTTCAGCGGGGACAGTTCAACAACTGACGGTCGATCGCGAAACCGGCGCCGTTGCTTTTGCGACAGGGAACGCTCCCTTATTGGCCCTTGGCGAGGGTGGGCCGCAATTTGACCGCCGTGGTTCGTTTGAGGCAATGCGCAGCGGGCAGGGCGGTTACAAACTCGCGACGCACGGCGGAAGGCTTCCAATCCCCTGGCTCATTGGGACTTCCGGTTGGGCGATGTTCATTCATCAGCCGTATGGCACATTTGATTTCACCGGCGATTCGAGCAAATTCGAAGCGAAGGAGCTGGATCATGCGCTGCCGCTTGACATTTTTTTCGTAACAGCGCGCGAGCCGGCAACGATCATGTCTGAATATGCGCGCCTGACCGGACATGCGGAGATGCCTCCGCTGTGGAGTCTAGGTTATCAGCAATCTCATCGTACGCTCGCCAGCCGCGAGGAGATTCTCGACGAGGCGAAGACGTTTCGCGACAAGAAGCTTCCGTGCGATGCGCTGATTTATCTCGGCACTGGTTTCTGCCCGTCGGGATGGAATACTGAGAACGGTTCGTTCGAATGGAATTCGCGAGTTTTCCCCGATCCAAAAACAATTCTGAGCGAATTTCATCGCGAGAATTTTCACGCTGTTCTGCATGCTGTAATTCTCACGCGCACATTGCACGGCACCGTGCATGATGGATGTTCGTTGGCGCGATTCGATGAAACGGCAGCGAGTTGCTACTGGGATGCACATCGCAAGGATTTCGCGATGGGCGTCGATGGCTGGTGGCCGGATGAAGGTGATCCGCTCGACGCCGCGTCGCGTTTGACGCGTAACCGGATGTATTGGGAGGGGCCGCAAATCGACCGCCCGAACGAGCGTCCCTACGCCCTTCACCGCAACGGATATGCTGGGATGCAACGGTATGCATCGTTTTTGTGGTCGGGCGATGTTTATTCAACATGGGAAACGTTGAAGACTCACATTCCAAATGCCATCAATACAGCGCTTTCGGGCATTCCGTACTGGGGCACGGACATTGGAGGGTTCGTTCCTACAAAGGAATTCACAGCAGAACTTTATCTGCGGTGGTTTCAATTCGGCGCGTTCTGCACGCTGTTCCGTTGTCACGGACGCACCTGGAAGTTGCGTTTGCCATGGGGTTGGGATACAGGCGATCCCGGTCCGATCGAAATAAGCAATTACGGTGGTGCGGCAATTCCCGATGCGAGCCAGCTTCATAATCCTCAGGTTGAGCCGATTTGCCGGAAATATCTCGAGCTTCGCTACAGAATGATGCCTTACCTCTATAGCGCTGTTCACGAATGTTCTATCACCGGCATGCCGATTATGCGCGGGCTCTGGCTGCATTATCCTGACGATCCTGTGGCTGTTGCGCGGGACGACGAATATCTTTGGGGACGAGATATTCTGGTGGCACCGGTGTATGAAAAGGGAGCGGCTTCGAGGCTAGTCTATTTGCCTCGCGGTGATTGGTACGATTTCTGGACGAATAAACGGCTAGAAGGAGGCCGCGAAATCAGCCGCGAAATTGCTCTGGAGACTTTGCCGCTCTTCGTTCGCGCTGGAGCCATCGTACCTCTGGGTCCTGTGAAACAATACATAGGCGAGAAAGTTGATGGGCCGCTGTCCGTAACCATTTATCCGGGCGCTGACGGTTCGTTTTTGCTTTATGAAGATGATGGCAAATCTTTTAACTACCGCCGAGGCGAGTGGATGGGCATTCAGATGGAATGGAATGATTCAAAGCGGGTGCTGAGTATGTATCTCGCGCCGAAATCGCGGATGCTGCCACCGTTGCGGCGACACATGGAAATCAAAGCCGGCCAGACGACGTGGGAAATTGTTTTTGAAGGGCATCCGATGGAAGTATCCATCTAATATGGAAAGCTGGAAACAGTCACACAAATGATGATGTACGCTTGCGAGCGTTTTGCATTTCTTGATTGAGACCTCTTGGTGAAAAGTTCCTCCGGAATTTCCAGAAGAGACCTATTGAAGTACATGGGCCTGACGGCCGCCGTTCCTCCGTTACTTCGGGCGAGTCAACACGGGCCTCGACAGGTTAAGTTCGTCGACGTTGCTGCGGCTGCCGGAATTCATTTCCGGCACGATAACGCTGCATCTCCGGAGAAATACCTGATCGAAACCATGGGCTCCGGCTGTGGGTGGATCGATTACGATCAGAACGGCCTGCTCGATCTCTATCTCGTCAACGGCGCGGCGACACGCCTTTACACACCGCCTCATCCTTTGCACAGCGCTCTTTATCGCAATAATGGAGACGGAACGTTTACTGACGTAACGGAAAAAGCTGGCGTGGGAGCGGAGGGCTTGTTCGGCATGGGTGTTGCCGTGGGCGACTATGACAACGATGGGTTTCCAGATTTATTGGTGCTCGGCTATGGGAGATGCATTCTCTACCATAATAATGGCAACGGCACATTTACTGATGTAACCGCCCACGCCGGCGTTAAGAACTCCGGTCGCTGGGCCTCCAGCGCAGCGTGGTTTGATTACGATAACGATGGTCATCTCGACCTGGTGATCGCAAACTATGTGGACTGGTCGCCAAATCGAAATTTCTGGTGTGGCGATCATGGCCCCGGCATGCGCAGCTACTGCCACCCGGATGATTACAATGGTGAGCCTCCCACCCTTTTCCACAACAACGGCGACGGAACATTCACAGACGTAAGCCAAAAATCTGGCGTTGGACTGAAGCCCGGCAATGGTCTCGGCGTTGTCACGTTCGATTATGACAATGACGGCTGGCAGGACATCTTTATTGCCAACGATTCCATGGCGAACTTCTTATTCCATAACAATCGGGACGGGACATTTCGCGAGGTTGCCTATTTTGCCGGAGTCGCTGTAAGCGCTGACGGTTTGCCCGAAGCGGGAATGGGAACCGATGCTGCGGATACGACAGGGAACGGTCGAATGGATTTAATTGTCACACACCTCGATTCGCAACTCGCCCGCTTTTATCGCAATCGTGGAGACGGCACATTCGATGACGACACCATGCAATCGCAGCTCGGATATGCCACATTTCACATGAGCGGCTTCGGTACGCGGTTTATGGATTACGACAATGACGGCTGGCCCGACATTTTCATGGCCAATGGGCACGTTCTCGATAACATCCAACGCTACAACTCTTCTGTCCACTATGCTGAACCAAAGCTCATGTTCAGAAATCTGGGGAACGGAACGTTCCAAAATGTCAGTAATGCCCTGGGCGCCGATTTTCTGCTGCCACGCGTAAGCCGCGGCGCGGCGATCGCAGATTTCGACAATGACGGCGATCTGGACGTTCTCGTGAATAACAATGGCGAGGCTCCTCAGTTGCTCCGCAATGACGGAGGGAATGCGAACCACTGGCTCGAAATTTTCCTGATCGGAACAAAATCGAATCGGGATGCCATTGGCGCGCGCGTCAAAGCGGTAGCCGGGAACCTAATTCTCTATGACCAAAAAAAAGGCGGAATGAGCTACCAGTCTGCGCAGGATCCGCGGCTTCACTTTGGCCTTGGAGGTCGCCGCATAATCGATTCGCTGCAAATTGACTGGCCGAGCGGCGCAACAACGAAGCTCGAAGCCATCCCTGCGGATCAGATCATATCTGTGAAGGAAGGAATCGGGCTCGTCCAGCGCCCGTTTCCGCGAGTTCGTCCCGGTATTTAAGCCGCCTGTAAATTTCTCGTCATTGAAGCGGCTTGTGATTCGCCGGCGCCGATGCCCCGTAACCAGCTTTGTTCGGAGAATCCGTTTTGTATTTTTGCGCTTGCTGCTGATTCAGTTTCGAGAGCGTCGCCAATGCCTGTTGCTCTTGGTTGGCTCGACCTTCGCGCCGATAGGCAATTGCCAGATGCGAGTACACCGCTGGATCCGCCGGTGCGAGCGCCCGGGCCTGTTCCAAATGGCTGATTGCGTCATCCATTCGCCCTGCGTCAAGCAACAGTTCCCCCAGCGCGAGCTGCGACGGCGCATAGCGCGGCCGTTTTGCGATTGATTTTGTCAGCGACTGTTCGGCCTCTGAGAAAAGGGCCTCGCCCGGAGAAATTCCCGCTCGCGCAACCGCATCGCCGAAGATCGTCAGCAGAATGTAATTATCGTGGCCGCTCTCGATTCCTTTGCGCGCCACCTGGATTGCATCCTGAATTTTTCCCTGAAGTAAATCATCTTGCGCGATAGCCATATACGAAATGTCGCTTTTTGGAGAAAGCCTTGCGGCCATTTTATACTCCGAGGATGCTTGCTCGACCTGATTCTCGTACGTGGAAAATGCGGCTCGTTCATAATGAAGCCGCGCAGAACGCGGCAGGTGCTGCAATCCAATGTCAGCGACCTGCATTCCGAGGTCGTAGGCTCCGCTCGCCATACACTGGTCCGCCACCAGAACATAGAGCTTTTCATCGTCTGGTGTCTCCTGGACGGCTGCTTGGAAAGCGGCGAATGCTCTTTGTGGCTCGCCTGCGCCTATCCACGCTTGCGCCAGCAGATTATTTACCGCCGCCGTCGCATGACCTTCATCCTTTAATGAACTCAGAACCCCGACTGCATCCTTGAATTTCCCGATTCCCACGTAACACAAGGCCAAATCAAAACTCGCTGCATATTCATCGGCGACATGCCCTTGCGCCGCGAGCAAGTGAGGAATGGCATCTTCGAAACGACCATTTTGCGTCAACTGGATGCCGGTACGGAGCTCCGATTCCGCAGCTGTTTGCTGCTGGAAAGCACCTTCAGGCTGGGATCCGATCATCGCCTTAGCTCGGGCGGACTCCACTAGCCCCATCATGAGAAAAAGCGTAGCGGCAGCGAGGACCGTGAAAGGCAGCCGAACTTCGACCCGCCGGATGGCTTGATGCTCTTGGTGTCTCATGCCGCAACCTTTATGACTCAGCAGGACTGAATCCTTTCTAGCACAATTTCCGGTCGCCCGTCGTCGCAACCTGACCCGTCCCCCCTCCGCTTCTTCGTCCTCAACATATCCTGTAAACGCTTACCACTTTTGAATAATCGCCGGTCACTTTAATTCATATTTTCCAGGCAAGGAGTCACGCGAAGTACCTCAGAGATCGCCGAATCCGCAAAATTCCAAAATTTACCTTGACAATGGAGGTGCGTGGATTGTAAAAATCAGGCATCATTGGGTGACTAGGTGTACTTGGGGTGAGCTGTTTGAGTAAACGTTTACTTTCAGTGCCCCGAATGCAGCGTCCTCTCGGGTTTTCCCGCGCTGCTATTGCTACACGGTTTTTTCAGTACGTGCCGCGTTTTTCCGGTTCGCTTTGTCCGTTCAATTTTGCAGTCGTCAAACGATTCCGCATTGATTTCGCGGCGCTTCGTCCGCGCCTGATCTTCAAGGAGGCTTCTATGTCGCGCAGTTTTTTTCGCGCTTGCAGTGGTGTGGCAATTTGCTTGATGGCGGTTTTCGCGCTCTCCGTGTTGCCCGCCTGGGGTCAAACGACTGTCGGGACCGTGACGGTAAGCGTCCTCGACGCGAGTGGAGCAGTTGTTCCCGACGCTGAATTGGTTCTGACCAACGTGAGTACGAACGTGGTAACAACGGGAAAAACGACGCACGCCGGAACCTATAGTTTTGCGGGTGTGCCAATCGGAACCTACACCCTCACTGTAAGCAAGGGCGGCTTTGCCAGCCAGGAATTTAATGACGTGATTGCCGAGGCGAACCGCGTGACCGACCTTAGAGTAAGTTTGAAAATCGGCGCCGCCGCTCAGACGGTGAAAGTCAATGGGGCGGTAACTCCGCTGCTCGAGACCACGAGCGATGCTATTTCCACGACAATTGACATGAAGCAGATCGAGGATCTGCCTCTGGGAGGACGGGATATTACAAGCCTCGCGTTCCTGACCCCCGGGTATGCAGCTTCGCCGTCAGTAAACGGCGGCTACGGCACGAATACGTGGAACGGCCTGCCGGTGATTGCGCAGGGAAATAACATCAATGGCGTGGTCGCTTCGAGCGCCCGCATGAAGTTCGATGGCAATGCCTACCCGAATGTTGAGGCGCGCCTTGAAGATATTCAGGAAATGACCGTGGACACCGGCCAGCTCAATGTGAGCGAAGGCTACGGCCAGTCCGCTATGCAAGAAACATTCGTTAGTAAGAACGGCACGAATAGGTATCACGGCGGTGTCTATGAAGATTTTCGAAATGCTGCACTAAACGCGAATAGCTGGACAAACAATGCCGAAGGCCTGCCGCGCAATCCTCTCATCCTCAATGATTTCGGAGGAAATGTTGGCGGACCGATCCTCAAGAACAAGCTTTTCTTCTTTGGCAGCTTTGCTATGTCCAAGCAGCCCGGCGGTTACACAGCCACGGATTCTGTTCTGACACCTGCCGCTCAACAAGGAATACTGACGGAATCCACGGGGCAACAGGTCAATCTCTTCACGCAAGTGGCTCAGCCCAACGGCCTGCCTACCACGATAAACCCGACTATCGCATCAGAGATCTCCAGTATCAACAGCGCGGTCGCAAGCGCAAAGGAAACCGTCACTTCAGATCCTAACTACGACCAAGTCGCGTGGTTCGTGCCTTCTCCAACCACGACTTATTTTCCTGCTGCTCGTGTTGACTATAACATCACTCCAAAACTGCGTGTGGACGTCAACTGGAACGTGACGAAGGGGAACCAGCCAGGCGCAGATGCGCCTCCATTCCCTGGTTCGGCGTACACCAGCCTCGGTGGATCTTACAAATTTAACAACTATACGACCGGGCTCGGTGTGGATTGGACCATCTCGCCAACGATGCTCAATCAGTTTCGCGGTGGGTTCCTCTATGATGCCGATTGGTATGCATACGGCGTCGGCACTCAGTACCTTACTCAGCAGCGAGTCTTCTGGCCAATTGGGTATTCTGGGGATTCAGGTCAGACCTTCCCCAATTTGCCGGTTACAACCTATTATCCGGTCTTCAACTTTTCAGACAACCTGACATGGCAGCATGGCGCGCACAATTTTAACTTTGGCGTGAATTGGTGGCGCGAGCAAGATCATTACTGGAATCCACCGGACGGCATCGTCAGCAATAGTTTGGGCCTTGCGACCGGCGATCCAGCCTTGAGCGATTTCGAGGGCTATTTTTCGAGTGCTGCACAACAGGATCGGACCGATGCCGAGAACCTATACGCTACTCTTGTCGGCAGAATTTCTGCGGTGAATCCAGGTGGTGGCAGCGGCTTCCCCCTGGACCTCGCAACCGGACAGTTCTTCACGCACGTAGGCGAATATCCGTTGGATGAGTTGATGAAGACTTGGGGCTTGTATTTCAATGATTCGTGGCATGTGAAGCCTACGTTGACCTTCAACTACGGCTTGCGTTGGGATTTCACTGGGGACAACCACGATTTGACTGGCGCTTATCACAGCCCCGACAACGCGGGAATTTGGGGACCCTCGGGAGTTGGGAACATCTTCAATCCGGGCGTGTTGGACGGAATCATGGACCCCACTTACGATGCACGAGAGCACGTTTACAATCCGTGGAACGTTAGCCCTCAACCGGAAGTCGGCGTCGCATGGAATCCACGTTCAAGCTGGCTTGGCAAGCTAGGTGACGGTAATACGGTGGTCCAGGCAGGCTTCATGCTGCGAAGATTCACGGAACCCCAACAGTATTACTGGGATGCCGCTTCCAACTACGGATTCGCCTACTATCAATATTTCTCGCTGAGCCCGACTGCGGTTGCCGCTGGTCAGGCTCAGCCAACTGGTACTTTTGCCCCTGGGTCCTTGGCACTCGGTGACACGCTCCCGCCGTTTTTTTACAGTCTGCCAGAATATGAAACTACCGTCCCTGAGTCGACGCAGACCTGGTTCGGAAATGGCCTCAGCGGCATCGACCAGAACATCGGCCAGCCCTACGTTCAGCAGTGGAACTTCGGAGTCCAGCGGCAGCTGGGTCACGATAACGTGATCTCGGCGCGCTATATCGGCAGCCATACAGTCCACGAATGGATTTTGGAAGATCCAAACGAAGCGAATATTTTCGAAAATGGCTTCTTGACGCAATTCAAAGCCGCACAGCAGAACTTGGCAATCTACACTGCCGCCAATCCAGGATGCGTTGGCGCCGGCAACTGCAGCTTTGCCAATAACGGCCTGACTGGTCAGGTGGTTCTTCCGATTTTTGACGCGGCCTTCGCTGGCGAGCCCAGCGGCGGGGCGGGAATTCCGTTCATCGATTATGGAAACTCGCAATTTACCAATTGGCTGCTCCAAGGCCAGGCGGGGGCCATGGCGGGCACGCTCGACAGCATTCATGGCAACGCACCTTACTTCTGCAACCTTGTCGGTTCGTCCTTTAGCCCGTGTGTCACACAACTGGGTTACACCGGCGCAGGCGCCGGCTATCCGATCAACTTTTTCCAAGCCAATCCCTACATGTCGGGAAGCCAGATTCTGTACATGACCGATGCGGGCTACGGAAATTACAACGCGTTGCAGTTGGAGTTCCGCCAGAATCCCTGGCATGGGATGGAGTTCGATGCGAATTACACTTGGGGCCACGCTCTCGGTATCGAGCCCAACGGCCAATGGCAGGGATACTCGAATATCTATACCCTTCGGGATCCGCGGACAGGATATGGACCGAATCCGTATGATATCCGGCAAGTAGTGCACGTTAGCGGCACTTATGATCTGCCGTTCGGGAGTGGGCGAAGCTTCCTCAATAGCAACAACCTGGTCGATAAGTTTGTCGGCGGCTGGAATATTGGAACAATTCTGACCTTCCAGACAGGCTCTCCTTTTGGGATAGACGGAGGGTATGAAACGTTCAACGATTATGGCGACGGTGGTGTGATCTTGCACAACGTCACCACATCCCAACTGCAGAGCGCCGTAGGTACCTACGATGTGCCCGGAGCCGCGTTCAAGAATGGTATCAATCCTGAGTATCTTTCGAACGGCGTGGCCAATCCGCAATATCTGACTCCAAACACGACGCCGGGAACTTTTGGCCAGCATATTTGGCTCTACGGGCCGCACTTTTTCGATGACGATCTGGCGCTCACCAAGTCCACGCACATACGGGAGAATGTAGCGTTCGTGTTGCAGGGCGAGTTCCTCAACGCCTTTAATCACCCGAATTGGGGGATTAGCGACGGTGTCGGGGGGTATCATCCGAATTCGGTCCTGGATTTCGGATTTGGCCAAGCCAACGTGATCAACAGTCCCCGTGCAGTCGAGCTTCGCGCGAGGATTGATTTCTAGGATTTCCGTGGCTCAGCTCTTCGCCGCATCCGTTGGGCGCAATTTTGAAGTGGCGCCCAGCGGATGCGCTATACTCACCGTCCGAATGCCCAGTCGCACGATCGACTCACCGGAAATAATTCAAATCACCCCAAGTAAGAGCTTGGATTCTCGATTTCGGTCCGCGACAGCATGACCCCTGCGCTGATCCTCGCGGCCTCAGCGCGTCTCGCTCATCTTTCCCCAGTCGACATCGTTATCATTGTTTTTTACTTCGCCCTCGTCTTGGGCATCGGTTTCTATCTGAAGAAGCACGCGAACACCGGCGAGGACTTTTTCATGGCCGGCCGCGAAATGACTGCCTGGATTGCCGGCCTCAGCTTCATCTCCGCGAATCTCGGCGCGCTCGAGCTGATGGGCTGGGCCAGTTCCGCCTACGAATACGGCATGCTCGCAACGCACGCCTATTGGATTGCTGCCGTTCCCGCAATGCT
>JASHRN010000248.1 GCA_030037335.1 Candidatus Acidiferrales bacterium | reverse complement strand
ATTCAGTCGCGCTGGGGACCTTACTGGGTTGGTCCGCACGGCCTGTTGCAGCCGCTCGCTGACGGCATCAAGTTCCTTTTCAAAGAGGACGTTGTACCGCCCACGGCGGATAAAGTTTCTTATCTGCTTGCGCCGTTCCTCGCTCTCGCGCTTGCTTTGACCACTCTCGCGCTGATTCCCGTTGGCCCTGCGTCCATCGATGTCTTGGGCCAGCAGACGCAATTGGTGATTTCCCATAGCAACATCGCGCTCATTCTGCTGTTTGCAATTTCCTCGATTGGCGTGTACGCCGTAACCCTAGCGGGATGGTCGTCAAACAGCAAATATCCCTTGATGGGCGGCCTGCGCAGCTCCGCCCAAATGATCAGCTACGAAGTGTCATTGACGCTTTCTGTTGTCGGCGTAATTCTTCTCGCCGGCTCTTTCGACTTTTATAACATCGTCGGTCATCAGTCCGGCCACTGGTATCACTTTTTCCCGCGCTGGGAAATCATTCCGCAATTCCTGGGCTTCATCTGCTATTTAACCGCGGCGATTGCAGAGACCAACCGCGTTCCGTTCGACTTGCCTGAAGCCGAAACGGAATTGGTTGCCGGTTTCCACACGGAGTACTCCAGCTTCAAATTCGCGATGTTCTTCATGGCCGAATACGCGAACATGATCACAGTCTCCTGCCTCGCGACGCTGCTTTTCCTCGGAGGCTGGCTCTCTCCCTTCCCGGAAACCGGCGCGTGGCGCTGGCAGCTTTACCTTCCGGCCGCCGGATTGATTCTCGGTGGACTCGCGCTGATTATCGGCGGGCTCCGTAGCGTTCAGTGGAACGCCAAAGCTGTCTTTCCCGTTCTCGGCATCGTCTGCATCGGCGTCGGATATTTGTGCACGTGGGCTAGCGTTATGCCCATCATTCAAGGGCCGTTCTGGTTCATCGCGAAAGTATTTTTCCTGCTCTTCTTCTACGTTTGGGCACGCGGAACGCTTCCCCGCTTCCGCTATGACCAGCTCATGTCCTTTGGCTGGAAATTCCTGCTGCCGCTTTCGCTGATTAACTTGGTGGCCACGGGCTTCTTCGTCGTCATGGGGTGGCATCCATGAGCATCCCGATGATTGTGTTCATCATTTGCGGAATTTTTGCGGTCCTCGGCGCGATTGGGCTGATTCTCGCGCGCGAACCTGTTCACAGCGCGCTTTCGCTGGTGCTCGTGATGATTGCGCTCGCGGTACTCTATCTGCTGCTCGGTGCAGCATTCATCGCGGCAATACAAATCCTGGTCTACGCCGGCGCCATCATGGTTCTTTTCGTTTTCGTAATCATGCTGCTCAACGCCGGAGTCGAAGTCCGCACCAATTTAAGCCGTCTCGCGCGCTGGGTCGGCATCCCTCTGGCGTTTTTGTTCCTTGTCGAAATGATTTATTCGCTTTTCCATGAATATGTTGGCCGCGCAGGAATGGCTGCTGGCGGCACGTTTGCTGCGCCGGTACCGGCTTCCACGGAAGCGCTTTCCATGAAAATTTTCACGGAATTCGTCCTTCCTTTCGAGCTCACTTCGATTTTGATTCTTATCGCCATTCTGGGCGCGCTTGTGCTCGCAAAGAAGGAGTCCGCCTGATGGTGCCGATTTCCTATTACGTGATTTTGAGTGGTGTGCTTTTCGGCCTGGGTGTGATCGGATTTGTCTTCAAGCGCAATATCATCACGATTTTCATGTCCATCGAACTGATGCTCAACGCCGTGAATCTCGCGTTTGTAGCCTTCAGCCGCGAATTCAATCAGCTCGACGGCCTGGTTTTCGTTTTCTTCGTGATCGTGGTCGCCGCGGCGGAAGCGGCCGTGGGACTGGCCATCGTCATGGTGATCGCGCGCAATCGCAAGTCGCTGAACGTGGAAGACGTGAATTTGCTGAAATTCTAAGCTGTTCCAGGGGCGAATGTTCATTCTTGACCATTTGTGGATCATTATGGCCCTGCCTCTGGCAGGGTCGATGCTCACGCTGCTTGCCGGCCGCCACTGGCCCAAAAAGCTCGTGAATCTGTCGAGTGTCGGCTTCCCTGTGCTCGCCTTCATCGCTTACTTGGAGCTGGCACGCGAGTTTTTCGCACTGTCTTCCACGCAAATCCCGTGGATCAAAGACTATTTCACGTGGATGACCGCCGGTAATTTCCGCGTGGATTTCGCTCTGCAAATCGATCAGCTCACTATCGTCATGCTCGGCGTCGTCACTTTCGTCGGCATGCTGATCCATATCTATTCCATCGGCTACATGGCGCACGAAGAGGGCTACTACCGCTTTTTCGCGGAAATGAACCTGTTCATGTTCTTCATGCTGACGCTGGTCATGTCCGCGAACCTCGTGCTCCTGTTCGTTGGATGGGAAGGCGTTGGCCTTTGCAGCTACTTGCTGATCAGCTTTTTCTTCACCAAGCATTCCGCCGCCAGCGCTGGCAAGAAGGCTTTCATCACCACGCGCATCGGCGATTTCGGCTTCACCATCGGCATTTTGATGGCTTTCTGGCTCTTCAAAGCCGTCGATTACAAGTCAATGTTCGCCGCTGTCAATCACATGGGCATCGAGAGTATGCACCACTGGGGCTATCTCACCGTGATTTGCCTCTTGCTTCTCGCGGGCGCAGTGGGCAAATCGGCTCAGCTTCCGTTGTATGTGTGGTTGCCGGACGCGATGGAGGGCCCCACGCCGGTCAGCGCATTGATCCACGCCGCAACTATGGTCACCGCCGGCGTTTACATGGTCGCGCGAATGAATCCTCTCTTCAGCCGTGCGCCCGCTGCCATGCTTTTTGTGGCCATCATCGGCGCGGTCACGGCTCTGTACGCCGCCACGATTGGCCTTGCGCAATCCGACATTAAGAAAGTTCTCGCCTATTCCACCATTTCTCAGCTTGGATATATGTTCCTGGCCTGCGGCGTCGGCGCTTATGCCGCCGGAATTTTTCACTTGATGACTCACGCCTTTTTCAAGGCTCTCCTCTTCCTGTGCGCAGGCAGCGTGATTCACGCCATGGGCGGCGAGCAGGATATGTTCAAGATGGGCGGCCTGCGCAAGAAAATTCCGTGGACTTACGGAACCATGCTCGTGGCCACGCTCGCAATTTCCGGCGCACCTCTTTTCGCGGGATTTTTCAGCAAAGACGAAATCCTGTTTGACGCGTATTCTGGCACGAACTCCAATTTTCTCCTTTACGCGCTCGGAATGGCCGGCGCGCTGTTGACCGCGTGCTACATGTTCCGTCTGATCTTCCTCACCTTCCATCGCGAGCCGCGCTTCGATGAGCATCATGTCCACGTCCATGAATCGCCAAAAGTCATGCTCGTGCCGCTTGTCATCCTTGCGATCATGTCCGTGATTGGCGGCTGGTTCGTGCTTCCCACGTACTGGGGAGGCAAGGACTACTTCAAGGGTTTCCTCGATCCCGTTTTTGGAGGCTCAGAGGCGCTCGCGCAGCAGTTGCATCCCGGCTGGCATGAACCTCCGCATGGCCTCGAATACGAAATGACGACGATTGCCGTCATCGTCGCCTTTATCGGCTTTCTAATCGCGCTCTATCTGTACATTTTAAAGCCCGCTGCCGCGAAGAAATTGGCCGACAGCACAAAGCCCATTTACACGCTCATTTGGAATAAATATTACGTCGACGAGCTTTACGGCGCCGTCATCATCGGGCCGCTCATCTGGCTCTCGCGCAACGTCCTCTGGAAAGTCATCGACACCGGCCTGATCGACGGCACAGTGAACGGTTTGGCGTTCCTCTCGCGCGGCGTGGGTGGAGGCGTCCGCCATATTCAGAGCGGCAACACTCGCAGTTACGCGACCTGGGTTGTCGTAGGAGCAATCGCAGTTACTGTTTTCTTTGTATGGATGGTGCATTAGTGGCGAATCAAGGCTATTTGCTGACGGTGCTGACGTTCTTCCCGCTGCTGGGAACGTTTGCGCTTCTCTTGCTCAAAGGCGACGACCATGTCTGGATTCGCCGCCTCACGCTCGTCACCTCCATCATCGAATTCATTCTTTCGCTGCTTCTTCTGCGTGGCTTCGATATCAGTACCGGCTCCTATCAGCTTCAGGAAATTTACGATTGGATTCCCAGTCTTCATATTCACTATCACATGGGAATCGACGGCATCAGCCTTTTCCTCGTCATTCTCACCACGTTCCTGACGCCGCTCGCCGTGCTCTGCTCCTGGAACAGCATTCATGAGCACGTAAAAGAATTCTTCGCCATGCTGCTTGTCCTCGAAATGGGCATGGTTGGCGTTTTCTGCTCGTTGGACCTTTTTCTCTTCTTCCTTTTCTGGGAAGTGATGCTCATTCCCATGTACTTCCTCATCGGCATCTGGGGACACGGCCGCAAAATCTACGCTGCGCTGAAATTCATTTTGTACACCATGCTCGGCTCCATCCTGATGCTGGTCGCGATTCTGTGGCTCTCCCGCGTCTCCGGCACTTTCGATCTCGTCGCCATTCAGTCCATGCTTTCTTCCGGCCAGATTTCGCTTTCCTGGCATACCGAATTGCTGATGTTCCTCGCCTTCATGCTGGCCTTTGCCATCAAAGTGCCGCTCTTCCCGCTTCACACCTGGCTTCCTGACGCGCACACTGAAGCGCCGACTGCTGGTTCCGTGATTCTGGCCGGCGTGCTGCTGAAAATGGGAACCTACGGCATGCTTCGTTTCTGCCTGCCGCTTTTCCCCGAAGCCGCGCATCGCGCCGCTCCAGTCATCGCCGTTCTGGCCATTATTGGAATCGTTTACGCCGCGCTCGTCGCCATGGTGCAGCATGATTTGAAGCGCCTCGTTGCATACACGTCCGTCAGCCATCTCGGTTTCGTGGTGCTGGGCATTTTCGTTTTCAATCCCGTCGCCATGGAAGGCGCCATCTACCAGATGCTGAACCACGGTGTTTCGACGGGAATGCTCTTCCTCGTGTGCGGCATGCTCTACGACCGCCGGCACACATACGAAATCAAGGAATTCGGCGGCCTCCTCAAGCCGATGCCGATTCTCTGCGCCTTTTTCCTCTTTGCGTGTCTGTCGTCGCTGGCGTTGCCGATGCTCAATGGCTTCATTGGCGAATTCATGATCTTGATCGGCGTGTTTGATTCTCACCATTTCGCTTGGGCGTCATGGGCCGCGACAGGCGCGATCCTTTCTGCAGTTTACTTGTTATGGGCGTATCAGCGTGTGGCGATGGAAAAAGTCACCGTCGAGAAAAATGAAAAGCTGCCCGACGCTACGCCTCGCGAGCGCCTCATTCTCATCGTCGCGTCGCTGGTGATTCTGTTCATGGGCATTTTCTCCCCCATGTTCACGCACCGCATGGACGCCACCACCACTGCCCTGCTCCAGCAAGTCAGCAACAAGGGAGGCTATCAAGTTGGCGCACTAAGGTCACGACCCGCGCCGCATGCTTCTGCTGTAGCGTCGAGCGCCCATGAACTTGCGCTGCGCAGTGTCTCTTTGGAAAGGCAGGCCCGGCCTTAATGTTTCCTCCTCTCCAGGATCTTTATCGCATCGCGCCGGAGATCGTGCTTTGCTTCTTCGGCATCCTGATCATGCTCATCGACCCGTTCGTCCCCGCAGGCCGCAAGCGCTCGATGGGCTGGCTGGCCTTCGTCGGAACTCTGGTCGCGCTCGCCTCGCTGCGCTTCATGTTCACTCATTTGGGCTCCGCATATTCAGGCCTGCTCCGCGTCGATGTCTTCAGCCTCTTCGTCCACGGCATCGTCATCGTCGTCGCAGCGCTCGCCATACTCGGGTCGTTTGATTATCTCGATCACGAAAATATCCAGCGCGGCGAATACTATGCACTGCTGCTTTTCGCGACCGCCGGAATGGGAATCCTTGCCAGCGCCAACGAACTGATTACCGCCTTCGTGGGCCTCGAAATCAGCTCCATTTCCACTTATATTCTCGTCGGCTTCCGTCGCACCGTGCTGAAGTCCAACGAATCCTCGCTCAAGTACTTCCTCCTCGGCTCTTTTGCGACCGCCTTCTTTCTTTACGGAATCGCGCTCACCTACGGGGCTACGCGCAGCACACGCTTTGAAGCCATCAACCAGGCGATCGCCGCGCACGGATCCGGAGCTTTGCTGATCCTCGGCCTCGGCCTGATTTTCGTCGGCCTCGGCTTCAAGGTCGTCGCCGCGCCATTCCAGATTTATACGCCCGACGTTTACGAAGGCGCGCCCACGCCCGTCACCGCCGTGCTCGCCTGCGGACCAAAAGCTGCCGCCTTTGCCGTAATGCTGCGCATTTTCTACAGCGCCTTCGGCAACGCCTCGCACATCTGGTTCTGGGCCATCTGGGTATCTGCCGTGCTCACGATGTGTATCGGCAATTTCGCTGCGCTCGTGCAATCCAACGTCAAGCGCCTGCTCGCCTATTCTTCTATCGCGCACGCCGGCTACATTCTCGTCGCTTTCGTCGCCGCGTCTGAAATCGGAGTCGCCGCTGTACTCTTCTATCTCGCCGCCTACGCGGCCATGACGCTCGGCGCATTCCTCATCGTCGCGCACGTCGGCGGCACGGGAGAGCGCCGCCTCGACGTCGCCGATTACGCCGGCCTCGGTACAAACCAACCCTGGGTCGCCGCGTGTTTCTCTCTTTTCCTGCTTTCCTTGTTGGGATTGCCTGCTACCGCTGGTTTCCTCGGCAAGTTCTACGCGTTTTCTGCGGCTGTCGACCAACGCATCGTTTGGCTCGTCGTCATCGCCGCCATCAACAGCGTGATTGGCGCCTACTATTATCTGAAAGTCATCGTCGCCATGTATTTCTGGGAACCAAACAAAGAATGGACGCCTTCGCCGATGCATGCGCCCATGTTCATCGTCTTGCTCCTCACTGCCATCGGAACTATTTATCTCGGCATCCTCCCCGACCGCGTCATGCAGTGGGCCATCGCCTCCGCGCAATCCCTGCATTAACCTGCTAGCAGTTCGCCCACGACCCCAAACTGGCCGAGCACACTCTTGTGCACTCCCAAGTTGTGCGCACAAAAGAAGAGGCCCGAAGTTCGTCTTCCAAACTCCGGGCCTGAATGTTATTCGAATGACTTTGTGGAATTACTTCACGAAAACCACGACCAACGCATACAGCGTCAGCGATTCAATAAACGCGATGCCGACGATAAACGCAATTCGGATCGGTCCGCTCGCGCCTGGATTCCGCGCCGTTCCTTCGCACGCCGAAGCCGTGGCCTTGCCCTGGCCGATGCCGCAGCCCAGCGCTGCAAGCCCCAATCCCAGTGCCGCCGCCACATCCGTCCAGTCAATTCCCGCGGGCGCCGCCGCACCTGTCTGAGCAAAAGTCACTGGCGCAAGCACCAGCGCCGCTGCTATCGCCACCAAAAGCCATACCATTTTTTGCTTCATGTCTTCTCCTCTTATGAATTTGCCGTCAGGAGGTGGTTCCCGGACACCGTGCAGCCGGGCTCACACTGCCAGCAGAAAATCACAGACTAGTGCTCCTCAGCAACCGCAAACGCCAGATAAATAATCGGCAAAATCGTGAAAATGAATGCCTGCAAAATGGATTCGAAGACGTGCAGCACAATCAGCAAGAAGGGGAAACCGACGGGAAGAACGCCTGTCACATAGCCGATGGGACTCTTGTGGCCCGCGTACAGCGTCAGCGCTACCGTCAAACCCATGAAGACCAAGTAGACCAATTCGCCGACGAACATATTGGCCCAAAGACGAAGCGTCAGCGAGAGCACCCTCGCGCAATGGCTGATCGTTTCGATGATCAGCATCAGCCCTTTGAAGATTACGCCAACAATCCACGGGAATCCCAAATCCTTCGGACCCATGAACGTGCTGGCGTAATTCAACCCGTGATGTCGCACGCCCTCCCAGTGATAATAGAGAAAGACAACCGTCGCGCACGCCAGCGGAACAGTTACTTCGGCGGTAGCCGACATCAATCCCGGAACAACGCCTGCCAAATTGCACAGCAAGATGAAAAGTCCGATGCTTCCCACAATCGAGAGATACTTCTCGGATCCGTGCCCCACAATGTCGTCGAGCAAGTCCTTCACACCCACGCCCATTGGATTCGACAGCAGAAACTCCATGCACTGTTGCGTCCCACCGGGCCGCTCCACAGACATCCTCGCGCGCAGCCACAGAAAAAACACAATCGCGAATGCGAAAACCACCAGTTCCATCGCAAAAAAATTCGGAATCGGATACTGCGGGTTCGCCGGCTTCAAATGCAGCAGCGCAAAAAGCGCCAGTGCTGGCTTGGCGAACAGCCAGTTAACCAGCTTCGTCACACCTAAAACTTTCTCTTCGCCCATGAATCTCCCACAACAGGAATGATCTGGATTCGGTCCAGCGAATGAAACTTAAGATTACAGCGTCTTCCAGCGGTGACGTCCGTGCGCCAGCTCGTAAAACAATTCAATTACAATCGCCGGAATCACCGCGACGGCGCCGCATAGAAACGCAATCACAGGCAACCGCAACCACGCCAGAATAACATACGCGACTACGAGCAACAACACGAGCCGTCCGAAGAATTTCGCATGAACGCTGCTCGGCACATGCACTTTTTCCTGGCCCGCTTGGGCAGCTCCCAGCCGCATCACTCCTGCCGCACCCTGCCGCAACCAGCGAAAGTTCAGCCAGCAAAGAACTGCCCCAATCGCCGCGCTCGCTGCCGCCCACCGTCCCCAGCCGATTTCCGCCCCAATCGTCATCGCCGCGCCCAGCGCCACAATCAGCCGCTCGATCCGCCTCTCAATCGTCGTCGTTTCCGCTTCACTCATTCTTCTTGTCCGCCGCGCTCGCCAGTTGCAGCACTTCGCGAATTCCAATCCCAAATCCCACGATCCCCAGCACAATCATAAAAATGAATTTCGTATGCAACCAGCGGTCCAGCAAATAACCGATGCCGCCGCCCACAAAAATCGGCACCACCAGCGAAAATGGAATCTGCATGGCAATCGCGATCTGCTTTGCCACCGTTCCGACATTCTTGCGCGATGAGTTCGGCTCCATCAGTGACGCAATGCCAGCACCAAACCGCCCCGCTAGCGGTCCCCAAAACTCAATCGTGCCGCGCCCCACGCAGCACAGCCACGGCGTGCGGCAATAATTGCGCGATTGCCTCAAACGACTCCACCGCACCGCGCGGGCTCCCCGGCAAATTGATAATCAAACATTCGCCGCGCACGCCGCAAATTGATCGCGACAGCGCCGCATTTCGCGTCTTCTGCAAACCCGTCTGCCTCATCAATTCCGCGAGGCCTGGGATGTGCCGCGTTACCACTGCGGCCGTAGCCTCTGGCGTCACATCGCGCGGCCCCACTCCCGTACCGCCAGTTGTCAGCACCGCATCGAGTTTTCCGCATTCCGCCAGCGCCAGCAATTGCGTGCGAATCAGCATTTCATCGTCGGGCACCACCGAACGCGAAATCACTTCCCACCCCAGTTCCGAGCACTTCTCCGCAAGCGATTTGCCGGAAAGGTCCTCGCGTTTGCCCGTGGAAACCGAATCGCTCACTGTAACAATGGAAACTCGCATCGCGTGGCTGCGCTACCCGCTACTTCTTTGCTGTGTCCGGCTGGCCTTCGGCAAGCTCCTGGCTTTCGTCCATCAGCCGCATTGCTTCCATCAGCACGCCAGTCGTCGAGCGCTCGATCGTTGTGCGCGAAGGCGACGAATTGAAGTCAATCTCGAATTCTCCCGCCGTCCACCGCACGGCTTCATACACCGCCGGCTCGCCCTTCTCTTTTCCCATCTGCGCGTCCTGGCATTGCCCGCCTGCAAAATAAATTTCGCACGTCTGTTTGCCGTTTCGCACTGTAAGCTTGCAGGTCTTCTGGCCCATTTCAATCGACTGCATCAGGTCCAGCATGCTCATTTCTTCCAGCCGTCCCTGAATCACCCCGGGTCGCGCCGAACTCTTCTGCAATTTTTCCAACTGCAACCGGTCAATCACCTTCTTCGCGCGCCGAACCAGCTCGTGCAGAAAAAATGGCTTGGCAATGAATTCCTCAACGCCATCCACCATTGGCCGTAGCTTTTCGTCCATGTCGCTGCGGCTCGATAAAAAAATGAACGGAATCGGCCGCGATGCAAACCGGCTCCGCAATTTTTCGTACAGCTGCCTTCCATCCAGCCCCGGCATCCGGTAATCGCACATCACCAGGTCCGGCGTGTCGTCCACGATTTTCAGCAGCGCATCCGCGCCATCGGCGGCCGTGCGCACGTCGCAGTGAGGGTCGAGCCCTTTGGCGATCAAATCGAGCACAAGCGGATTGTCGTCCACTACAAGAACCTTTACGTCCTTCATCGCCGCCCGCGCGCGGATTCTGACCTAACGTAGTGGCCGCTCCGCCCTCCCGATTTTTCCACCAGACAAATCTCCGAAATCTCCATACCACGATCCATCGCCTTGCACATATCGTAAAGCGTCAACGCCGCAACCGCTGTGGCTGTCAGCGCTTCCATTTCCACGCCCGTCGGCCCGGTCGCCGTCACTTGCGAGACGATCTCCACTCCATTTTCGCACAGCTCCGTCGCAACATCTATGTGCGTCAGCAGCAGCGGATGGCAAAGAGGAATCAGCTCCGAAGTGCGCTTCGCCGCCGCAATTCCCGCGATTCGCGCAACCTCCAATGGATTGCCTTTTGGCGTCTTCAGCGCTCGCACCTTTGTCAATGCGTTTTTCGCGATACGCACGAACCCGCGCGCCGTCGCCTTCCTCTCTGTCGCTGCCTTTGGCGTGACGTCCACCATGCGCACGCGGCCACGCGCATCATAATGTGTCAGCGATTTTGTTGCGCGCCGCTTCATTTTCTCCTATAGGATCCCGCGCCGCGGCAGCACGTCCGCCCATTCGCCGGCAGCAAGTTTCAGCTTTGTTCGCTCAACCACCAAAAAACAATTCGCTTGCGCCACCGTCGCAATATCTCCGGAACCTTGCCACGGCAGCGCTGCCACAGTCGCTTCGCCCTTAGGCCATTCCAGCCGCGCAGGAAGGAAATGCGTCAGCGCTGCATGCTGCTCGACGCCTGTCGCAAGCTTCGCTTTTAACAGTGGCAAACTTCGCGGCTCAGCACCGCCCAGAATATCCACAGCAGGCGCAGCGAACAATTCAAATGTCACGAGTGTCGAAACCGGATTCCCCGGCAATCCAAACACTGGCTTTCCCTGGCAAATCGCAAATACCGTCGGCTGCCCGGGCCGAATTTCAACCGAATCAAAAACGAATTTCGCTCCCAAATCCCGCAGCACCGGCTCAACTAAATCGTACTTACCCGCCGACACGCCCCCGCTGATCACAAGAATATCTTCCTGCAAGCCTCGCTCAATGCCGTGCCGTAGCGCGTCCATCTCGTCCGCTGCGCTTCCCAGCGCAACCGGCTCGCCTCCTGCAAATCTTACCTGCACCGCCAGGGACGCTCCATTGCTGTTGCGAATCTCAAATTCCCCCGGACAAGCGTCAACGTCCACAATCTCGCTTCCCGTCGATAGAATCGCCACCCGCGGTTTCCGATAGACCCTCAGTTTCGAGCGTCCCGCTTGCGCCGCAACCGCCACTTCCGCAACCCCGACTCGTGCCGGAGCCTTCAACAAAACATCGCCTTTGCGCGCTTCTGAGCCGCGCGGCGCAAAATTCATTCCCGCCGTCGCGCTGCGCTCAATGACAACGCTGTCGCCATCCGAGCCGGCACGCGTCTGCTCCACCATCACTACGGCATCCGCGCCGACTGGAACCGCCGCGCCCGTCATGATTCGCACGCATTCGCCCGTGCTCACCGAGTCCAAGAATCCAGCGCCAGCTGCAACTTCGCCAATCACGCGCAACGTCGCTCCGATTTGTTGGCAATCCGCCGAACGCACCGCGAATCCGTCGCGCGCCGCGCGGTCAAATGGCGGATAATCGCGGTCCGCGCCTATTTCCTGCGCCAGCACGCGCCCAACCGCATCGTTCAGATCAACGGTTTCAATCGGAGGGGCATACCGCAACTCCCGGCACGCTTCAATGACTTTTTTTCGCGCTTCTTGATAAGACAAGCACTGCATGAAAGCTCACAACCAGCTTGCGAGTTTTGTTCCAGTGGGAATAATCGTTGCATCGCGCTCCGGCCCCGTCGAAATCATCCCAATTTCTGTGCCAAGCGAATCCGACACAAACTTCAAATAATCGCTCGCCGCGCGCGGCAGCTCATTCGCCGCACGAATGTGATCCGTCGCCGCTTGCCATCCCGGCAGTGTCTTGTATTCCGGAGTCACTTCCGCCAGCACTTCCACCTCCGCCGGCATTTCGCTCAGTCGCGATCCTTTGTATCTGTATCCCACGCAAACTTGGATTTCCCTCTGCGTATCAAAAACATCCAATTTCGTCACCACCAGCGAATTGATCCCGTTAATCTGTATCGCATACCGCAGCATCACCAAATCCAACCATCCGCACCGCCGCGGACGCCCCGTAACCGCGCCATACTCTTTTCCCCGATCCCGCACCGCCTGCGCCTCAAGCTCCGGCATCTCCGTCGGAAATGGCCCGCCGCCCACCCGCGTCGTATACGCTTTCGTCACGCCAATCACGCCCGTCACTCGCGTCGGCGATATCCCCAAACCCGTGCAAGCACCGCCCGCCGTCGCGCTCGACGAAGTCACATAAGGATAAGTCCCGTGATCAATATCCAGCATCGTTCCTTGCGCGCCCTCGAACAAAATCGACTTGCCTTCCGCCAGCGCGCAATTCACTAGCGCCGACGTGTCCGTCACGAATCCGCGAATTCGCGCACCCAGCTCGCGATAAGCTTCCAAGATCCCCACCGTTTCGAGCGGCTGCCCGAAACAACTTCTGCTCAGCGCATCCTTCTCTTCCAACACGCGCCTCAGTTTCCGCGCGAACCTCTCCTCATCCATCAAATCGCAGACGCGCAGCCCGCAGCGCGCCATTTTGTCCTCATAGGCCGGCCCAATTCCCCTCGAAGTCGTTCCAATACGATGTGGCCCGCGCGCCGCCTCCGCCGATTTCTCCAGTTCGCGGTGATATGGAAAAATCAAATGCGCGCGATTGCTCAAAAACAGCCGCCCCTCCACATCAATCCCGCCCTTCCTGATGCTATCCACCTCCGCCACCAGCGCCGCCGGATCCACTACCACTCCCGCGCCAATGATTGCCTTTTTTCCTAGCCGCAAAATCCCGCACGGGATCAGTTGCAGCACGAACTTATGGTCATTGATAATGACCGTGTGCCCCGCATTGTGCCCGCCGCCATATCGCGCGCTGTAATCAAACGACGCGGCCAGATAATCCACCACTTTGCCTTTGCCTTCGTCACCCCATTGCGCGCCCACCACTGCGATCGCTTTCATCCGCTTCGTCTCATCCTTTGACGTCGAGCCGCACTTTGCCCACCGAATCCTGTTTCCTGGAAAATTCCTGAGAGATTACAGCCAGCGCAGACTCACCATCCTACGCTTGGCGTGGCGGGAAAACAAGGTATCACTGCGCCAACAAATAGAGTCATTGCCAGAACGGTGTTAGAATCGGTTCTATGAAGGTCGACCGCAAGGTGGTCATCGTAAATGTTGTGATTCTTCTCGCCTTCGTGGCTTGGCTACTCTTCGCCAAGCCGAATCCTCATATCCTTCTTTGGTGAACGGCAGGACTACCATCGCGGGACGCAACGCCCGCCCGGGATCATTCCAGCAATTTCCTGGCTTTTTCTGCATCACGCCGATGGATAAGCAACCTCACTCCGCCAATCGCACCCAACAGCGGCCTCTGTCCTCCGCAGTCATCCGCGACGACTGCAGCCTCAATACCGTCGGCCTCCAACATCCCTCGCGCAAGCTCCGCTTCGTGCCGAAACAAGTATACATGCGCAACAATCAATTCATCGTCGGCCCGCTCGGTTCGCGTCATGATTTCTCAAATACCCGTTCAGCCCAAATGCTTCTCGAGAACCTTCTCGATATTCGCCTTGGGCATGGCGCCCACAATTTGCTCCGCCACTTCACCACCCTTGAAAAGGAGCAGCGTCGGAATCCCGCGTACATTGTATTTCCCCGGCGTGTTCATGTTCTCGTCGACGTTCATCTTCACCACTTTCAGCTTGCCCGCGCGCTCCGCCGCAATCTCATCCACCGTCGGCGAAAGAGCCCTGCATGGCCCGCACCACTCCGCCCAAAAATCCACCATCACCGGCTGAGTCTTGCTGGCATCCAGCACTTCAGCCTGAAAATTCGCATCGCTCACCGCCGCTACATTCTGTCCCATTTTTCCCTCAATTTTGAGCGGGTAATCATCTTGTTACTCGTACCCGCTAGGTATTAGATGTCGCCGCCACCGCTTGGATTCTCGACTGCTTCGCCGTTTCGTACAGCTTCACGTACTGCGCCGCCGACGCTTTCCACGAAAAATCCTTCGCCATTCCGTTCATTT
>JASHRN010000247.1 GCA_030037335.1 Candidatus Acidiferrales bacterium | reverse complement strand
GTTGAATGTAATCGTGACCCACCTTGCACCCAGCGCCCACAGATCCGTCAGGTTCATTTCCTCTACGAAATCCTGGGTTTCGCTCTCATATCCAATGAGGTGATTCGGCTGACCCGGAAAGGCATCCGTCTCGTTGGCCAAGCCCACGCCGTTGGCGCTCAGGTACAGAGGAGAAAGGACGCACGAGGAAAGTGTGCTGGTGCTTTGAGAGGTTGGCGCCGAGCACTGAAAACCAGAGTCCGTAAGCGTCGCCAAACCGTTCGTCGAGGTGAAGGTGTACGTGTCACCGGGTGACGTATTCGAGCCCGTAAAGTTAAAATCGAAAGTCACTGGTCCCGCAAACGCCGCGCTCGCCCCGAACCCCAAGATCGCCACTGCCGCTACTACTGCCGTCGCAAGTTTGGCCTTCATCTATTCCCCCTCGACCGACTTTACTTCGCCACAACCTACTGCATTTCCTGTACCAAAGTAATCACCCTTAGCTCGCTCAAACCTCAGAATTTGCGCTAGTTACTCCATGATTATTTCTTCCAAGTGTGCAAACTATTTCACCCTTCTGTACAAAAGAGGAAAACCGCTCGGCTTTGGGTTCGAACTGGGAACCTCCAGTTTGGCCCGACCGGCCCCTTCGACTTCACCTTTGGCTTGTCGGATAGTGGGTCAGTTTGAATTTTCTCGATCGTGATACAAAGAAGGGGCCTCCCAGGTCGACGGCTAGTCGAGCCTGGGGGAACGACTCAAAACTCAAACTGACCCACTAATGTTCCTCCACTCGGTTGATGCTTCCGCCGCCGCTGTGTTAGCATCCCTGTTTTCCGCAGGAAGCGAGGCGAATCGCCGATGCGCCTCAACTTTTTTCGCCAGGTTTCTCTCGGCCTCGCGGTCGCCGCTACAAAACTGCCATTCGCTCGCCTCACAATTTTTCCGCATTTCCTGTTACCGGAATTTCACAAATTTCACGAGGTGAATCATGAAAACCTATAACACGGAGCAAATCCGAAACGTTGGCATTGTAGGTCACGGCGACACGGGGAAGACGCAGCTCGTGTCGTCGTTGTTGTTCACTGCGGGCATGACTCCCCGCCTCGGCAAAGTCGCCGATGGTTCCACCGTCACCGATTGGGACGAAGAAGAGATCGCGCGCAAAATCTCCATCCAAACCGGCGTCGCCTACGCCGAATGGCAAGCCGCCGGCGCATCCGGCAGCGCCCCTGACAAAACAAAGATCAATTTCCTCGACACTCCCGGCTACTCCACTTTCATCAACGACACCAAAGCCTCCCTCATCGCCGCCGATGCCGCCTTCATCCTCGTCGACGCTTCCGCCGGCTGCCAGGTCGTCACCGAAAAAGTCTGGGACTTCGCCACCGAATACGAACTCCCTCGCGCCTTCATCATTAATTGGATGGACCGCGAGCTCGCCAGCTTCGACCGCGCCCTCGAATCCATCCAGCAGGTCTTCGGACGCGGCGCCGTTCCCGTCCAGCTACCCATCGGCGCCGAGAAAAATTTCAAGGGCGTCGTCGACCTCGTCGCCATGAAAGCCCTCATCTACACGCCTGATGCCGACGGCAAAGCCAAAATTGAAGAAATTCCCGCTGACCTCGCCGATGCCGCCAAAGCCGCCCATGAAGCTCTCGTCGAAATGGTCGCCGAAGGCGACGACGAGCTCATGCAGGAATTTTTCGACAAAGGCACGCTTCCCGTCGAAGATTTGAAGAAAGGCCTGCACGCCGCCGTCCTCGAAAAGCGCATTTTCCCCGTCCTCGCTTCTTCCGCGCTCCACAATATCGGCAGCGACGCCATTCTCAATTTCATCGTCGACGAATTTCCTTCTCCCGCCGCGCGCGGAAAGGCCGCCGCTTACAAGGAGCCGCAGCGCAAGGGCGAAACCATCGAGCGCGCCGTCGATGATAAAGAGCCGCTCTCACTCTTCGTCTTCAAGACGCTCGCCGACCCCTTTGCCGGCCGCATCAGCTATTTCAAAGTCATGAGCGGCGTCCTGAAAAACGACGCCAACGTCTCCAATTTTAATCGCAATGGTGTCGAACGCTTCCAGCACCTCGAAATTCGCCAGGGCAAAACCGCCGCTGCAATCCCTGAACTTCACGCCGGAGACATCGGCACCATCGCCAAATTGAAAGACACCACCACCGGCGACACGCTCGGCGACAAAGCCGCTACCTCTTTCTATCCTCCTGCGCGCATTCCTGAGCCATCCATCACCTTCGCCATTGAGCCCAAAACGCGCGCCGACGAAGACCGCATCGGCGTCGCCATCCATCGCATTCTGGAAGAAGACCCCGCTCTCCGCTTCAGCCGCGATCCCCAAACCAAGGAATTCTTGCTCGCCGGCGCCGGCCAGCAGCACGTCGAAGTCGTCGTCGCCAAACTGCGCAAGCGCTATCACGTCGAACTCACCCTCAAGCCGCCCAAAGTCCCTTATCGCGAAACCATTCGCGGCAAAGCCGACGCCGAAGGCAAGCACAAGAAACAAACCGGCGGCCACGGTCAGTTCGGCCTCTGCCGCATCAAAATGGAACCGCTCCCGCGCGGCGCGGGCTTCGAATTCGTCGACGATATTTTCGGCGGCGCCATCCCCAAAAACTGGATTCCTTCCGTCGAGAAGGGAATCGTGGACGCCGCCGAGCGCGGCTACCTCGCCGGATTTCCCGTCGTCGATTTTCGCGCCAGCCTCTACGACGGCAAATATCACGACGTGGATTCCAGCGACATCGCCTTCAAAATCGCCGGCGCGCTCGCCTTCAAGGAAGCCATGAAGCAGGCCAAGCCCGCCCTCCTCGAGCCCATCATGAAAGTGGAAGTCTACGCGCCCGATCAGTATTCCGGAGACATCATGGGCAATATCAGCTCGCGCCGCGGACGCATCAGTGGCAGCGAAGCCCGCGGCCACAACGTCGTCGTGCGCGCGCAGGTCCCGCTCGCCGAAATGCTCAGCTACGCCAACGATCTAACGTCCATGACCCAGGGCCGCGCCGGCTACTCCATGGAATTTTCGCACTACGACTTTGTACCCGCCGAGCTCGCCGAAAAAGTCATCGCCGCCCACAAACCTCACGCCGCTGAGGAGGAGGAATCTGCGTCAGCGGCAAATGGCCACTGACGCGGAGGAAGAACCCGCCTCCCCGCCAACAGCCACTGACATTTTTTCGTTGTCATCCTTAGCGCAGCGCATTTCGCGACGAAGCCTGCCGCAGGCAGGGATCTCGCCTCGACGCTTCTACACTGTCATCCCGCCTGCCCTGAGCGTAGCCGAAGAGCCGGTCTGCACCCCAACGCCCACTGAGCGGGGCAGCTACGAACATCGCTGAGCTTTTTTGGAGTGCGGCGGTCCGCTTCGCGGATTCCGGCTTGCCCGCCGTGGCGGGCGGAAGCCGGAACTCGACGCCGCTTTGCTCTTGCCCTTTGCTGTCATCCCGAACCGGCTGCATTGTGGCCGTGTGAGGAACCTGCTGTTGTCTTTGCTGTTGAATTCGTAGGGGCAGGGCTTGCCCAGCCCGCGCCCGCCCGGGCGGGCGACGCAGCGCTGTTGTCATCCCGAACCCAGCCCGCGCCGTCTGTTGCGACAGCAGCATTGAGAATAACGGGCGCGGGATGGCGGTGAGGGACCTGCTGTCGCCTTTGACTGTCATTCCGAGGAGCGTCGTTCGCGACGAGGGATCTGCGTCGGCGGCGAATGGCCACTCAGGTAGAGGAAGAAGCCGCCTCCCCTGCCAGCGCCTGCTGACCGGTTTATTTTTTGCACGATTTGCATTTTCCTCTTGCAATTCAGTTGCCTTTATGATAACGTATCAGCAAGAGTATCGGCTTCCGCCGCAGTCAGGTCGTCGGAGCCGCCAACCTGACGTAAGTCTAATCAATCACAAATCAAAGGAGATTCACTATGGCAATGCCCCCGCACGCTCGCGCCGCTTCCATCCGCGAACAGCTTGACCGCATCCTCAGCGACCCCATGAATCCGTTGGCCCCGCCGGCCTCTCTCAACCCTCCCGAGAACGCCCCCGCGGCGAATCCAGCCCCAACAAAAAGTAAGAAGAAGCCCCGCACCCGCTCCACCGCTCTCGCCGACGCAAAGAACGTCCTCCGCGCCGCAACCGCCGTCACTTCAAAATCTCTCGCCGCACCTCAATTCATCCATCGCACTCCCGACCTCGCCCGTCACCGCCGCAAATGCGCCGTCTGCCACCACCCCGAACGCGAAGCCATCGAGGACCTCTTCATCCACTGGCACAGCCCCAGTTCCATCGCATCCTACTACGATGACGGCGACGAAGAATCGAACGAAAAGGCCATCACCTGGGTTTCCATTTACCGTCACGCCTACGCCTTCGGACTCGATGAAATCCGCCGCCGCAACCTCCGTTTTGCCTTTGAACTTCTTCTCGAACAGGCCGACCAGATCACGCCCACTTCCGCCACCCTCATCGCTGCCGCTCGCGCCCTCGGTTCTTGCGTGAATGAAAACGGCGCCTGGAACGAGCCTCCCAAGCGCGTCCTCGTCACCAACATCATCCGCAACGAATCGCCGCAAACCGCTTCTGCGGCTCAAATCGAAAACCATACAGAGCTCGGTAACAATGGCGCTTTTGTAGGGGCCGATCGAAGTCATCGGCCCGCTTCGCCGCAGACGAACGACAATCTTTGCTCGGAAACAGGGATTCGCGAGTGTTCTTCCGATCGCGCCCGCCCCGATTCTCCTGTCGGGGCTTCTTTCCTGCGCGATGGATTTCCGTCGGCTGGCGAGGGCATCGTCTCTTCCTCCGCGCCACCAGCCTTTGTAGGGGCCGATCGAAGTCATCGGCCCGCTTCGCCGCAGACGAACGACAATCTTTCCTCGGGAACAGGGATTCGCGAGTGTTCTTCCGATCGCGCCCGTCCTGAGAGTATTGGCGAAGGGCGCGATGTGGTCACATCGCAACCAACCTCGGCCGACGGAATTCTAGGGGGTCAGAGCCTGCCTGCGCAGGCAGGCCTCAGCTCCGACACCGAGATGCTCGAAAAAGATTCTTCCTTTCGCGCGTCTCATCCGCGCGATGTAGTCGATTTTCTTCCTGCTTCTTTGCCTCCTGGCTTCTCTGCCTCTTCTGAAATTAGAAATCCTCCTAACCCCTTCAATTCCAATGAGCCGCCAATTTCTAATCGATAACTTTCGCGCGCAATTTTGCAGCGAATAGAAAGAAGTGTGAAAATGAGAACTTAAAGAGCGGATTACAGGTCACAAGAGATACCGGGTCGATTTCACTTTTGCGCTCCGCTTGGCAAGCCGCCCCGAATCCGGTAATGTTTTGCCTCTGCCGCATCATCGAAGATTGCGGCAGGCAGTCCGAAATTTTGAGGAGGCGTATTTGAGCGTTCGCCAGCGCGTCGCACTTGTTACGGGAGGCACTCGCGGCATCGGCAAGGGGATTGCCATGAACCTCGGCCGCGCCGGCGCCCGTGTTGCCATCTCCTATCGCTCGAACAAAGCCGCCGCGCAGAACACTCTTCGCCAGCTCCAGGCGGTTGGCTGCGAATGCTTTGCCGTCGAGGCGGACGCGACCGACGCCGCGCAATCCGAGTCGCTGGTCGCTTCGATTGCGGAAAAATTCGGACGCCTCGATGTCCTCGTCAACAATGTCGGGATATTCAACTGGGGCACCATCGCGGAAACCACGATTGAGGAATGGCGACGCGTCCTCGATTCGAATCTTCTCAGCGTTTTTTACGCCAGCAGAGCGGCTCTTCCGGCCATGCGCCGCCAGCATTGGGGCCGCATCATTAATCTCGGAGCCGTAGGAGCCGAGCGCGCGTTTGGTCAGGCCACGATTTCTGCCTACACTTCCGCCAAAGCCGCCGTCGTTTCTTTTTCGCGCTCGTTAGCTCTCGAAGAAGCAAAAAACGGGATCACTGTGAACGTAGTCAATCCGCCGAATATCGACGACAAGGAATTGTCTCTCGACGAAGCCCGCCGCATGCGCGACGCCCGCTTTCCCGTCGGGCGGCCTCCCTCCGCCGACGATGTCGCCGAAGCCGTTAAATTCCTCGCCTCCGATTCCGCAGACTACATCACTGGCCAGGTGCTCAGCGTCTCGGGCGGCTGGATGATGTGACTTGCGCAGTCGGAAAATTCTCTTTGTTCCGCATGATAAACTGATGAAGCGGGCGGCATTTTCCCCTCGCGCGTGAACGAAAAATGAAAATTCTCACTGTCTCCGAAATGCGTGAAGTCGATCGCTTGACGACTGAGCGCCACGGAATCTCGCAGCTGAGCCTGATGGAAAATGCCGGCAGCGCTGTCGCTCGCTTCATCGCCGCGCATTTTGCTCCCATCGAAGACCGTCGCATCGCCGTGCTCTGCGGCCGGGGGAATAACGGCGGCGACGGCTTCGTCGCTGCGCGCTTGCTGAGCGAAATGGGCGCGGAGCCGGCTGTATTTCTGTTTGCCGATCCTTCCGATCTGCGCGGCGAAGCCGCCGAAAACTACAAGCGCATGAGCGCTGCTTTGAATGGCGCAGAAACTCAGCCGCAAATTATTCGCGATGTAGCTTCGTGGGAAGCCGCACGCGAATCTGTGATGCGCTCGCGCATTATCGTGGACGCGCTGCTCGGCACAGGTTTGCGTGGCCCGGTCGAGGGCGTGCTCGCGCAATGCATTCAGTACATCAATGATGAGGCCAATCGTCCCGATGCGCTGACGCGCGTGGTCTCCGTTGATATTCCGTCGGGAATTTCCGGTGATAACGGAGTCACAGGAGGTCCGGCTATCATTGCGGACTACAGCGTAACTTTCACCGCGCCAAAAATTGGCATGCTCAGCGCAAGCGCTGTGCCTTTTGTCGGCAGGCTCAGCGTCGCAAAAATTGGCTCGCCTCCGGAACTGATTGAGCGGGTGGCTAAAGGGAATTTGCGATGGATCGAGCCATGGGAATTTCGCCGCGTGCAGTTTCACCGCAAAGCCGATTCCAACAAGGGGCTTTACGGCCATGCGCTCATCGTTGCCGGCTCAGTGGGGAAAGCAGGTGCTGCGGGAATGGCCGCGCGAGGCGCGTTGCGCGCAGGCGCCGGTCTGGTTACTGTTGCGACTCCCGAGCCCGTGCTTGCAACCGTTGCTGGATTTGCGCCGGAAATCATGACTGAGCTGCTGCACGCAACCGCCGCAGGCACGATTGCACGCGACGTTTTCGATTCGGGAGGGTTCGCCAAAATTCTCCACGGCAAGAATGTATTGGCCCTTGGCCCGGGGCTTACCACGCACGAAGAGACGCAGCAATTTGTTCGTGCTGTTCTCGCGAGCAATCCGCCGGTTCCCATGATTTTGGACGCGGATGGACTGAATGCGTTTGACGGCAGCGCCAGTGAATTGCGGGGCACAAATCGAATGCTCGCCATCACTCCGCATCCGGGAGAAATGGGCCGCTTGCTCGGCTGCACGCCAAAAGATGTTCAAGCGAGACGCGTCGAATTCGCCGTGAGCAGCGCCGCCAATTGGAATGCGATCGTGATTTTGAAAGGGAACTGGACGGTAATCGCCGCGCCCGATGGACGCGTGTGGATCAATTCCACAGGGAATCCGGGAATGTCCAGCGGCGGGACGGGCGACGTGCTCACCGGAATGCTTGCGGGACTGACGGCGCAGTTTGACGCGCAAGAGAACTGGGCGGAAACGCTTGCTCTCGGCGTTTATTTGCATGGGCTCGCCGGAGATTTGGCCGCTGAAGAATTTGGCGAAGCGCCGTTGCTCGCTAGCGATTTGATTCGCAGAATTTCTCCCGCGTTCGCGCAGCTGCATGACGAATTGCAGGCGAGCTGACATGGAATCAAGCTCCGCGGTTTCGCACTCCACGGAAGAAACAATTGCGCGAGGCAGGGAACTTGCTTCGCAAATGCGCGCGCCGTTGCTGGTGCTTTTGAATGGCGATCTCGGTGCGGGGAAAACGACACTTGCGAAGGGAATCATCAGCGGATTGGGCGCGGCACGCGAGGAAGACGTCACCAGCCCGACGTTTACTCTGGTTCACTGCTTTACCGGCCCGGTGAAGGTTTATCACGTCGATTTGTATCGCGTTGGCGACGTACAGGAATTTGATTCTTTGGGCTTGGAGGATTTGTTCGCTGAGCCTGCGATCGTCATCATTGAATGGCCGGAGCGCATGCGCTTGCGCACAGACTGGCCAGTGATGCGCATCGATTTGGCGCACGTCGATGAAGATTCGCGGAAAATCGCCATCGCCGATTCCAAATTTTCCGGTTCGCATACTTAGTGATGGAGAGCGTGGTAGAGGTCAACGAGGATGGGCCACAGCACGGCAGCGGCGAGGAGCACGGCGAAAAGCCTGCGGCGCGCGACGATGTTGAAGCGCCAAGCAGCGTCGGGGCCGTGGCGCTCGCAGAAGCCGTCTTCCAGGGCTGCGCGCAGGCAGCGTTCGCCGGAGCGGCCGAGATGGAGGCATTGCGTCACGCTGGCTGCTGATTCGATTTTATTCTGAATTTCCATTTGGCCTGCTGCATACAACTCTCTCACACTTTCGCGAGCACGCGCAAAAGCTGGAATGGCAGGGCGATGGCGGCATAAAGCCGCCGCTACAACGGCAAATGCCGCAGAACTCCGCAAGAATCGCGGAGCTCTGCGCTACATTCTGGAGGCTGGAGGTTAGAGGCTGGAAGCTGGAAGAGCAAGACGAACTGCAGATCCTTCGTCGCGGGAGGCGCTCCTCAGGATGACAA
>JASHRN010000246.1 GCA_030037335.1 Candidatus Acidiferrales bacterium | reverse complement strand
GACGTCGAGAGCTGGCGTGACCTCGAAACTCTCGACATCAGCATCGGCAAGCCTGCGGAAGTCATCGCCAAAGTCGAGCGTCGTGTCCGTGGACTTCACTCTGCTCTCCGCTTCGTTGGTTTTTCTCATTGGTGGGGTGGACCAGTGCTATTTGCAGAGGACTGGAAGCCCGTCTTTCGTACGCATCCCGGCCTGCCAAATACCGTCACTTTGGGCGCGTTTTCCGGCCACGGCGTTGCCCTGTCTGTCTACCTCGGTTGCTGGGCTGCTGAAGCCACACTCGGTCGCAAGCCCCTTCCTTCTTGGTAGCAGCGCCTAACAATTTGACGCTCAGGCACGTCTAATCCGCAGTATCATAGTTTTCCACGAGGAACGTCGTGAGCCATATTGCCGCTTCTCCGGCGTGCGCTGGACTCCCATGAACATGAGAAGAATCCCACTCGTTTTCGCCGCCATTCTCTTTTCGCTCGTCACTTGGAATCTTCTCCCGGCTGTTCGCGCCGCCCAGAATTCCAAGTCCACAGTTCCAGCCATGAGCGCTGCGCGCCAAAAAGCCCAAGCGGACATCAGCCTCGGCGACGTCGCCAACCAAAACGGCGCCACCGATGAAGCCATCGCCGACTACCGCGCCGCCATCATCGCTGATCCCAGCGATACCGACGCCCACACGAAATTCCTGCGCGCTTACAACGAAAAGGTCTACGCTTTCCTCACCCCCAAGAAAATCAAGAACGCCAAGAAGAAGCCCACCAAGGAGCAGATCGCAGCGAAGCAGAAGAAGGATCAGGCGAAGCGCGCAAAGCTCGAAGCCAAGTACAACAAACTGCTTCTCACCACTTACGATGGCTGGATCAAGAGAAATCCGCAGCAGCCCATGTTCTACTGGGGCAAAGCCCAGATTCTCGAAGGCGAGGACAAAAATCCCGAGGCAATCGTCCTGCTCAATAAGGCTCTCTCCATCGATCCTTCTTGCGCCCCTGCCTGGGCCGATCTTTCTGATATGGCCGCAACTGCCGGCGACGTTCCCACGCAGCGTGCCGATGCCGAAAAAGCCCTCGCACTCGATCCCAGCGACGCCTCCGGCGTGTTTTTCAATTACATTCTGACCTATCTCACAACTGATCCTCCCAAGTATCGTCAGCTTGTCGAAGGCCGCGCCGCAAAATATCCGAAGGGATTGGATTTCCTCATGGATCTCGGCGCGGAGAATGCTCCTCCCGCCGAGGAAACGGCCGTCCTTGAAAAAATATACACGCTCTATGGCCCCAACTCTGCCAATCCCTCCGACAGCATTGATTACATGATGGCCGACCTCTTCAATCTCTACGCCAAGAGCGATCCGGCCAAAGCCCTCGCATTCGCTCAGCGCATACAAAATGACGAAGCCGCGCAAGCGGCAAAGAAAGCCGCCGCCGACAAATCCAAAAATCAAAGCACTGCCGCGAATGCAAAGAAGCCAAAAGCCGCCGACAAAGCTCCTGAGCCGTTCTGGCAAACCATCGCCGAATATCAGCAAAGCCTCATCAACGCAAACGCCCTTCTCGCTCAGAAAAAATATGCTGATGCTCAGGCTCTCCTTGAAAAAAGCGCCCTGAAGAAAACCTCCACTTTCGATCCTTCCATCATCAATCAGGACCCTTACGAATTGGCCATGGCCGAAGCGCTATCCGGCTCAGGCTCGTCCGGCACTCAGAAGGCCTACGACAGAATCAAGACCGACCTGCTGCCTCAGCCGGACGCTTCGTTTGAAGACGCACTGCTCGCCTACGGCGCCAAGCTCGGCAAAACTCCGGCTCAGATTGACGACGACATCTGGCAAACACGCGAATCCAAAGCCAGGCCGATGGTGCCCTTTGACCTCAAGCAGTACGTCACCGACAAAGAGATCAAGCTCGCTGATTATCGTGGCCAGGTCGTGCTAGTCAATTTCTGGTTCCCAGGTTGAGAGTGGTGCCGCGCGGAGTTTCCGCGCTTGGAGCAGGTCCTCAATAAATACAAGGCGCAGAATTTTCACGTCGTCACTATTAACGTCATCGGCAGTCAGGCGGAAGGCGCCGTCAAAATCATGAGCAACTACAATTTTGTTGCTTTGAAAAATCCTGGCGGCGATTGGGATTGGGCGGGGGAAAATTATGGCGTCCACGGCACGCCCACCAGTTTCCTTGTCGACGCCAAGGGCAATATCGTTTTCAACGTGCCGGGACTCGAATCCATCGAGTCCACCAAACTCTGCGACGAAGAAGTCGCAGGCTTGCTGAAATGGTCCCAGAGCGCCAGCGCCAATTCCGACCGCGTCGCCGCGCCAGCCGCAAAGGCCCAGCCTTGAGCCCAGTGAGCGCGCTCCGAACCGCTACGTTAGGCTTATGCGGCGCGGTAGGTCGCCGCAAAAGTGCTTTAATTGTCATTCCGAGCCAGCCCGCCACGGCCACGGGCGCAGCGAGGTCCGGTTTGGGAACTCCGATGGAGTCCACCGGACTCCCAAGATCGGAGAATCTGCAGTTAGCGTTTTTCTTCAGGAGAATCCAGATTCTTCATCGTTCCGCTTCTCGGAATAGCAGTTGCATCGTATTTTGCAGCACCCTCCTGATCTTAGCGGCAGCGCTGACCCCTGCCTCCCGCGCTCAGGAAGCGCCTCCTGCGCCCATCCACTGGACCGCCGCGCTTCCGTCCACTTCCCACGCCTTGCAGCCCGGCCAGAAAGTCACCGTCGCTCTCACCGGCGATATTGACGACGGCTGGCACGTCTACGCGTTTCCTCAGCCTCTAGATTCACCCATCATCGCCACCGAGGTCACCGTCCCCGACGGCCAGCCTCTGGCTCTCTCCGGAGAAATCGCTCCGCCCAAAGCCGAATCGCTCATGGATCCCACCACCGGCAAGCCCACCGCCGTCTACACCGACTCCGTCACATTTGAGCTGCCCTTGAAAGTTGCCCACAAAGTCCACTCCGGCAAGCAGGACCTCGAAATGGACGTCCGCTATCAGGCCTGCAACAGCCGCCTCTGCCTGCCTCCCCGCACGGACAAAGTAACCCTCCCCGTCGAAATCTCTTCTCACCGCTGATTTTGCCTACGGGCGGGCAGCGCCGCGCGAGACGATCGGCAAATACTATCAGCCCCGTAGAAGACGCAGAAAAGTCGGCAACTTGAATTGGCCGGATTCGTCTAAGTTTAGAGTGTCTGCGGCCCGCAATCAGAATCGATTTGGAGGATTACGGGGGATGAATAGCCTTCGCCACGATATTCTCGCTGAACGTTTGCGAGATAACGGTCGAAGCAGCCGTCGCGTCGCGATTCGATTTGCCGTAACTCTTTGCCTCGCTCTGTTTTTGTTCCATGCACCTGCACTCCACGCGCAGGCCAACACCGGCGAATTGCGGCTGAAAGTATCAGACTCCTTGGGGCGCGGCATCAAAGCCACAGTCAGGCTGCAGAATGAAGCCAGCCAGTACGACAACACCCTGGAAACTGACGATAGCGGCCGCTTAGACGCCAAACGCCTCCCCTTCGGCAACTATCAGGTGCAGGTCCAGCATGCCGGATTCGCCCCTTACTCCCAAACAGTGGCAGTGCGTTCGCAGCTTCCCATTGACGTCAACATCTCGCTCCAAGTCGCTTCAGTGGAAACGCGAGTCACGGTCAACGCCAACAAGACCCTCCTTGATCCCGATCAAGCAGGTTCGGTGAATCAAATCGGTTCTTCGACAATTCAGAATCGGTTGTCCTCGCTTCCCGGTCGTTCCATACAGGATTTGGTGAACTCGCAACCTGGCTGGCTGTATGAAGGCAACGCCGTTCTTCATCCACGAGGGTCGGAGTATCAAACGCAATTCGTAGTTGACGGAATTCCACTCACCGACAACCGCTCGCCGAGCTTTGGACCCGAACTGGAAGCTGACGATGTGGACTCAATATCGATTTACACCGCGGGTTTCCCGGCGGAGTATGGCCGAAAAATGGGAGGCGTGGTTGAGATCAACACCATGCAGGACACCACCGCCGGCTTTCACGGAGAGACCGTATTTTCAGGCGGCAGCTACGATACAGCCGGTGCGTTTTTCAAAGGCGAATATGTCTGGGGCCAAAATTTTTTTGATGTGAGTGCGAGCGGCGACGGGACCGCTCATTACTTGAACCCGGTGGTTACGCAGAATTACACCAATCGAGGCACCGTCGGCGACTTCTCCGCCAATTACGAACGCGATTTCACGCCGAAAGACCGGCTGACGATGAGCGTCCGTCACGAACTTTCGCGATATCAACTGCCCAATGAAGATATTCAGGAATCAGCGGGCCAGCTTCAGACCGCTGATAATTTCGAGACCATGGGCATCATTTCCTACGAGCACACCTTTTCGCCCCACGCGATTGCGGATTTGAGCGGAATGGTGAGAGACAACGCCAATGATTTCTATTCCAACGCCGACTCGACGCCGATTCTGATTACCCAGCACAATTGGTTCCGCGAAGGCTATTTCAAGGGAACCACGACAGTCGATCACGGAAAGCAGGAAATAAAGGCCGGGGTCGAATCGGACAACATTTTCCTGAACGAAAACTTTCACTACGTCATCCCGAATGTCGACACGCAGTTGGCCTACTTTGATTCCAGCACGCCGCTCACTTTCAGTTTTATGGGAAACCGCCCGGACCTTGAACAGGCGGTGTTTGTGCAGGATTTGATCCGCGTTGGCGACTGGACAATCAATGCGGGAGTTCGCTGGGACCATTACCAGTTGCTTTTGAACCGCCAGGAGACACAGCCGCGGCTTGCGATTTCGCGCTACTTCCCGGATGCAGGCGTCATAGTTCATTTCTCCTACGACCGTATTTTCCAGACGCCTTCCTTCGAAAACATATTGCTCTCAAGTTCTACCGCCGCAGCGGGCCTGGATACGATCTCGCTTCAGTTGCCCGTCCAGCCCTCCGAGGGCAATTATTACGAAGCAGGGTTGTCGGAGGCTTTTCGGAATAAAGTTAGGATCGACGGCAATGTTTTTCGCCGCGACGTAAACAATTACGCGGACGACGACCAGATCGAGAACACCACCATCAGCTATCCCATCGCGTTCGAGAAAGCGATTATTTACGGCGCGGAGGGAAAGCTTACCCTGGTGAACTGGCGGAAATTCTCCGGATTCGCAAGTTATTCGTATGAAGTTGGCAATGCCTGGTTTCCGGTAACCGGCGGACTGTTCCTGGGCGATGACGCAATTCTTCCAACGTCAGGTCATCTGCCGGATTCGCAGGATCAGCGCAACACGGTGCGTGGGCGCCTCAACTATCAACTAACACCGCGCCTGTGGCTCGCCGGCGGAATCCAATATGATACCGGCCTGCCATTCGACTTCGAGTGCCCCGGCGCTACCGGCAGTCAAACGCCTCAACAGGCTCTCCAGCAGTGCATCGCTGGTCAGGCGGCGATTTACGGCTGGGACGTTGTGAACCGTCTGAACTTCGATCTTGGTCGCATCCTGCCGTCATTTCAAGTGAGCGCATCCACTGGAGTGGATTTGTATAGGTCCGAGCGGTTCAATGTGCACTTGCAGGCGGATGGAGAGAATCTCACAAATGTGGTTGAGGTGATCGATTTTGGCGGCCTCTTCTCCGGCAACGCGATCGGACCTGGCCGCAGCTTTTACCTCCGCCTCCGCACCGATTTTTAGTAAGGCCCATACGGCAAGCAAAGCCTCGAAATGAACGTCCGCTGTCAGGCCTGCAATAGTCCTTACAGATGTCACAGTTATCGCGGTACAATCACTTCACTAAAACGTGACAAAGGAGTGACACGGCATGGAGTCGCTCTTGCAAGATCTCCGCTTCGCTCTGCGGATGCTACGCAAATCGCCCGGCTTCACCGCCGTCGCCGTGCTGACGCTTGCGCTCGGCATCGGCGCCAACACAGCAATGTTCAGCGTCCTCTATGGATTGGTCTTGCGCTCCTTACCGTACACCGATTCGTCGCAACTGGTGCTGCTGTGGGACTCGAATCGCAGAACGGGCCTGAAGCACATTACTGTGATGGAGGGTTCGTTTGCCATTCTGCAAAGCCAAGCGAAGAGTTTCAAGGGTATGGCGGCCTTCACTTCCGCGGACTTAAGAGGCGGCCTTCTTGCGACCAGACTTTGGGGAACGGAGGAGCGCGTGGCAGTCTCCGGGGTATCCCCTCAATTCTTTTCGATTCTGGGAGTGGCGCCCTTTCTGGGAAGGACATTCACGGCGAGCGAGGGTGTCGCGACCGTGAACGGCGAGCACTGGGAATCGGCGCACGTGGCGATTCTGAGCTATGCCTACTGGAGGCAGCATTACGGCGCGAGCCGCGATGTTATCGGGAAGACGATCGCGTTGAACGAATTTGGAGAGAAGGAACAGTACACGATTGTCGGCGTGATGCCGAAGGGTGTTGATTTTCCTTATCCGCTCGGGCCGAGCAAGCCCGATATCTGGATTAACGTGGCTCTCCTTCAAGCCCGTCCCGGGGGACGTCTCGGGGGAAACGATCTGGAGGTTTTGGGCCGCTTGAAAGCAGGTGTGAGCTTGGCCGAGGCGCAGGCAGAGATTCACACCATTGCGGACCGCATCCGTGCAAAATACCCTAAGGATTACAAAGATGAAGATGTGGACGTTGTGCCGTTGAGCAGCGAATTGATGCGGAACGTGGGGAGCATTTTGTGGGTGCTGCTTGCAGCGTTCACCTTCATTTTGCTGATTGGCTGCGCGAATGTGGGGAATCTTTTGTTGGTGCGTGCGGTGTCGCGCGAAAAGGAGATGGCGGTTCGGGCGACGCTGGGCGCGAGCCGATGGGCGCTAATCCGGCAGATGCTGGCAGAAGGAATGCTGTTGGCAATCGGCGGAGGCATGCTCGGATTACTGCTCGCTTATGGAACTCTGCGCGCTTTTGTCGCGCTGCTGCCGCAATCGATTTACATTCCGCGGCTCGATTCCGTGGCGCTGGACGTGCGAATGTTGGTCTTCGCGGCACTTCTGTCGGTACTTGCGGCTGGAGTATTCAGTGTGCTGCCAAGCTTGCGCTTAGCGCGGCCCAATCTGAATGAAACAATGAAGTCGGGGAGCACGCGCAAGTCGTCGCCAGCGCGGTCAGTTTTGCGCAGGCCGGGAAGCGCGCTGTTGGTCGTGGAAGTTTCGCTGGCGCTTGTTTTGCTGACCGGTGCGCTCCTGATGCTGCGGAGCATGCAGAAGCTGCTCGCGGTGAATAATCAGTTTCAGCCCGAGCGCCTGCTTTCGATGAACATCGTTATTGATAATGCGTATTTAAATTCGCTGCCCGAAAGCGATAACGATTCGGTGCGGATCAAGTTCGAACAGTTCGAGCAACGGGTGGCAGCATTGCCCGGCGTGGAAGGGGTTGCTTTGGCGCACGGGTTTCCGCCGGTGGCTCACGAGCACAGTTTCGACCAGTTTAAGGCCGACGGAGGAGGAGGGCCAATTGCCGACGGATTTCAACCGGCAGATGAGAACATTGTGACGCCCGAGTACTTTGACATGATGGGGATTCGCCTGCTACGCGGACGATGGTTTGCGGACTCGGATCTGTCGGGCTCGTTGCCAGTGGCGGTGATCAACGAAGCGATGGCGGAAGCTTATTGGCCGAACCGTGATCCTCTGGGTGTGAGCGTGAAACCAAAGTTTCGATACACCGACAAAGACATCTCGTATTCGATTGTGGGAATCGTCCGTGAGCCAAAACAATTCGGAACCGGCCAGACCCCGCTGCCCACGGTTTACCTGCCCTATTCGCAAACGCCCTTAGCACATGTTTCTGTGATTGTGCGCACTGCTGCAAACCCAAAGGGAATAACGGGAGCGATGCACGAGGCTGCATTGCAGATGGTCCCGGGCCACATGTTTGTTGGCCAGGTGCAGACCGGCGATGAACTAATCTCCGAATCGAGCGCGATGCCACGGTTCACCAGTCAGTTGTTGACGGCATTTTCGGGTTTAGCGCTGTTGCTCGCCTTGGTCGGCATCTACGGGCTCATCTCCTATTACACGTCGCGAAGAACCCATGAGATTGGCATTCGTATGGCGCTGGGAGCGCAGCGCAAAGACGTAATCCGCCTAGTGTTAAAGGAAGGCATGCTGATCGTGGGGCTGGGCGTGGCGATTGGTGTCGTCGCGGCCGCCGCATTCGCGCGGACTCTGGAGAGCTTGCTTTACGGCGTGGCGGCGACGGATCTTGTTTCGTTTGCGGCGGCGGCTGTGGTGCTACTCTTGGTGGCAATAGCGGCGTGTTGGCTGCCCGCACACCGCGCGACGAAGGTCGATCCTATGGTGGCTCTGCGTTACGAGTGAATTCCCGCCTCATTTTTCCCTTGACATTTTGTTAACTATAAGATACACATAAGAAGCGCTTTAGCTGGGAATTTGCCAGCGAGATAAAAAGAGAGTCACGGTTGCCGCGGAGACGCGGCTTTTGCTTTTTTATGGGAGCTGAAATCTCTAATCGCCACACCTCGAAATTATTAGAATTACCCGTAAGTCACACAAAACAAAGCCACAACTTTTTTCTAATCGATAACTTTTGCGCGTTTTTTGCATTCCAGTCGCTGCTCCGAAATGCACTTTTCGTTTTCCCCGCAAGCTCGCCACCTGCGATACCATGGTGCGCCCCGAAACGGGCCGCCGGAGCCGCTGAATGACCCGCGAAGAACAAAGACTCGAAGAGTCCCGCCAGCGCAAGGTGCACTGGAAGCGCTGGGGTCCCTATCTCTCCGAACGCCAGTGGGGAACCGTCCGCGAAGATTACAGCGCCAATGGCGACGCCTGGAACTATTTCCCGCATGACCATGCCCGCTCCCGCGTCTACCGCTGGGGCGAAGACGGCATCGCCGGATTCAGCGACCGTCACCAGCGATTCTGCTTCGCGCTGGCCCTCTGGAACGAGCGCGACTCGGTTCTCAAAGAACGTCTCTTCGGCCTGACCAATCAGCAGGGAAATCACGGCGAAGACGTAAAGGAATATTATTTTTACCTCGACGCCACTCCGACCAACTCCTATTTGAAATGTCTCTACAAATATCCGCAGGCCGCATTTCCGTACGAGCAGTTACTCGCAGAAAATCACCGTCGCACGCGCGAGGATCCCGAATTTGAGCTTATGGATACCGGCATTTTCGACGGGAGTCGCTATTTCGACGTTTTTGTCGAATACGCAAAAGCCTCGGTCGAAGATATTCTCATCCGCATCACAGCCATCAATCGCGGACCTGATCCCGCGCCGATTCACCTGCTACCGACGCTTTGGTTTCGCAACACGTGGTCCTGGGGTGGAGTGATCCGCCGCGGCGAAGCGCGCGCGCTGCCGTCTCCTGCCGGCCTCGCCATCGTCGAAGCTGACCAGTTCGATTACGGCAAGCGCTGGTGGCTTGCAGAAAATCCGAGCGAACTGCTTTTCACGGAAAATGAAACCAATGACAAGCTGTTGTACGGCGCGAAAAATGCCGCGCCCTTCGTGAAGGACGGAATCAACGATTACATCGTCAGCGGCCGCAAGGATGCCGTGAATCCGGCGCGCACCGGAACAAAAGTCGCCGCGCACTACTCTACAACGCTCCAACCCGGCGCGAGTTTTTCCGTTCGCTTGCGCCTCACCGATAAGTCCCCGTCCGATGGAGCTGCGCGAACGCTGTCCGCCGCCAGCGATTTTTTTGGAACGGAATTCGACGCCGTCTTTTCCGCACGCATCAAGGAAGCGGACCAATTTTATGCGGAGCGCATTTCCTCGAACATGAGCGAAGACGCGCGTCAGGCGCAGCGGCAAGCCTTTGCCGGATTGCTCTGGAGCAGGCAGTCATATCATTACGATGTGGCAAACTGGCTCACTGGTGATCCCACGCAGCCTCCTCCTCCTCCCGAACGCCTTGAGGGCCGCAATCACCGTTGGACGCACCTCTACAACGCCGACGTAATTTCCATGCCCGACAAATGGGAGTACCCGTGGTACGCATCATGGGACTTGGCTTTTCATTGCGTCGCGCTCGCCACTATCGATCCGGATTACGCGAAGGAGCAACTCATCCTGTTTCTTCGCGAATGGTATATGCACCCCAACGGGCAGATTCCCGCTTACGAATGGAATTTCTCCGACGCCAATCCCCCCGTGCACGCGTGGGCCGCATGGCGCGTCTACAAGATTGAAGGCCGTGTTCGCGGCTCCCTCGACCGAACTTTTCTCGAGCGCGTTTTTCAGAAGCTTCTTCTGAACTTTACCTGGTGGGTGAATCGCAAAGATCCACTCGGCAAGAATGTCTTCGAAGGCGGATTTCTCGGCCTCGACAACGTCGGCGTTTTCGACCGCTCCCAGCCCTTGCCCGGCGGCGGATACATTGATCAGTCCGATGGAACCAGCTGGATGGCGATGTACTGCCTGACGATGCTGGCAATCGCTATGGAACTCGCCCACGAAGATCCCGCATACGAAGATCTGGCCAGCAAATTTTTCGAGCACTTCGTCTACATCGCTGACGCCATGAACAAAATCGGCACGCACGAAATTGGCTTGTGGGATGACGTCGATGGCTTCTATTACGACGTTTGCCATCTTTCCAGCGGCCAGCAGATCGCTCTAAAATTCCGCTCGCTGGTGGGCCTGATCCCGTTATTCGCTGTCGGTACCTTTGAGCCTGAAGATTTAGCGCGTGTTCCGGATTTTGTGAAGCGCATGAACTGGTTCGTTCTGCATCATCCCGACGTGCCTGAGCATGTGGATATGAGCCAGCGAAGTGCAAAAGGCGCGCGCTTGCTGCTCTCGCTCGCCAATAAGAAACGCATGTTGCGCATTCTTCGCTTCATGCTCGACCAAAATGAATTTCTTTCGCCCTACGGAATCCGCTCTCTTTCGAAATACCACCAAGAGCATCCGTTTGTTCTCACTCTCGATGGCAAGCCGTATCGTGTGGACTATGAGCCGGCTGAATCGCGCACGTCGCTCTTCGGAGGCAATTCGAATTGGCGCGGCCCAGTGTGGTTTCCGCCCAATTTTCTGCTCATTGAGGCTCTGCAGCGCTATCACTTCTATTATGGCGATCAGCTCAAAGTGGAATTTCCGTCCGGCTCAGGCCAGCAGAAAACGTTGCGGGAGGTAGCCGCAGAAATTTCCCGGCGATTGGTGCGAATTTTCATGCGCGGCCCGGATGGCCGCCGGCCGGTTTATGGCGACGACAAAATTTTTCAGAGCGATCCCCATTGGCGCGATCTGTTTCTGTTCTACGAATATTTCAACGGCGACAACGGCGCGGGCCTCGGCGCAAGCCATCAGACCGGCTGGACCGCGCTCGTATCCAAACTCCTCGAACAGAGCGGCGACCGCCGGTGAAAGTCATACGACCAAACGCGAGTCGCAGCCGTGTCCGATGCAAGGGGAGAGTATCTATTCGTCTTCCACGAGCCCAAGGCCGAGCGATACGCGATTGATGTAATTGAAAAACGATACGACCAATACGGTTTCGCGCAGCGCGTCCTGGCTCCAGCCCGCGCGCAGCACTTCATCCGCGTCGCTCTGTTCGACATCCACCGGCTTGCGCGTCAGCTTGTCGGCGAAGCGAAAGAGCGCCTTCGTTTTGTCATCCACCGGAGCGCGCATGTAATCGGTTGCCAGCTTGCGCGCAAACTGCTGGTCGAAGCCAAACTGTTGCAGCAATTCCATATGGATTGTAATGCAGTAGGAAGACGCGTTGATTCCACTCACCACGAGTCCAATTTGCTCCTTCACGGCCGCCGAAAGCGCGCCGTCTTCCATGATGGCGGAATTCATTTTCAATTGTGCCGCAATCACTTCCGGCACAGCGCCCAGCGCCTTGAAGTAATGGGGCACGAAGCCAAAGCCTTTTTCGATTGTCGCGTAGATTTCCTGTAACTCCGGAGTTGCTTGCGTTTCTTCGACTTCACTCACGTATGCCATAAACACCCCTTCGGTTTTCTCCCTCTGATGTTAGTACGCAAAAATCGGTTGGACGGTTTCGATTCCCGAGGATCAGGGCGATGAAATTTTACCGTTTTGCTTCCACCAATTCGATGAGGATTTTCCTGCCTTCTGGAACACTCGTGAGGAAAAAATTGACGCGAGTGCCATCGGCGCCGGCTCGCGACGCAGTGTACACGGAAGAAACATGCAACCGCGAACCGAGCAGCCGCGTGACGGAATCGACGTCATCGGTGAGAAATTCCACTTGCTGAATTCCTTCGCCGAACTTCGCCAGGAATTTGGCGATTGCGCCGTCTTCGCCGGGAGCGCACGTGGTCAAAACATCGAGATGGATACCCGGATCGAGACTCCATTCGAACTCCTGTGCGTCCTGATCGGGGGGAACTTTGGCGAGGCGCGGCTCGCCGAGAGCGGCGCGAATGCTTGCAAAGCGCTCTGGTGTGACGGCAATACCAACTGTGGCGCGATACGAAAGGAGCGGAGCAATTTGCGAATCGGCCCGCCACGATGCGATCGCCGTTTCAGCATCCGCGTGCCCGCGACGAAATAGCTCGCGAGCCGCTGCTTCGCGCGCTTCACGTTGAGCCGAAGACAGAAGCGCAATGAGCTGCGCGTTGGTCAGCATGCTTGGCTCAAGATTGACGTTCTCCGGTGCGCTCATCGCGTGTTGTTTCCAACGAAACTAATCTACACGGAAAGTTTACGAGTCCCAGCGACGAATGCAAAGAGCGGGATGCGATTCAGGGCAGCGGTTTGGAAGGCACAGCGTTGTAATTGGAAAGAATGACTTGCTTCGCATCGCCAGAGCGAACTTCGACCTGCGTGTCCCATTTTTCACGCGTGTCGCCGGCCTGTCCATAGATATTGAGCGAGCTGAGCCAATAGGTTCCAGGAGCGATTCCGGTGAAACCCGCGCGGCCATTCACGTCGGTCTGCGTCTGGGCGACGAAATAGCGCGATTGCGCCCAGTCGAGGGCCATGCGATGAATCTGATTTTCGCGCTCAGCGAGCTTATCATTCCACTGCGGGCTCGGATCAATGGGAGCGAGCTCCTCATCCATCTCGGCCTTGCTGTCGGGATTCTGTTCGATATATTTCGTCACTCGCGCGTGATAGTCGTCCACTTCCTGCTGGTATTTCGCGGGTTTGCGAACCCGGTCGCGGTCGTCGTATTTGGGCAGCGGAAAGCCGAAAGCCTTGCTTCCGGCGTTTATCTCGAAATATGCCTGCCAGAATTCCGGAATGTAGAGGATTTCCTGCGGCGTCAGATTTTTCGCGAACTCCTCGCCCGTGATCGCTACCGTGTGATTCTTGTGCATCCAGGCGATTAATTCCTTCGAGAGCTTGAGTGTGTCGATGAATTTATCCATCGAAGGATGCGGGATGCTCGATTCCGCCTCAGCCTGAATCGCGGTGAAACTCTTGCGGAGCAGAACAACGGGAAGCCCACGAACGGGTTCGGCAAGCCCGGCTGAGGGAGTGATTTGCACTTTGAAGCTGATGGAGGCAGTCTCGGCCTGTGCGAAGGAAGCTCGCGCGCTGAGACCGAACAACGCCCCCGAGAGGAAAATGGCAATGCAAATCGCGACCGGTGCGCGGAGACTCGGTTTCATCGAGGCTATGCTAACAAACAGAACACACTAAGCAGTGGAATGATTGCGATGCGTGTGCTGAGTTGTCCAATGGAGGAAAAGGGAACGTCCGGAAGAGATCAGTAGAGGCGGAAATCCACTTCCAGCAGCATGCGGACCGCAGCGGGCTGCCCGTTCGGTCCGATGGCAGGCTTGAACCTGCAAATATCGTGAGCCCACTTCACCGCTTCATCATCGAGGCCATAGCCCAAGCCCTTCACAACATGGATCGAGGTTGCGCGGCCATCCACCCCAATGACGACGTCGAGGACTACCATGCCCTGGATTTTCAGCTTGAAGCCAGCGTCGGAATATTCCGGTTCGGGACAATACAGGCACACAGGCTGACCGTAGCCGTTCTCTCCCGCCATCGGCGGTCCGCCGCCAACTCCATATTCTGAACCGCTGCCGATGCCGCTGCCGTTGCCGCTGCCAATGCCACTGCCTGCCCCATTACCCATCGAGTCATTCACGAGAGCGCTCGTCGGGTCACCGGTCATCGGAAGATTGGGAGTCGGCATGTGAATATTTGGCGGGACCATCACAGAAGCCTGCGTCTGAAGCTTGGCGTGCTCCGGAGGCTTCACTTCCGGCGGTGCGAGTTGCTTCATGGAAAATACAGGCAAACGGCCGCGAGTGGGCGGAGCGACATCCGGGCGTCCGCCGCCGCCGCCGGCGCGCTTGTTGCCCATTTTCAGCTTCGCGAGATAAGGGGAGAGGTCAATCATCTGCACAGGCTGATTATTTGCCTGTGTGGGAGGAGACATAAACTCGGGAAGGAGCGGCAAAACAATTAGCACGATAACGACCACGTGCAGCGCTACCGAAAGCGCCTGCACTTTCGTGAATTGCTTGTTTTTTGACCAGATCTCGGGCACATCCACCGGTTCGCTGGTCGTTTGCAGCGGAGGCAGCTTCTTCGGTGCGACCGTGTCGCGGATGTTTTCCCAGAAACTTGCGAACCAGCCCTTTGACGAAATGAGCATTTCTGAATCTGTCTTGACGCGCGCGGAGGGCGGAAGCGGGCGCATGAACTCTTTGAAATTCTCGGAAAAAGACGAACCGAATCCGGCGGTTTCGAACGGGCTTGGTTCGCTGCCACGAGGAATTTTCATCGGCCGCTCGTTCAAAAAGTCCTTTAGATTGGACCAAAACACTTTGAATCCAGACTTTCGCTGAATGGCCTGGCGGGCGGACTTCAGATCGAGGCCGGAAGCGGATGCCTCGTTGGGTTCGGGTTTCAGTTGGGGATTGTTTTCCTTGGCATCCATATTCGCCTACACGCTAACGCCTGAATTGGAGCTTAGTATTTAGATTCTGGCCCTCAAAAAAGGATGTATGGGGCGTGCGGCTGACACCCATGGTTTTATATTGTAACATACGGATTCGACCGAACGCGCGGAACGCCGCACTCGTATACAAATAAAGTACAGCGAAGTGCAACAAAACTAAAGAAAAGGGCCCATGGCGAAATCGATCGACCTGAAAAGCACCATCAATTTGCCGCGCACCAGCTTTCCCATGAAGGCGCAACTGCCGCAGCGCGAGCCGCAGCAACTGGCGGAATGGGAAGAGCAAGGCATCTATCGCCGCATTCTGGAATCGCGCAAAAACGCGCCGATTTTCAGTTTTCACGATGGGCCTCCTTATCCTACCGGGGATATTCATCTCGGAACCGGCCTGAACAAAATCTGCAAAGACATGGTGGTGAAGTCGAAAACCATGGCGGGATTCCGCGCGCCGTATATCCCCGGCTGGGACTGCCATGGATTGCCAATTGAGACGAAAGTCGAAAAAGATCTCGGCGGGAAAAAGCACAGCGTCTCAGCGGCGGAATTTCGGCGCATGTGCCGCGCATTTGCCACGAAATACGTGGATCAGAACCGCCGCGACTTCAAGCGACTGGGCATTTTCGGCCAGTGGGACCATCCGTATCTGACGATGGACCCGGAACACGAAGCGGTGATTGCCGAAGCGTTTCTGACGTTTCTCGAAAAGGGATACGCGTACAAAGGACTGAAACCTGTCTACTGGTGTTTGCACGACCGCACGGCGCTCGCTGAAGCGGAAGTCGAATACGAAAATCACACCAGCCCGTCGATTTGGATTCGCTACAAAGTGGAGGAAGCGCCAAATCTTAAGGTGAAGCGTCCCGGCGGCGGGGAATTCTACGCGCTTGTGTGGACCACGACTCCGTGGACTTTGCCGGCCAGCATGGCGCTGGCTTTCCATCCCGATCTCGAATACGTCCTGGCGGAAGTGGAAAACGGCGACGTTTACATTGTGGCCAAGGGCCGAGTGAATGCGGTTCAGGAGGAGACTTCGCTGAAATTCGTGAAGTTTAGTGAGCTGGTGCGCGGGAAAGTGTTTGAAGGCGCGAAATTCAAGCATCCGTTTCTCGAGCGCATTGAGCCAGGAGTGCTCGCCGAATACGTCACGCTCGAACAGGGAACCGGAATCGTCCACACAGCGCCGGGTCATGGCGCGGAAGATTTTTATACGGGACAGAAATATGGCATCGAAACCTACGCGCCGCTCGATGACGAAGGCCGCTTCGTCGAGGGATTGCTGGAATACAAAGGCAAAACGGTTTTTGAGGCGAATCCGTTTATCACACAATTGCTGGAAGAGCGTGGTGCGCTAGTCGGTGAAGCAAAGCTCACGCACAGCTATCCGCACTGCTGGCGCTGCCACAATCCGGTGATTTTCCGCGCGACGGAGCAGTGGTTCATCGATTTGCAGCACGATCAGTTGCGCGAGCGAACCCTCGCGGAAATCGAAAAAGTGAAATGGTTTCCGGCGTGGGGCGAAGAGCGCATGCGCAAGATGGTGGCGGAAAGGCCGGACTGGTGCATTTCGCGGCAAAGATTTTGGGGCGTGCCGCTGGTTGTCTTTTATTGCGAGAAATGCGGGGAGCTACTGCGGGATTTTCGCGCGCTGCGCAACGTCGTGAAGTGGTTCGAAAAAGAGGGCGCAGACGCTTGGTTCACGCATTCGGCTGCGGAGCTTCTGCCCGCCGGAACGAAATGCAAATGCGGAGCGTCAGAATTTCGAAAAGAAAAAGACATTCTGGATGTGTGGTTCGAATCAGGCTCCACGAATTTGGCGGTGCTGAAGGGAGAATTTTGGCCCGCGGACGCGTACCTCGAAGGGCCGGATCAATATCGCGGATGGTTCCAGAGCTCGCTGCTTGTCGCGATGGGCGTGCGCGGACGCGCGCCATACAAGCAAATCATCACGCACGGCTGGACGCTCGACGCGGAAGGCCGGCCGATGTCGAAATCGAAGGGCACCGGCGAGTTGCCGGCGGAGATTTGCGAAAAGTGGGGCGCGGACCTGCTGCGGCTATGGGTGACTTCGCAGGATTATCAGACGGACATGCGCTTTTCCGAAGCGATGATGTCGCAACTGGCTGAATCGTACCGGAAAATCCGAAACACATTTCGATTTGTATTGGGCAATCTGAATGGATTCGATCCCGCACGCGACGCCGTGGCGGAGAATGAACTGCTGGAGATGGACGCGTGGATGCTGCATCGCACGGCAGAGCTCATCGAGAAATGCCGCGCGTGGTATGATGAATATGCATTTCACCGCGTGTTTCACGCGCTGTACGATTTTCTGGTTGTCGACCTGAGCGCATTTTATTTCGACGTGCTCAAGGATCGCCTCTACACATTCGCAAGACACAATAAAGCGCGGCGTTCGGCGCAGACGGCGATGTATCGCATTGCGAGCGCGCTGGTGCGGCTGATCGCGCCGATCCTTGTTTTCACTGCGGAAGAAGTCTGGAAGAGTTTGCCGCGCGCGGCCGGCGATGCGCCGAGCGTGCACATGGCGCTCTTTCCCACTCGCGAAGAGTTGGTGCACAGCGCATCGCCAAACAAAAATGAAAACTGGGAATCGTTGCTGCAAGTGCGTGAGCAGGCGCTGAAAAAACTCGAAGAAGCGCGCAACTCGAAATTGATCAACAGCGCGCTTGAGGCACGAGTCGAAATGCGCGCCAGCGGCAAAACGCTCGATTTGCTGAAAAGCTACGCTGCGTGGCTGCCGCAGATTCTAATCGTCTCCCAGGTCAGCGTCGCATCGGCGAATGGGGCTCATGCGTCGTCCGCTGCGGCAGCGGGAGCGGCGGCCGCTGAAATGGAAGTGCGGCACGCCGACGGCAAAAAATGCGAGCGCTGCTGGAATTATTCCGTGCACGTTGGCGAGAGCGCGGATTATCCCACGCTCTGCGAGCGGTGCCTGGTTGCCATCGCAGAAATTGAAAGCAGCGCGAATCGCGGGAGCGCATAAGCAATGGCGGGCACGCGCAGCGTCGCGTGGGGCTGGCTGGTGATGGTGATTGTTCTCGTGCTCATCGCCGATCAGGCAGCAAAACACGCCATCGAGAAGTACACCACGATGGATTATTTTCATGTTGTGATTCCCGGGCTGCTCAATCTGATTCACACGCACAATCCCGGCGTGGCGTTTAGTATGTTCGCCAATGCGCATTCGCCCGTGGTGCGATTTCTGCTTGTGCTTTTCTCCGTGGCGGTGATTGTGTTCTTATTCTGGCTGCTGGCGGCGGAGCGCGCGGGCGGGAAAATGGGCCAGATCGGGATGGCGCTGATTATCGGAGGCGCAGTCGGCAACGTCCTGGACCGGCTGACGCGGCGCGGCGTCACGGATTTTATCGACCTGCACGTTGGAAGCTATCACTGGCCCACGTTCAACGTTGCGGATTCAGCGATTGTCGCGGGCGCGGCGCTCGTGCTGCTGGAGCTTTTTCGCGATTGGAACCGGCCGCCGGATCGAAACGGAGCGCGTTAAAGGTATGCATCCTTACTTGGGCACGATTCCGACACCGTGGGGCGGCATTCCCGTGTACACCTACGG
>JASHRN010000245.1 GCA_030037335.1 Candidatus Acidiferrales bacterium | reverse complement strand
TTTCGTAGTGGAGGCGACGTCGGCGGTGTCCGTGTTGGTCATCGACTGGACGACGACGGGCGCGCCGCCACCGACCTGAACTTTCCCGACCTTTACGCCGACCGTTTTGTGACGCTGCGCGATTGCGGGTTGCATGCGATTGTCCATTGAGATGCGAATCGTTCTTTGGATGCTGTAAAGAGGATTGTAGCGGATTTTATAACAGGGATGCTAGCCGCAGTACAATTCCGGTGAACTGAAAGGGGAAAGTGCGCCGATGAAAACTTGTCTTGTCGTTGCTTTATTCATTTTGGGTAGCGTCCCTGCGCGGGGACAGAAGCTGTACCCCGTCCAAGGTCCACTTGCATCGCAAACACCATCGCCAGTTTTCTCCGGCCACATCAGGCATCCGATGTTCTCGGCCGGTGGGCTTCCTAAGTTGCTGAAATCCTTCACCCTCGCTAATGGTGAAGTAGTTCTCGGAAAATGCACTCAGATCAAAGTAACATCGATAAACACGAAGACTGCCGGAACTCCGGAAAGCTATCCTCCACAGCCGAACCTCTCCTTCGCTTGGGACGCAATCTACGGGCAAGGCTATTTTTCAGCGCACATTCTTGGCGGGAAAATATGGCAGGGGATTTTTAAAGGAAAGTCAGGAACGGTACTCCAAGTGGAAATGTTGGATAGCCAACATGGCGCTGCAGGTGACAATAAGGGCAACATCTACAAATTCGTCTGGTAGCACTCCGCTTTACGGCCGCGCCAGGTTTCGGTGTCGATGCCGAGCATGCGGACGATCTTGAGAGCGTTGGAATGTGTCAGCAGGCCAGAATGGAGCCGGTAATCGAATTTCAATTCGTCAGCCTCGCCGCGCTGCCTCAATCGCGGCAACGTCAATCTTCTTCATTGTCATCATCGCCTCGAAGGCGCGCTTGGCTTCACTGCCGCCAGCCGCAAGCGCATCGGTTAGCACGCGCGGCGTGATCTGCCAGGAGAGGCCCCAGCGGTCCTTGCACCAACCACACGCGCTTTCCGTGCCGCCATTGCCGACGATCGCGTTCCAGTATCGATCCGTCTCTCCCTGAGTATCGGTCGCGATTTGGAACGAAAAGGCCTCGTTGTGCTTGAACTCCGGGCCGCCGTTGAGACCAAGACAGGGAATGCCCAGAACGGTGAATTCTACCGTCAGCACATCACCCTTTTTGCCGCTCGGGAAGTCGCTGGGCGCTTTGTGAATGGCCGTTACTTTACTGTCCGGAAATGTGGCGGCGTAGAAGCGGGCAGCGTCCTGCGCATCCTTGTTGAACCAGAGGCAGATCGTGTTCTTTGGTTTCATGTTCGTATACTCCGTGTGATCCGGCTAAACGCCGTGGTCTCTTGCGTCGCCCGCTACTATGGCCATCAGTTCATGTGTTGATTTGCAGCGGCGGAGCCGCTTGCCTTGCCCTCAGTTAATCATATCGCTAGAAGAGACCGCTCAGGTTGAAGAGTTTGTAATCCTGTCGGTCGCGTCAGTTCACCACTAGCTCTCTGGAGAGACAGACACGCGTCCGTGTCTGGTCTCAGGTGGTTTCAAGTTTCGGTGTCGATGCCGAGCATGCGGACGATGTTTAGTGCGTTGGAGTGGGTGAGCAGGCCGGAGCGCAGCTTGTAATCGAATTTCAATTCGCCAGCTTCGCCGGAGTCTTCAAAATACACGTTGCGGCCGGGCAAACCATTGGCAGCAATTTCCGTGAGAGTCAAATCGTGCGTGGTGATGAGGCCAATGGCATTGCGACGGACGAGCGCGCGGACGACCCATTCGGCGGCGATGCGGCGGTCGTGGGAATTTGTGCCGCTCATGATTTCGTCGGCAAGAAACAATAATGGGCCTTCGTTTGCGAGTTCAATTATGCGGCGCAAACGCTGCATTTCGGCGAGGAAATGCGAGCGGCCGTCGGTGATGGAGTCCTGAACGCGAATGGCGGCAGCGATCTGCAGGTGTGAAAGGCGCAGCTTGGCGCATCGCACAGGCGCACCCATCCAGGCGAGGACGGCATTCGTGCCGATGGCTCGAAGAAACGTGCTCTTGCCGGACATGTTGGAGCCGCTGACGATGAGGAAGCGAGTCTTATCGTCGAGACGAACGTCGTTGCGGATGCAAGTGGTTTCGTCGAGAAGCGGATGGCCGAGCTGCGTAGCGTCAAAGAGCGGGCCGCCGTCGATGATTTCAGGAAAGACGTCGCGAGGATGCTCGAAAGTGTATGAGCTGAGGGAAAGGAGCGCTTCGAATTCTCCCAGCGCCGAAAGATAGCTCAGGAGATCGGAGCCATGGCGGCGATACCAACGATCGATAGCCATTGCGAGCTGAGTGCCCCACAAGAAAAAGAAGAGCGGCATATTACTTTCCCAGTCCAGCAGATGGATGAAACGGCTCAGGCGGCGAAGCGCGGTTGAGGCGGCGCACTGTCGATTCTTGAGCCGCTGGGCAAGATGGCTCAGGCACTCTGAAGAGAACTTCTCGCGCTCGATGATGGCAAGAAGTTCACAGATGATGGGCAGCTCTACGGAAGGCACTTGGACGGACTGGATAACGGATCGCACGTGCTCACGAAATGAACTCCCCAGAATAGCTTCGAGCGCGAAAACAGCGATCAGGCATAGCCAGAGGCTCGACAGGCTCAAATAGCCGGCCCAAAAAAGACAGGGTAAAACAATCAGCAGAGGAGCGAGAAAAAGAGCCAATGGCGCGGCAAACGAGGGAAAGGCCGGGAGAGACGACATTTCCGCGGTCCATTTTTCGAAGGTGCCGGACCGGCAATTGGAGAATTCCGTGTTTCCCGCAGCGGCTACGGATTCGAGCAGTTGGCGGCGTTCGCCGAGTTCGGAAATGGCGTTTCGCCGGGCGAGAACCTCTTGCTGCGACGCCGGCGATTTCATCCAGGAAGCGAGAGTCCCGCGACCGAGATGCGTTCGGGCCGAGCAGAGCAACTGGAACAAAGAACCGCGACCGAAAAGATCGAGGTCGGTTGCATAGATATGATCGGGATCGATGAACTCCTTGCCGTCGTCGAGCGAATCCCATTCGTGTTTGAGACGCGCAATGCCCTTGTCGTAATAGCGGCTCACGTCCAGCAGTTTAAGCACGTGTGCGCGATGCTGGAGGGCTCGCCGCGCTGCAAATGCAAGGACGGCTATGGGGAGAGCCGCGCTCCAGTAAGGCATTTTTTTCGTGATGAAGGATCGGTAGAGGCAGAAAAGAACGAGCGCCGCAAGAATTACGCAAGCTCCGAGCCATTTTCCGCGACGATCATTCGCGTCCTCAGCAGAGGCCTCCACTTCCTGAGCGCGTCTCGTGTAGAAGTCGAGCGGGGTTTCCGTTTCCGGAGACATGATGCGGCGATGCTAACACACGAATCGTGAGCGCGAGGCTATTGAGGAACTCAGCCGCGGACGTTCTGGTAGATGCCGAAGAGGGCGAAAGAAAGGCCGAGGAGGAAAAAGAGAGGCAAGAGATAGGTGGTGAGAACAGGTGCGAAAGGAACAGGAAGCTTGAGGGGGCTGCCGGGTGAGATGAGATAATAGACGAAAGCAACGGCCATCATGTAAAGAAGCCCGCGGCGAAAAGTGGTGGTGCGATGGTCGTTCTGGACGCGAGCTGCGGGAGCCGTGGCGGGAATACGGCGCTCCGGCAGCGTTTCGTGACAGTGAGGACAGTCGCGAAACACGTCCGCCATAGTTTTACCGCAAAAAGGACACTCTCGAATGCCCATTCTTACCCCATTCTGCGAGCCCGCAACATTTTCACAACTTCCTTCAGGCTAAGGTGCGAATCGAAGAGTGTCAACGAGGCTTGTAATCAAGGTGCTTGCTGGGAAACTGGCCGCGCGAGCAGCGGGCTAACCCACTGCAACGAATCCACTTAGCTAAATATCCTTAACTGCAACCGCGCCTATGATCGCAGCGACTCGGGCGCAGCGAAAGGCCGATCTGAAGGTCAGAATTCCAGACCTTGCTGAGATGGCGCGGGAACGACTCGGAGAACTCGGGCATGTTTACGCACAGTCACGAGACGGAAAATTGAAGTCGTCCATCTTCTCTGAATGAAGGAAAGCGGCGGGCCGGAATGAGCGAAAGAAACGGAAAAATGACCCGCGGCGCAGGAATGTGGGCCGTCTCGTGCGTGCCTGGGCTGGTCTATATCGATCGGAACCGTTCTTCCGACGCCGCTCTACGTCATCTAGCGAAAGCAATTCCATTTCTCATAAATTGTTTTGACGGTGATTGGGAGTGTGGAGGAGTTTCCCGGATACGATATGCATTGGTCACGCCAGGCTCGCATAGCGCAATCATCGTGCGAGGCAATCGCATCCAATTCGTGTAGCGCAGTACATCCGGACGAGGGAACAATCGAGTACTCATTAGGGAGCGAGAGAGACATGAGTGAGAAAAAAGGCTCAGAACTCACCTATTCTGACATTACGCCGAAGGGAGCTTTCGCAAGTCGGCGCAATTTTCTGTTTGGCATGGCGGCCACCGGCGCGGCGGTTGGCGGATGGAAATATCTGCCGAGGTGGTTTTCGGGACCGGGGAAAGGTTCGGTCCCGCATCCGTTAAGTGGTGTGGCGAAATGGCCGTACGACGCCACGGACAAGGTGACGCCGGAAGGCGACGTGACGACTTACAACAATTTCTATGAATTTGGGACTGACAAAAGCGATCCTTCGCAAAATGCGAAGAATTTTCAGACTTCGCCGTGGGAAGTTTCGGTGGAAGGAGAAGTGAAAAAGCCGCTGAAACTGAGCATGGACGACATTATGAAAATCGCTCCGCTCGAGGAACGCATTTACCGGCACCGGTGTGTGGAAGCGTGGTCGATTGTGGTGCCGTGGATTGGGTATTCCTTCAGCCATTTGATTCAGAAGGCCGAGCCCACACCGAAGGCAAAGTATGTGGCGTTCCAGAGCTACTACGACACGCGGCAAATGCCGCTGGGGCCGCAAGCGGGAATCGCGTTTCCATACGTGGAAGGATTGCGGATGGATGAAGCGATGAATCCGCTCACGCTGCTGTGCGTTGGGATGTACGGCGAAACACTGCCGAACCAGGACGGCGCACCCGTGCGAATGGTGATTCCGTGGAAATACGGATTCAAGAGCATCAAGTCGCTGGTGAAGATTCGCTTCGTGAAAGACATGCCGCCGACAACGTGGAACATCGAAGCGTCGAATGAGTATGGATTTTATGCGAATGTGAATCCGAATGTGGATCATCCGCGCTGGAGCCAGGCGAAAGAGCGGAGACTCGGCGAATTTTTCAGGCGACCGACGCTGATGTTCAATGGGTACGCGGATCAAGTTGCGAGCATGTACGCGGGAATGGACCTGCGCAAGAATTTTTGAACTTTTGCGGAGTTCGATGCGTGATTAGGAAAATTCTCCTGAGCAAATGGACGAAGGTCGCGGTGTTCACGGCGTGCCTTGTGCCATTTGGAGTCCTGGTGTGGCGGGCAACACAGGGCGAGCTGACGGCGAATCCTATTGAATTTGTGGAGCACTGGACCGGCGATTGGACGATGCGGTTTTTGATTATCACGCTGTGCATCACGCCGGTGCGGAAGCTTCTGAAAATTCCGGAGCTGATTCGTTTTCGCAGAATGCTGGGGCTTTTTGCGTTTTTCTACGTGTGCCTCCATTTCTCGAGCTGGGTTGGGCTGGACCGATTTTTTAATTTGCATGATATGTGGGCGGACGTGGAGAAGCGCAAGTTCATCACCGTGGGATTCGCGGGATTTCTGCTGCTGATACCGCTGGCGCTGACTTCGACAAAAGGATGGATTCGCCGGCTGGGCGGAAAGCGATGGCAACTGCTGCACCGGGCGATTTACCTGGCTGCAATCGCCGGCGTGATTCATTACGCGTGGCTGGTGAAGTCGGACGAGCATAAGCCGTTACAATACGCGGCAATGGTCGGCGTGCTGCTTCTGTGGCGAATTGTGGTTTGGGCTCGGAAGCGATGGCAGCAGCAACCCGCTGCGCGTAGCATAAGCGCGAAGGAACCAACTACAGCGGAAACCGCTTAGAGAGCCTCCACCCAAGTTACTTCCTCTCCTCGATTAAGGCATCGTGAAACGTTGAAGGTCGCAGCAGCGCGTGATAGCGTGGAAGGCTGAACCCGCCGAGCGCCCAGCGTTCGAAGCGAGCCGTGGCATGGGAAGCTCCGCAGCAAAACTCGAACGTGCCCACCTGGAACAGACCATCAGGGAAAATGTCACCCAGCTCGTCCATGAACTGGGAAATCTACAAGCACTTGACGAATTGAATCGCAAGGGCGGCGAAGCTCACCTCGAGCGCGATTTGGGACTTGGGAGTCTCGAACGCGTCGAGTTGATGTTGCGCCTGGATAAAGCGTTTTCGATCCAGTTGCCAGAGAGCGTAGTCGGAGAGGCAACTACCCTATCGGATTTGCTCGGCGCCGTTGTCCGGCAATTTTCCGGCCAATTTTCCGAACGGGGCGTGCGCGGATCTGAAAATGAAACGGCACGAGCGCCGTTGATACATACGCGAGAACACGAGAAGAGCCGCGATGATCTCATGGAAAGACTCGCGGCGGCGGAGTCGCTAGCGGAAATCATTTCCATACGTGGAACGGATGACGCGGAAACAGCGCACATTTACCTTTACGAAGATGGGCAGAAGCTTCGCGTAATTACGTGCGGCGAACTTTACGCACGAGCGCTGGAGGTCGCGACAGAGCTCGGGAAGCGCGGAATCGATCCAGGCCACACGGTGGCGATCATGCTTCCGACGGGCGCGGAGTTTTTCTGGACCTTTGCGGGGACGATGATAGCGGGAGCAATTCCTGTGCCCATCTATCCGCCGTTTCGAGCGGACCGCATCGCCGAATATGCGGAACGCCAATCAGCAATCCTCGCAAACGCAGAAGCGCGAATGCTCGTTACCTTCCAGCGCGCCGAAGGTGTCGCCAAGCTGTTGCGCCCGCGCGTGAAAACATTGCGAGATGTGGTGACCGCAGAAACGCTCACGTCCTCGCATAGAGGAACGCCACGACAAAGCGAAATGCCGACGATTGAGCCAATTCGGCACCGCGCACGCAGCGAAGACATTGCGTTTCTGCAATACACGTCCGGGTCAACAGGCAATCCCAAAGGAGTTGTACTGACGCATGCAAATCTACTGGCGAATATTCGGTCAATTACGGAGGCGTTGAAGCTGAATGCGAATGATGTGGCCGTGAGCTGGCTGCCGCTCTATCACGACATGGGACTGATTGGCGCATGGTTCGTGCCGCTCGCGACGGGGGTACCGCTTGTCTCTCTTTCTCCGCTGGCGTTCTTGAGCCAGCCGGTGCGCTGGCTGGAAGCGATCAGCCAACACCGCGGAACGCTCAGTCCGGCGCCAAATTTCGCCTATGAACTTTGCGTACGCAAGATCGCCGCTGAAGATTTGAAGAATCTCGATTTGAGTTGCTGGCGTGCGGCTCTGAATGGCGCGGAGCCTGTCAGCCTGGAGACAATCAACAAATTTGCGGAGAAGTTTGCGCGCTGCGGCTTCCGGCGGGATGCGCTTTTGCCTGTGTATGGGCTGGCAGAGGCGAGCCTAGGTGTTTGCACGCCGACAATGGGATCGGGCGCGCATGCGGATCGAATCGATCGCCATATATTTCAAAGCGAGAAGCGAGCAATCCAGACGAGCGAAGAGGGTCAGACCGCATTGGAATTTTTGTCAGTTGGGCGGCCGCTGCCTAGGATGGAAGTTCGCATCGTCGATGATGCGGGAAATCCGGTGCCGGAGCGTGACGAAGGCAGGGTACATTTCCGGGGGCCTTCCGCGACAGCGGGTTATTACAAGAATCCGGAAGCGACGGGAGAACTGGTGCTCAGTGATGGATGGCTCGAATCAGGAGACCTCGGATATCTCGGGGAGGGCGAGCTGTATCTGACGGGACGCAAAAAAGACTTAATCATTAAGGGAGGACGAAATCTCTACCCGCACGAAATCGAAGGAATCGTTGGACACGTAGCGGGAGTTCGAACGGGATGCGTAGTAGCGTTCGGCGTGCCGGATGAGGCGAGCGGCACGGAAAAATTGGCCGTGGTGGCAGAGGCTCGAGATCAAGCGCGCGCGGGTGAGATCACCAAGGAAATTACGCGCGCCGTAAGCGAGTCGGTTGGAGTTCCTCCTGATATTGTGCGGATTGTGCCTGTGCACTCCATTCCGAAGACATCGAGCGGTAAGCTGCGCCGAAGCGAGACGCGACGGCTGTACATTGAATCGAAACTCGGCGAAGCTCCGGCGCCGCAATGGCTGCAGATCACGCGGCTAGGGATTCGCGCAGCATTCCCACGGCTTGCGGCGCTGGTGAAGAAGGGACTCGTACGTGGCGCGGAAATCATTTACGGGATTTATGCGCTGGCGTTGTTCGGAGTGGCCGCTGCGATTGTATGCGCCGTCGTCTATCCAATGAGGAACCGGATTTCTGCGGCGAAGATCATCCGCAATGCATCGCGGGCCGTGCTGTTTCTTGCGGCCATTCGCGTGAAAATTCACGGGCGCGAGTTGCTGGACGACTGGCGGTCACGCGGGCCGTGGATTTTCGCGCCGAATCATTCGAGTTACCTCGACATACTTATTTTGCTGGCGTATCTGCCTGCCGAAGTGCGCTACGTCGCGAAGGGCGAAATCGCTTCGATGCCACTCGTAGCCACGATGGCCAAACGCTCAGGGCATTTCGCGTTTGACCGGAGCGATGCGAATGCGCGGGTCGCGCAATCTGAAGAAGTCGAACAGGCGCTGCGCCGCGGCGAGTCCGTGGTGATTTATCCGGAAGGAACATTCACCTTGCAGACCGGTGTAAGGCCGTTTCAACTAGGCGCATTCAAGGCGGCAGTGTATACGGGGCGCGCGATTTGCCCCATAGCGGTGCGAGGCGCTCGCGCGCTACTGCGGGATGAAACGTATTTACCCAAGCCGGGAAAAGTGGAGATGACCATCGGACCACTCATCGTGCCGCCTGCCGGCGCGGGCAACTGGCAGGAGATTGTGCGATTGCGTGATGAGGCGCGCAAAGTGATCGCGCGTGGCGCTGCTGAGCCATTGCTCTAAATTTGCAGGAACGTTGTTCTCTGCGCACACTCTAAACCGAGAAAACTCCTTTCACGACTAATTTCGCGCTACTGTCTGTTGGCGGGGTATCCATTCGCTTTCAAAGGCGCCAGGCTAACAACATGAGTGCGAGAAAAACCATGCGAAGGCTGGCCGTACTCCTTGGGCTATTGACGCTGGCGCCGATGGCGGCGCACGCTCAGCGATTTGACCTCTTTGGTGGTTACACGATGGCCGAATTCGACGAACCTCACCAACTGGCCTACACAAGCGGTTGGACAACATCGCTCACCTATAAATTTAGTCCCTATTTCGGCCTGAGCGGGGCGGTTAGGGGTAACTATGGCACGCTGTTCAATGAATCGACGAATGTTCACGGTTTCTATGTTGGCCCGCAACTTTCGCTTCCCATCCGCTATTCGCCATTTGTTCATGTGCTAGTCGGTGATATGAGATGGAGCATGACGACCGTGGAGAGGAATGCGATTAGTACAGAGGTGGGCGGAGGACTGGATATTCGCGTGAAACCGTACATGTCGATTCGCGCGATCGAGTTCGATGTCGTGACCGGTAATATCACTCCCAGTTCGAATAATGGGCGGTTCTGCTTCGGGGTTGTATTCCACTTCTGAGTTGGACTTTAGCCCGCGCCGGGTCGCATCAAAGTGAAAGCTCGATTTCCACCGGTTGGGAATAATCCACGCCTTCCACTTCAAAACCGAAAAGCGCTCGAAAATCGCGCTGAAAACCGGCGAAGTCCGTCCATTCACGGAGATTTTCGGAACTGACCTGCGACCAAATCTTTGCGACGTCGGCTTGAACTTCAGTGAGCATTTCGCGGTCGTCCAGACGAATGCGGCCTTCCTTGTCAAATTTTGGCGCGGCATCACAAGCGAGAAAATCGAAAAACAAGCGACGCATTTGTTCGATGGCGCCCTCATCGAGATTTCGCTGTTTCATCACGCGAAAAAGAGAACTCATGTAGAGAGGAACGACCGGAATCGCGGCGGAGGCTTGCGTCACGATGGCTTTATTGACGGCGATACGCGCTTCGCCGCCAACTTTTTCTTGGAGGCGGGCATTTAAATAGCGGGCCGTTTCTTCGAGATTGTTTTTTGCGCGACCGATGGTTCCATCGCGGTAAATGGGCCAGGTCATTTCAGGACCGATATACGAATAAGCGAGCGTGCGAAATCCTTCCGCGAGCAGGCTTTCTTGCTCGAGCATATCGATCCATAGTTTCCAATCCGCTCCGCCCATGACGGCGACAGTGTCAGCAATTTGCTGTTCGGTAGCAGGTGAAATTGTGACTTCGGAGACTTTCTCCGAATCCAGATCGACTGTCTTGTTTGAGTAGGAAGCGCCAATAGGTTTGAGAACCGAATGATGAACTGCGCCCGAGGGATCGGTTCGCTTGGGCGTAGCCACGCTGTAAATCATCAGGTCCACTTTGCCCAAACTTTTGCGAATTGCTCCAGCGGCTGCTTGCTTCGTTTCCGCGGCGAATGCGTCGCCATTCATGCTTATCGCCAGCAATCCCTCGCGGCGAGCCAAATCGTGAAATGCGACGGAATTGTAGAATCCAGCGCTCGCGGTTTTATTTCCTTCAGCAGGCCGTTCCAGAAAAATGCCGACGGTCTTTGCGCCAAAGCCCCAGGCAGCAGCGATTCGGGAAGCCAGCCCGTATCCGGTAGAAGCTCCGATGACGAGGATATTGCGCGGTCCCTCATGGGGCGAAGCCGCTTTGGCGCGGATCGTTTCTATCTGCCGCTCGACATTGCGGCGACACCCGCCCGGGTGAGCGTTGAGGCAAATGAAGCCGCGGGAGCGGCGCTGCACAACTTCCAGGGGCATGCGAGCGATCCTCTCTTGAACAAAGGCCAGACTAAGGAAAGCCGATTCAGAGAAAGGTGTCAAGCGATCACGCGGGAACAGAAGGAATGGCATTCAAATCGTAAGGAACAAGAGGAAGAACGCATGCGATTTCATGCTTGACATGAGGATTTCACGCCGCGTATAAATATGCATAGGAATGAATATTCAAACAGCGGCAGGGTTCGTGGGAATTCACAAGCGAATGCGGCAAGGCCAAATCCTGAAGCTCGTGGAGAGCGAGCCGGTGGCCAATCAGGATGACTTGCGGCGGCGGCTCGGTGGCTTGGGCGTCCGTGTGACCCAGGCGACGCTTTCGAGAGACCTGCGCGAACTAAAGCTGGTGAAAACAGCCGAGGGTTACCGTCCACTGGGAGTTGCGACGGAAGATCCAACGCCCGTTGCCCAACTGGGACGCGCGCTGCGCGAGTTTCTGGTGGAAATACGCCCGGCACAAAATATGCTGGTCCTCAAAACGCCTCCCGGAGGAGCGCAGCCGCTGGCCGCAGCCGTAGACGGCGAACATTGGAAGGAAGTTGCGGGCACGCTCGCCGGCGATGACACCGTCTTGATCATCACGCCGACGCGCGCCGCAAGGGCCGCGATTCAAAAGCGCATGGAGGATTTGCTCCGATGAAGGATGCGAAGCGTATCGCGGTTATCGGGGCGACTGGATATGCGGGTTTTGAACTGGCCCGATTGCTACTGCGACATTCCGAAGTAAAGCGACCGACATTTTATCTCCGCGGCAAAAGCGCGCAGGCCCGTTGCCTGACGCAGATTTTCCCGCAACTGAGAGGATGGGGAGAGGCTCCTTGCCGGCCGCTCTCGATTGATGCGATCGCGGCGAGCGGGGAGGGAACGGCGTTTCTCGCCACGCCCCCCGAGGTTTCGCTCGAACTGGCTCCGCAACTGCTGTCCGCGGGGCTGCGAGTGATTGATTTGAGCGGCGCGTTTCGATTCCGCGATCCGGAAATTTTTGAGCGCTGGTACAAAAGGCCTGGACCGAGCGAATCTCTGACGAAAAGCGCGGTGTATGGATTACCAGAGCTCTACTCCGGGCAGTTGCCAGACGCGGAGCTGGTTGCGAATCCGGGTTGCTACGCGACATCGGCGATCCTGGCTCTTCGTCCGCTGATGGAAGCTGGCTGGGTTGACGCGTCGCGCGGGATTGTGTGCGACTGCAAATCTGGCGCAAGCGGCGCGGGAAAAGAACCGAAGCCGGAAACCAGCTTTGTCGAAGTGAATGAGAATTTCCGGGCCTACGGCGTTTTCTCGCACAAGCACACTCCTGAAATCACAGAGCATGTGGGAATCGATTCAGGAGATCTGATTTTTACGACGCACCTGCTTCCGCTCGAGCGCGGCATCCTGTCGACAATTTCTTGTTGGCTCACGGAACCGCGAACCGGACAGGAGATCGAGGCGTTATTTCGGAAATTTTATGCCAATCGGCCAATGGTGCGAATCTGGCCTGCAGGGAAGCTGCCTGAATTGCAGCACGTAGCACATACAAATTTCTGCGACCTGGGATTTGCGGTGGATGAATCGGGCAAGCGAATTGTTGTCGTTTCGTGCCTGGACAATCTTGGAAAAGGTGCGGCCGGACAGGCTGCTCAGAATTTCAATTTAATGCATGGGCACGCGGAGGCGACGGGGCTGACATGAGACTGGTCGTAAAAATCGCCGGGGCTTTGCTGGAGAACGATGATGTGGTGTGGCAGATCGCGCGGCAGATCGTTGCGAGCGCCAAGGCCGGGCATGAACTGCTGGTGATTCATGGAGGAGGAAAGATTTTCACCGCGACGCTGGCGCGGATGGGCATTGCGTCGCGCTTCGCGGGCGGGCTGCGTGTAACAGACCGCGAAACGCGGGACGCGGCCATTATGGTATTCGCGGGCCTTTTGAATAAGAGGCTGACAAGCGCAATTTCTCTGGCGGGTCAAAATGCAGTGGGCATTTCGGCGGCAGATTCCGCATGTTTCTTGGCCGAGCCGATGATTTACGAGGGAGATGCAAGCGGGCTTGGCTACGTCGGCTATTTGACCGGGGTGAATCTGGAGTTCCTGAATTCGCTATGGGGCGCAGGCCTGCTGCCGGTGGCGTGTTGTCTGGGACTCGGTTCCGATGGAGAACTTTACAACATTAATGCGGACCACATGGCCGCCGCGGCGGCGGAATACTGCCATGCTGACCGGCTTATCTACATGACCGATGTTGCGGGCGTGCTCGACGGAGAGCGAGTCTTGAGCAAAGTGAACTGCGCGGACATCGAAGAGTTGATTCAGCA
>JASHRN010000244.1 GCA_030037335.1 Candidatus Acidiferrales bacterium | reverse complement strand
AAGCCACGTTTCCTGATATCCCCAAAAGCGGCCCAGGCCGCGCCGTACCCAGATGTAGAACCCGCCCTCTTCAGGGATCGCGCTGGAGAGTTCGCTGACCATCATCGCCGTCGGGATGCTCCAGAGCAGCGGCGTAATCAGCAAAATCGCGATGGCGCCGGTATAGCCGGCCATTTGCACCACGTCTTCAAGCCCGTAAGGTCCGCCAGAAACCATGAAGAACGTAGCGGCAGCAAGTGTGAGGACGGTGAGTTTGCCGCGGACAGCGATGCGCGGGCTTTTCTGTGAATGGGGCGCTGAGTGCGGATGCTGTTGAGGATGCGTCCACGGCAGGGAGATGGCCATTCTGTTTGTCGCGCAGCCTCCGGGCGCTCTCGTTTTGCGCGCCGCGTGCCGTTATAACACGAGATGACGCAATTGACGCCAGAAGTTTGAACTCAAAGCGATGTGCGTGAGCTTGCAGGAAGAATGACGCGGAAGTAGCATCGACAAGCGGCGAATCGGACAGTCGCGCCGTGGAGGAAGAAAGTGGCGACACGCGTGACAGTAATTGCCTATATCTTTGCGAAAACGGGCGAGGAGCAGCGCGTGCGAGCTGCCCTGCTCAATTTGGTAGAGAAAACGCGCAAAGAAAAGGGCTGCCTGAATTACGATCTGCACGAATCAACGAATGACGCCCGCCACTTCGTGATGTATGAGAATTGGGAAAGCGATGCGGATCTCGATGCGCATTCCAAATCGCCGCATCTGCGCGAATTCGGTAAGAGCATGGCGCCGTTTCTGGAGCGTCCGACGGAAGTCACCAAATGGACTATGCTTTCGAATCCCGCAAATTGATCCAGAATCTATAGACTGACGAGGAGGAATTATGGCCTTCACATGGCAGAAAAACCCGGACGAGGCAATCGCGCAAACGAAGGAAATCGGCAAGCTCGTGCTGCTGGACTTCAGCGCGGCGCCGCAGTGAGGAGCATGCGCTCGGCTGGATGCCGACGTTTATCCGGATCAAAAAGTCAGCGACTACATCACGGAGAATTTTGTTCCCGCGAAAATTCACATCAAGGAAAACGGCCCGGCATTCAAGCGATTTGAAGTGCAATGGACGCCCACGCTTATGCTGCTCGATTCGTCAGGCAAAGAGCATTATCGTTTCGAAGGTTATTTGCCTGCCACGAATTTCCTCGCGCAACTGGATTTCGGCCGCGGACGCGTGGCGTTCCACGGAAAACGTTGGGACGATGCGGCGCGCGAATTCAATTCCGCGGCAGCGCGCGATCCCAAGACGGAGTTGGCGGCCGAAGCAGGTTATTGGGCGGCAGTGGCGCAGTATAAAAAGACGCGTGATGCGTCCAGCTTGAAGGAATGGGCCAAAAAGGTGCGCGCCGAATTTCCAAACACAACTTGGGCGAAACGAGCGCTGGTTTACGCCACCGAGTAGCATAAAATGGTGGCGGAGAGAACGATGCGTTGCAAATATTCACTGGGGTTGGCTTTTGCATTTGTAGCGGTGCTGTTGCTCGCGGTGCGCGTTGGGCGCGCCAACGACAGAACTTCGCCGCCGATAGCTTCCCGCAGCTTTGAATTCACTTATCTCGTACACGTGCCTGCGCTCCCGGCAGGCAGTGGAACGCTGCGCGTTTGGATTCCGCTCCCGCAAACAGCGGCACATCAGCGCATCAGCGACGTTCATATCACCAGTCCCGTGCCGTATCGAATTCATGAAGATGCGAAGAATGGGAATCGCTTCGCATACTTCCAGGTCGATGCAGCGAGAGCGGGGCGTGCTCCGTTCGACATTCGAGTTGCATTTGACGCGCGGCGCGATGAGTACAAAGTGGCGCTACCTCAGGGCGACCCGGCTTCGCCAACTTCATTTCCACCGGATGTTGCTCGTTATCTGCTGCCGGACCGTCTGGTGCCAATCAACGGCATGATTGGCGATCTCTCGAACGAGCAAACAGCCGGCATTTCCGATCCGCTGCAAAAAGCGCGGAAACTTTATGAGTACGTGATCGCACACATGCACTACGACCACGACGGAACCGGCTGGGGTCACGGTGACGCGATTTTTGCCTGCACCGCCCACCACGGGAACTGCACCGATTTTCATTCACTCTTTATCGGCATGGCGCGCGCCGCAGGAATTCCCGCGCGGTTCGATATTGGATTCGCAATTTCTCCAAACACGCAAGAAGCGAAACTGAGCGGATACCATTGCTGGGCGGAATTCTACATTCAGGGAACGGGCTGGGTTCCCATTGACGCGGCGCAAGCATGGCAAAATCCCTCAAAGCACAATTACTTTTTCGGAGCGCTGGATGAGAATCGCGTGCGGTTCTCGCGCGGACGCGATTTGACGCTCAGCCCTGCGCAAGCAGCGGGCCCGGTGAATTACATCGTGTATCCGTATGCGGAGCTGAACGGCAAACCATTCAGCGGACTAACCCAGGAGTTTTCTTTTCGCGATTTGGGAGAACAAGCAGCCGCGCGGACCGACTAGCCTTCGAGGAACACTAACCTTCGACGATCATGGGCTCGTCGTCGCGTATCGCGGCCAGCACGCATTTCAGGAACTCCGGCGTCATCCATGCGAGGTTGTGCACGGCGCGCGCGTGCCGCGTAGCGCGAATGATGATTTCATTTTCGTTCACGCCGCGAGCAATGAAGTTGCAGCCCGGTATAACGTCACAGCAGCGGAGAAGTTTGTGCACGGTGATTCTCCCCGATCGAATGCCGGGCCAGAAGGTGGGCTACCGAGTAATCTTACGCGCCCGCATTGAAAATGCCAGCACTTTTTTCAATCCCTGAGAAGGACCTCAGTAGTCACCCTTTTCGCGGGACCAATAAATGGCGATGACTTCTTTATTGTCATTCTCGCTGGATGGCGGCAGGACGTCGACGTGTTTTTTGTAGTGACAGCCCTTATTGCCGATGGGAGAGGTGAGGAAGTCACAGTCGACCGGCGGCTTGTCTTCATACTGGAAGACCTGGCTGCTCGCGACGTGATACCACGTCGAGTATCGGAAGCGATTGAACCAGGGCGCGTACGAAAAATAGTCGACGAGAAGAATAATGAGCCAGAGGCAGAGGATGAGGAGGACGGCTTCGAGCACGTGGCTCTTCTCTTCGCCGTGGCGGTGGATATGGAGCTCAAGCGCGTCGGTTACGGCGCGGTTGATTGTGCTGTACAACGGATCTTCGGAGACGGATTCCTGGCGCGACGGATGGCCGGACGCTTTTACTTCATTGGACGGGCTCACCTCATCTCCTCGTGAAGATGGCATTAACGTGCGACAAAATCATAACACCGAGTTACGGGAGCTAGGCAGGAGTGTCTATGGCGGCGCGCTGCTGCCAGCGGCGGGGGCGGCGCTTGGGGTCGAGGACTTTTTTGCGAAGCCGGATGGATTTCGGCGTGATCTCGACGAATTCGTCTTCAGCGATGAATTCGATAGCGGTTTCGAGAGTGAGCACGCGATGCGGGACGAGGCGAATGGCTTCGTCAGCCGTGGACGCGCGCATGTTGGTCTGCTTTTTTTCCTTGGTGATGTTGACGTCGATGTCGGCTTCGCGGGAATTTTCGCCGACGATCATGCCTTCATAGACTTCCTCAGCGGGGCCGACGAAAAGTTCGCCGCGCTCTTGCAAATTCCATAGTGCAAATGCAGTGGTTTTTCCGGCGCGATCGGCAACAAGCACGCCAGTCGTGCGCGAAGCGAGCTCGCCTGCGTATTCCGTCCAACCGTCAAAAAGGGAATGCAACAGCGCGGTGCCGCGAGTGTCGGTGAGAAGCTGGCCGCGAAGGCCGATGAGGCCACGGGAAGGAATCTTGAATTCCATGCGGACGCGGCCGGAGCCGTGATTGACCATCTTGGCGAGTTCGGCGCGGCGGCTGCCAAGAGTTTCCATGACGACGCCGACGAAATTTTCCGGACAATCGACCACAAGAAGTTCGCGAGGCTCGAGGCGGCGGCCATTTTCGGTGCGAATGACGATTTCAGGCTTGCCGACCATGAGTTCGTAGCCTTCGCGGCGCATCGTCTCGATGAGGATGGCAAGCTGGAGTTCGCCGCGGCCGAGAACGCGAAAAGAATCGGTGCTGTCGGAATCTTCGACGCGAATGGAAACGTTGGTGAGGAGTTCCCTTTTAAGGCGGTCACGAATGTCGCGAGAAGTGACGAACTGGCCTTCGCGGCCAACAAGCGGCCCGGTGTTGATGGTGAAAATCATTGCGAGCGTAGGCTCGTCGATGAGCAGCGGATCGCAGGGCGCGGGATTTTCCAGGTTGGCGAGGGTCTCGCCGATTTGAATGCCTTCGACACCAGCGATGGCAACGATGTCTCCTGCGACAGACTCTTCGGCTTCGTCGCGTTCGAGGCCGCGAAACGTGTAGAGCTTGGTGATGACGGCGGGAGAGATATTGCCGGAAAGTTTTGCGACGCCGACTTCGGAGCCACGGCGCATGGTGCCGTTAAAAACGCGGCCGATGGCGATGCGCCCGAGAAAATCGCTGTAGTCGAGGTTGGTGACCTGAATTTGGAGCGGTGCAGCAGGATCACCGGAGGGCGCGGGGATATTCGCGAGGATCGCTTCGAAGAGCGGCTGAAGATTCGTGGAACTGTCGTTCAACTGGCGATGGGCGACACCGGTTTTCGCGTTGGTGTAGAGGATGGGAAAGCCGAGCTGGTCTTCGGTGGCGTCGAGGTCGATGAAGAGATCATAGATCTCGTCGAGGACTTCCTTGGGCCGCGCATCGGAACGATCGATTTTGTTGAGGACAACGATCGGGGGAAGATGCGCTTGCAGAGCTTTTTGCAGGACGTAGCGAGTTTGCGGGAGCGGGCCTTCGCTGGCGTCGACGAGAAGAAGGACGCCGTCGACCATGCGGAGGGCGCGTTCGACTTCGCCGCCGAAGTCGGAGTGGCCGGGGGTGTCGACGATATTGATTTTGGTGTCGTGGTAAAAAAGCGCCGTGTTTTTCGCGAGGATGGTGATGCCGCGCTCGCGTTCAAGATCGTTCGAGTCCATGACGCGCTCGGCGACGATTTGATTGGCGCGAAAGATGCCGGACTGGCGGAGCATGGCGTCGACGAGGGTGGTTTTGCCGTGGTCGACGTGGGCGATGATGGCGATGTTGCGAATGAACTGTGACATGGCTTAGGCGAGGTTCTCTGAGATGAGCGAGCTGGAAAAAGCGGGTGTTCGAAAATGAACAGAAGAGCAAGAAGAATCGCGAAAAAACTCGATTAGACCTTGCATCCGCCCTTTGTTTTCAGTTAGTTGAATCAATTTCTAATTCCCCATAGAAACTCGATTAGATTCTGGAAGCTCGAAGCCGGAAGCTTGAGCGTTCGCGCCCAAGGCAGCGCGAATCGGAAAAATGCAACGGCTTGTCTGCGGAGCGACGGGTGTGTCGAACTGGAGAGGCCATTTTTCTAAAAGCGGAAATTTCCGCGATTAGAAATGGCCCCGAGTGTTTGTTTTGTGTAAGTTGCATCGAATTCTAATTTTCCATATTTCCGCGATTAGAGTTCTCCAGGCGCATAAAAAGCGAAAAAGCCGCGTCGCCGCGGCCCGGCTCCTATTTCAGTTGTAGGCGGACTGAACTTCCCGCCTGCTCACTTCAAATGTATAGCAGATAGTAATCGAAAAGTCAACAAAATTGGGAATAGGCTAACTTCGGGGCGGCCCGTAACCCAGGAGTATTTCGTGATAGCAAAAACACCAAACCGTCTCAGCGTCCGCCGGATCATTGGAATGCTGGAGCATTCTCCATCAGCCACCGATCAAGCGCGATTGGTTTGCGGCCAAGGATGCGCTCAACATTATTGTTCACTGTTGCCAGGCGACCTTCGCGAATTGCACGCCATAGCGCCACATGAGCTTCGGTTTCCTCTGCTGAGCTGCTGATTCGTGAATACCGCTGGCGAGCTTCGTCGTCCGAGATCGGTTCAAAGGTCAGGGACTTCCCAATCGCTGCTCCAATCTTCGACGTCACTTCGGCAAACGACAGCGCTTCCGGTCCGGTGATGGGCAATGATTCACCGTCGTATGCCCGGCTCGTCAAGGCGGCTACAGCGACAGCAGCGATATCATCCGAGTGAATGAACGCCCTTCGACCGCCGCCCGTAGATGCTCGAACTACCCCCTCGGCTCGGATTGACGGCGCCCAAGCAAGCAGGTTCGACATGAAACCTGCCGGCTGCACGAAGGTGAAAGGAACTCCGCAGGCACGGATGGCAGCCTCACCACGTTCATGCCATGCGCCGATGGCGAGCCCGTGTTGCACATCTATAGATGACAGTTTGACCAGATGTTTCAGTCCCGCCGTTTTAGCCGCCGTCGCCGCCGTTTGGTCTCGAGCAGGAATCTGAGGGCCGCTATTCACCAGAAAGAGCTCATCGATTCCTTCGAGAGCAGTCCTCAGGGACTCTGGCGAGGCAAGATCGCCAACGAAGACATCCACGCGATCTCCGAAACGCGATCTTGCCTTGGGTGCATCGCGCACGAACACCCGCGGCCGCTCACCCCTTCGGACTAAGAGTTCCGCGACCTTCGATCCCACATCTCCGGTTGCGCCGGTTATGAGATATTTCATCGTGATAGTCCACACATTCTTGTAATTTTGCTCATATACAGAAAAAGGCTACAATAGCGCAATGCTTATGTCTACTCGCATATGATGTCGAAGTGAATGTTTACGATCCAGAGAGGTTATTCCCATTAGATAGAGATTAGCTCACATTTATGACGCCGCCCAAACCTCCGATGCAACTCAACGCGAAAAAGCCCCACCGACGCCTGCCACAGCAGCGCCGCGCCCATCAGACTGTCGATGCCGTGCTCGATGCCGTTGTGAGAGTGTTAAAGCGCGAGGGTGTTAAAGCGGTCACAACGAACCGGTTGGCGGAGGTGGCAGGGGTAAGCATCGGCTCTGTCTACCAATACTTTCCGGACAAGCAAGCGATCTTTGTCGCTTTGCACCAACGCCACATTGATCAAATTGACCGGATGGTGCAGACCAAGCTTGTCGAACACGCTGCCTCGTCTCTCGACGAGCTTATGCAGGCAATGATTGATGGAATGATTGATGCTCACAGCGCCGATCCTGAGCTCTATGAATTGTTGGCGACGGAGGTGCCTCACCGAGCAGACGGAACACGTGACTTTGCCGTCCGCCTGCATGGCGCTTTCCGGCTTGCACTCTCTGCCAGAGCACATGAGTTGAAAGATGGCCGGAATATCGACGAGCTCGTGTTTGTGGTCACGAACATGGTGGAATCGCTCTCCCATGCGGCATTGTTCAGACGGCCTACTCGCCTGTCATTGGCAGCAGCAAAAGCGGAAGTTGTACGAGCAGTCCTGGCCTACTTAAATTCCTGACCGGGGCTTTGCGCTCGGTCAGCGATCAGACGAATCAGGTTCCGGATTGCCCGCAAACTGGAAATAATTGGAAGAGCGGCGGCTGTAACAGCAAATTCCTCGGGATCCCGGGGCGAGGACGGGACCGCTCGGAATGACAAGAAAGAGTGACGCAGGCAAGAGCAAAGGCTTCGCACATTCGCAATGGATCGACAGATAAAACAAAAGGCCGGGGATTGGCGATCCAGCACCTCGGAAACATACAGCGAGTGGCAAA
>JASHRN010000243.1 GCA_030037335.1 Candidatus Acidiferrales bacterium | reverse complement strand
ACAAACACATACTTCGGGCGCGTCACCAAGGCTCTCGCGAATCCTCCTAGCTAAGGTAGGCGCAACTCGTACAAACAATTATTGACAGAATGCGGGGAGAAGTCAATCCAACTTTTTCGGCGGCAATATCGCGTCTTTGATAAACAGGAGGCATCTGATTCGACATGATCTCGTCTGACGTTTTCAATGAGAACGTTCTGAATGCATTGCGGCTGCGAATTACGGTGGTGTTGCCGCAACAGATTCGCGAGTGCATCGCACAGCTCGATGACGAACAGCTCTGGTGGCGGCCGAATGCGCAGAGCAATTCCGCCGGGAATCTTGTTCTGCATTTAGCCGGCGCCCTGCAGGAATTTGTTTGCCGGCGCATCGGCAGATTCGACTACACGCGGAACCGCGACGCTGAGTTCGCGCAGCGCGCTTCGGCATCGAAAAAAGAACTGCAAGCGATTTTCGACGAGGCGATCGAAAAATGCAAAGCGACGTTTGACGCGCTGGCTCCGGCGAGCTTGAGCGAGCCTTCGACCAATCCCGAGTACTATTCCACGCTGTACGAGGATTTATTCGGAGCTGCTTTCCATATGGCAATACACACGGGACAGATTGTTTACATCACGAAGATGTTCAAACAAGGAGCGATTGAGGGCATCTGGGCCAAGGCGCACCGGTCTTCGGGTGCGTGGCGCACTTGAGAGTTCCTTGCCTGTATCGCGTAAAGCGATCGCTTACGACCGCTACTTCCGGGCAGTGATGAGGCTGCGATAGCCGGCGCCGGACAGCGGACGGGGGGCGACATTTTTAAGGGGTTCATCATCTTACCATCTAAGTAGGAGGTCACCTCGAAGCGCAGCGAGACGTAAATGTTTCAGGCGGATTGAACAGGGGTCTTGCAGGAGCACCGAGGTTTCCCTATAATTCGAGCGTTTCTGTGTAGCGTAAGTCTTTATAAGTGCAATCGCGGATGCGGTTTGGGCAAAAATAGGGAAATCGAGCGAGGAGACAGGAGAACGATGATGCGAAAGTGGGTCGTCGCGAACGCGATTGTGTGGCTGGCGGCAGCACTGGTGTGTTGCGTGCCGCTCAGGGCTTCCGGGCAGGATCAGCAGACCTCGAAGACGCCGTACACGCTACCGGAATACAACGCGTATCAGGCGGCCGCCGGGCAAACGGATCCGCAAGCGAAGATTCAGGCGCTCGATGACTTTGTCAATAAATTTCCTAATTCGGCGCTCATGCCGCTGGTGGATCAGCAATATTACGGCGCCTATAATCAGACGAAGAACTATCCCAAGCTGATCGAGTACGTGGACAAGTTTTTGGCGGTGCCAGAAGACAAATATCTGGCGATTCCGGGCATGACGAAGGAAAGGCTGGTTGGGGACCGCGTTCAGGCGTTGTATTTCCGGGCGGTGGCGTTCAATCAGTCCTTCAATGAGAAGGACGCGAATGCGGCGCAGGAGCTCACGGATGCGAGGAAGTACGCGCTTCAGGGAATCGACGCGCTGAATCAAATCCAAAAGCCGGCGAACATGACGGATGAAACCTTCGCACAACAGAAGAAGCAGCCGGTGATGGTGTTCAACTATACGGCTGCGAGAGCGGCGTTGCTTACGAAGGATTACAAGGATGCAATCGATTCGTATAACGCGTACATCACGGCGAGCGGCGGGCCAAGCCAAAGTGTTGCTTCGGTGTACTACCAGATCGGCGTGGCTTACTTGCAGATGGTTGCGCAGCAGATGGCATCACAGCCGCAAACAAGCACGACGCCGCCGAACGGGCAGCCTCCCGCTACAACGAATCCTCCCGGGACTTCAACAACAACACCGCCTACGACTCCGGGCACGAGCACGACTACACCTGCAACGACCAGCACCGATAATCCGCAGCTGACCGATCTGTACATGAACGGCTTCTGGAATCTGGCGAAAGCGCTGTCGCTGAACGTCTCAGGCGACGCGCAGGTGAAATCTTACTTAAGAGCGCAGATGTTCAACTACGAGCAGCCGGCTTGCGGGGACCTGCTGGACCAGCAGATGAACGATCTGATTCAACAGTCGGGTACGCAGACGGCGCGTCCGGTAACATACTCAATACCGAGTGCAGCGGATTTGGGAAAAATCCTGCAGTCGAGCAATCTGCTTTCCATTTTGTCGGATTTGCAGGGTGGCGGCGATAAGGCAAAGATGACGTGGCTCGCAGTCTGCGGGCAGGAAATTCCGAATGTGGTTGGAAAGATTACAGATATTACGCCGGGGACCGATTCGATTGATTTCAAGGTGTTTACTGCGGCCACGGGCGAGGAAATTCAAGCGGGAACGACGCCGAATCTGGATGTGACTGTGTATACGTCGGCCCCATCGGCTGCGGATACCACTGCGGCAGCGGGAGCCAATGGTCAGGCGCAGGCGCAAACGCCTCCGCCGGTGCAGCCGGAGGTTTCACGTTTGCAAAAGGGAGACGGAATCAAGTTCACGGGTACGTTGACGAAGTATGACGCGCAACCGTTCCTGTTGTATTTCGCGAAAGTACAGGTGGATCCGTCGGTGATCCCGGCAGAGAAAACGCCGGCGCGAAAGCCGCATCGTCCAGGCGCGCGCTAAGCAGAATTAAAAATTGAAATAGAAATGGGCCGTCGCATGCGAAGTGCGGCGGCCTTTTTGTTTTTTGATGCTCTTGTTTTTCGGCGAAGATGTGTTAAGCGCGGTGACGCCGGCCGTTTGCGAGACTGTACTCTTCGACCTTGCGGCTCAGCGTGTTACGGTGAATACCGAGAAGGCGAGCAGCGCGGCACTGATTACCGTCAGAGTGGTCCATGGCGCATTTGATGAAGCGCCGTTCAAATTCGGTGAGCGCTTCGTCGAGCAGGATTCCACGATCCACCATCTGTCCGATGAGCGCTTCCAACTGATCCTTCACGATTTCATTCTCCGCCGCTCAGGGCCGCGTTGCGGATAATTCAGAGTGCCGAAAGCTAGTCGAGTTCCCGTCCTGTGAGCCGCTTATAGGCGTCGCGGTATTTCGCGCGCGTGCCGTTCACCACCTCGGCTGGCAGCGCGGGCGCAGGCGGTTGTTTTGACCAGCCGATGCGCTCCAGATAATCGCGAACATACTGCTTATCGAAAGAGGGCTGGGCCTTGCCCGGAGCGTACTGGTCCGCAGGCCAGAAGCGCGACGAATCGGGCGTAAGCGCCTCGTCGATCCAAACGAGTTCGCCATTATCGATACCGAATTCGAGCTTTGTATCGGCAATGATGATGCCGCGCTCGGCGGCGAACTCGGAAGCGCGGAGATAAACTTCCAGAGTGATGTCGCGGAGGCGCGTCGCCAGGGATTCGCCAATTTGCGAAGCGGTCTGCTCGAAGGAAATATTCTCATCGTGGCCGGTGGTGGCCTTCGTTGCAGGGGTAAAGATTGGCTGTGGCAATTTGTCGGACTCTTTCAGTCCGGCGGGCAAAGGTATGCCGCAGATTTTTCCGGTAGCGCGATAGTCTTTCCAGCCGGAGCCGGAGATATAGCCGCGAGCAACGCATTCGATGGGAACGGGTTGAGTGCGCCGCACGACCATTGAGCGGCCACGAAGAGTTTCGCTGTAAGGCGCCAGTTCGCCTTGGAAATCGGAAGCATTGAGGACGTGATGCGGTACGATTCCGCGAAGCCTTTCGAACCAGAAAAGCGAAAGCTGCGTAAGAACGCGGCCTTTATCGGGAATCGGCGTCGGCAGAATGACGTCGAAGGCTGACAGGCGATCGGTGGCGACGATGAGCAGACGGTCGCCGAGGTCGTAGATGTCGCGGACTTTGCCGCGCGCCAGGAGCTTGAGTCCGGCGAAGTCGGTCTGTGAGATTGCGGGATAAATTCCGGGCGAAGCCAAAGTGTTTTATGTCCCTAATTTAAAGAGGACGCAATTTTAGCGCAGCGGAAAATGATGTCAACCAATAAACGCGGAGGCTGAGGAAAACTTTTTTTGCGTCGGGGAGACCTTTTCTCGTGCGGCAGAGAAAAATCGCAGCAAAATTTTTAGGCCGCGGTGGATTTTGCGCGCTCGGACGTTTCTTCCCATTTAACGGAGACGAGTTTCGAGACGCCGGGCTCCTGCATGGTGACTCCGTAGAGCACGGAACCCATTTCCATGGTCTTGCGATTGTGCGTGACGATGATGAACTGCGTCTGCTCGCCCATTTCGGTGAGCATGCGATTGAAGCGGCTGACGTTGGCTTCGTCAAGCGGCGCGTCGACTTCGTCGAGAATGCAGAACGGGCTCGGCTGGAAGCGAAATACGGCGATGAGAAGCGCGAGTGCGGTCATGGCTTTTTCGCCGCCGGAGAGAAGCAGGATATTTTGAAGGCGCTTGCCCGGCGGCTGCGCGACGATATCGATGCCGCAATCGCCGGAGCTGTCGGGTTCAGTGAGTCGCATTTCGCCGGTGCCGCCGCCGAAAAGCGCGCGAAAAGCTTCGGAGAAATTACGGTTGATTACCGTGAACGCTTCTTCGAATTTCTGGCGCGAGACGGTATCAAGCTCAGTGATAGCCTGCTGAGTATTTTGAATGGACTGGACAAGATCGTCGCGTTCGCGCGACAAGAAAGAGTTGCGCTGGTCGCATTCCTGAAATTCTTCGAGAGCCATCATGTTGACGGGCCCCATCGAATCGAGGCGTTCTTTTTTCTCAACGTAGTTCGCTTCGGAAGCGGCAAGCTCTTCGCCGGTGAGCAGATTTTCCTGCTGGAGAATGAGTTCCTCGGGCTGCGCATTCGCTTCCGTGATGCAGGTTTGGCGCAGATGCTCGCGGTCGGAATCGTTGCGAGCCTTTTCGATTTCGCGCTGCGTACGCGCGGCACGAAGCTCGTCGAATGAATCACGGCGGGAGTGCAGCTCGCCATCGAGAGTTCCGGCACGCTCGCGCAGAGAATTCCACTGCGTCTCCAACGCGATTTTGCGCTGTTCGAATTGTTCCTTTTCTGCGCGGTGATGCGCGACTTGCTCCTGAAGCTGAAGATCGGCGGCCTGGCGCTCGTCGCGTTCGCGAAGAAGGGCGTCGCGCTGGCTGATGAGAGCGGCGAGACGCTCGGAGGATTGAGTAGCCTCTTCATTCAGGCGCGATTCGAGCGAGGAGGCGTTGGCGAGACGCTCGGCGATGGCCGCGAATTCTTCGCGGCGGCCGGCGAGTTCGTTTTGCTGTGCCTGGAATTTTCCCCGCAGAGTCGCGAGGCGCTCCCCGGCGGCGATTATTTCCTGCTCGGCGTTCTTGCGAGAGAGCAGCGCCTGTTGGCTTGCTTCGCGAGCTTCGGCGGCGCGAGCGCGAGCATTGGCGGCTTCGGCGGCGAGGCGCGCGACTTCACTCTGCGCTTCCTGAAGTTGCGTTTCGGTGCGCGAGGCCTCATCGCGAGATTGCGCGAGATGATGAAACGCGCTGACGCGGGATTTTTCCGCTTCGACGTGCGCAGCAAGGGTTTGCTGGAGTTCCGCATCCGTGTGCTGCTGGTCTTCCTGCAAACGGCGAAGTTCCGATTGCGTTTCGGAAGCAATGTGTTCCAGATGAACGACCTCGGCTTCGTGCATGCGCAGCTCGCGCTTCAGCGCCAGCGGCCCGGCTTCACCAGGACGCCCACCGGTAACCATGCGACCGTGATAGCAAGTACCGTCGAGCGAGACGAAATACTGTTCAGGATTTTCGCGCGCGAGCTTTTCCGCCTCCGCGGAAGTCTCCATGAGATACGCGGACTGCAATTTCGAAAGGAATTGTTTCGCGGCGGGGCCGAGCGGATCGCGGAAGTTCACAAGGCGGTCAAAACGAGAGACAACGCCGGTAGAAGAGATCGCGGGAAGCTCCGGCTTCGGCTCGTACTTCAGATGGCGCAATGAGTCCACGAAAAAAGTGGCGCGGCCGCCCATTTCTTCGCGCAGAAGGCTGACGCCGGCGCGCGCGTGGTCAAAAGTCTCGACCACCACGTATTCGAGCTCGTCGCGCAGAAATTGTTCGACAGCGCCTTCATATTGCTCTTCGACTTCGGCGTAATCGGCGAGCACGCCGACAGCGCGGAAGCCGCGGGTGTCCTCGCCGCCCGATGCGGAGAAAAGTTTTTGCACCGCTTCGGCGGTGTAAGCGCGGTCATTCAGAATTTGCTCCAGAGAGCCGCGGCGCGCGCGAGCGGCGGAAAGCTGTTCGCGGACTTTTTCGTTGCGTTCGGAGGCTTGCTGATGCGCAGTGCGCAATTCGGCGAGCGACTGCTGATGCTCGCGGACTTTCGCGGCGAGAGTCAATGCGGCGGCTTCGGACTCCTGATGCTTTGATTCGGCGGCCTGGACGAACGCGGTTTTCTCGATCGATTCCTGCTCAAGACGCGCGCGCGCGCTTTCGCGCTGCGCGTGATCGGCGCTGATGCGTGCAGCGAGGTCTTCGGCCTGCAAAGATTCGACCTGGGCGCGAACAGAATCTTCACCGCTGCGCGACGCCGCATCGCGGAGGTCGGAGATAAGTTTTTCGAGGGAAGCCTGCTCGGCAGCATCAGATTCGATTTGGCGCGCAAACTTCTGCAAATGCGAATCGAGAGCGGATGATTCCGCGCGCAAAGCGGTGACGCTTTCGCGATGGGTGGCCAGGCGGCCCTGAATTTGAGCTGCTTGCTGCTCGGCTTGAGCGATTTCCAAGGCGAGCTGGCCGGTGCGCGAGGCGATTTGCGCTTCCTGCTCGCGATTGAATGCGATGCGATTTTCGGCGCGATCGAGTTCGAGAGTGGACTGATTGAGCAGATTGTGAAGCTGGCGCAGTTCGGTTTCGAGTTCGTAATTGCGAATGTCGAGGCGCTCCTGCTCGGCTTCAAGCTCGCGAATCCCAGAGGAATGCTGCGCCTCAGACGCGGACATTTCGGCAAGAGCAGATTCGAGCCGTTCGGCTTCGGCTTCAAGATGGCGTGCTTTGCTGGCGAGAACGGTGTGCATCAGGCCACGCATTTCGTCGCGAAGCTCGGCGTATCGCCGGGCTTTGGAGGCCTGGCGCTTGAGAGAGGCGAGTTGCTTTTCAACCTCGACGAGAATGTCGTTGACGCGCGAGAGATTCACTTTCGCGGCTTCAAGTTTCGCTTCGGAGAGGCGGCGCTTGGTTTTGTAAACGGTGATTCCGGCGGCTTCTTCGATTAAGGCGCGGCGGTCCATCGGGCGCGAATTGAGAATTTGGCCGATGCGGCCCTGCTCGATGATGGCGTAGGAATCCGGGCCGAGGCCCATGCCCATGAAAAGTTCCTGAACGTCGCGAAGGCGCGCGACGCATCCGTTGATGAGGTATTCGCTCTGGCCGGAACGGTAGAGACGGCGGCCGACGACGACTTCACCGGCCTTGAGCATGATGACGGCTTTTTCTCCGCGCTTCCTTCCAGGCTTGTCGGACTTTTCGGGTGTGGCGTCAGAAGTGGCGATTTCTGGCTCTTCGGCACTGGCGAGCGCATCGGCGGATTGAGCTTCCGGTGAAGATTCGGCCGGCACTTCGGATTGCGTTTCAACCGGAGTAGCAGCTTCGACGCCCGCCGGAGGGTCATCGTCGAAAACCTTGGAAACGGCGTCGGCAAGATCAGGGTCGACGAGAGTCAGGATCACTTCCGAAATGCCCATGGGCGGGCGCTTGGCGGTGCCATTGAAAATGCAATCAGACATGCGCTCGGCGCGAAGCATTTTATGGCTCTGCTCGCCGAGAACCCACGAGATGGCGTCGACGACGTTTGATTTGCCGCAGCCGTTTGGGCCAATGATGCAGGTGACGCCGCTTCCGCTGAAAACGATGTTCGTTTTCTCACAGAAGGACTTGAATCCGAGCAATTCGACTTTGCGAAGTTTGAGCACGCCGCTCCTTGGGAGTTGTGACCCGCATGTTTCGCAAGCGGATCAATTCGAATTTAAAGCGTCGAGAGCGAGATTTCGAGACAAAAATGTGGCGGGTCACGTGGAGCGGGCCCAGCCGCCTGGCGCTTTGGAGAGGCGGTGATGCGAGCACGATAACATGGCGGAAAAGCGGTGTAAAGCGCCCGTCAGAGAATGTGCGCCTCAGAAACGCACCGGCAGCGCTATTTGTGCCGGGGGGCGGCACTATTTCAAATACTGCTCGTACCAGGCCACAATGCGATTGAGGCGGTCGAGCATATGCTTTTCTTCACGGAAACCATGGAACTCGCGCGGATATTCGACCAGTTCCGCGGGAGCTCCGTAAAATTTCAGGCCTCGATAAAGCCCCGTGCTTTCGCCGAGAGGATCCGTTGTGTCCGCAATGCCCTGCAAAATAAGAATCGGCGTATGCGCGTTCTTCAGATACATAAACGGCGAATGCTTGAGGAAGCCTTCTGAATGGTCATACGGAAGGCCCCAAAACCACTTGTCGTATGAGGGGCCGGCTTCGGTGTCGAACTCAGCAATCAAGTCGACCATGCCCGCGCCCGAAACGGCAGCTTTGAAGCGATTTGTCTGCGTGATGGCCCATTCGGACATGTAGCCGCCATAGGACCATCCGCCGATGCCGAGCTTGTTTGGATCCGCGATGCCTTGTGAAATTAAGTAATCCACTCCGGCCATGACATCTTTGAAATCGGCGCCACCCCAGTCGGCACGATTCATTTCGACGAATTTTTCACCGTAGCCCGTCGAGCCGCGAATATTGAAGTAGGCGACAGCGAAACCGTGCGTGGCAAGCAATTGTCCCCAGGAATCGATGGAATCGGACCATGCGCCGGTGGGTCCGCCGTGAACAAGAATTACAGTTGGCACGCGCGAATGGCCGTCGTAATCAAGAGGCTTGAGCAGTTCGCCTTCGATTGGGAGGCCGTCGAAGCTGTTGTAGTGGAAGAATTCCGGCTTGGCGAGCCGTACGTTATCCCAAGTGGAATTCAAGTGCGTGACCTGCTCTGCCGCGCCACCGGTATCGGCGAGATAAATCTCAGGCGCTTCCGTGGCTGATCCGCCGACAAAAGCAAGCATGCCGGAGGGTGAAATCGCGAAGCTGCGCGGATTCGGCGTGGCGTCGGCGACAGGATTCGCGCGCCCATCGGGCGAAACGAAATATAGAGTGCTCCTGAATCCCGTTTCGGCGACCGCTGCCATCATGCTGCTATCCCCGCGCCATTCAACGCCATTCATCGAACGATCGATGCTTTCAGCTGTGAGATTGTTGCTGGGATCAGCAGCCTGCGCATCGGTAGAGTGCAAATAAATGTCGTGGGGCTCGGGGCCGTCAACGCGCGCGCCTCGATAAGCGAACTGCTTGCCGTCAGGCGAGACGCGAATGTCACCGAAGGGCCCTTTCGGCGCTACGAGCTGAGTCATCTGGCCGCTGGCCACGTCCAAAGAAAAAATTCGGTTGGTGTTGTCGTCGGATGCGGGAGCATCCGTAGCGGAAATGATGAGGCGGTCGCCCGCTGAAGTCCATTCGGCCTCGCGGACTTGCCACTGCTCGCCAGTGATTGCCCGAGTCTTCTTGCTGGCAACATCTAAAATCCAAACGCGATTGTGATGGGAATCCTTGTCGACGACGATGGCATCGTCTTTATCTTTTTCCTTCTTCTGCTGAGCTTCGCCTGGCTCATCGGGAGCAACAAAAGCGATTTCCTTTCCATCGGGAGACCAGGCGAAGGACGAGATGCCGCGTTTCCCTTCGGTAATTGCGTAAGCGTCGCCGCCATCCGAAGAAAGCAGGTAAATCTGGCGGTCTCCGTCGCGGTTGGAAAGAAATGCGAGGAATTTGCCATCGGGAGACCAGCGCGGAGATTCATCGGATTTATCGGAGTACGTATACTGATGCACTTGCTTGCTCGCGATGTCCATGATCCAGATGTGCGTCGCAATGCTTGTGCCCTTTGGCGGTTCCGTGACGGTGAATGCGAGGCGAGATCCGTCGGGCGAGAAGCGCAAATCGCCAATGCGGCGCATATTCAATGCTTGCTCGGGGGTGAGAGTTACGGAACCAGAGTCCGCGGGCGGACGCGGGACGGCAAACAAAACAGGTGAGGTAAGCAATAAAATCGCGCAAATCTTGGCGAACGAGCGGGTTTTCATGGCTGGCTCCTTGTGGATTGCACAATGTATTGAGACTCGCGCGATTCGTCAACCTTGAAATCTGGAATTTGCGACTGGCAATTCGTTGACTTCGATTCAGGCCGCAAATAGGATGGCGCGCAATATCTTTACAACTTTGGGGCAAGAGGATAGGAACGATGAATCTGCCTGAAGAACGATCGCACGGCGGCGCATTTGTGATTACCCTTGTGCTTTATGCGCTGGTTATTTGCTTCACGATTTGGCGAGGACGGCCAGTTGCGCCGAAGCCGGCCGATGCGCCAGCAAGCGAATTTTCCGGTGTTCGGGCGAAGGCTTTGCTGCAGCAGCTTGTTGGGAATGGCATGCCACATCCTGTAGGCAGTTCGGCGAATGCCGCGGTTCGAGACGGCATTGTCGCGCGATTGACGCAGCTTGGATACGAGCCGCGCGTTCAGGATGATTTTGCCTGCTATGAGGGAGGCTGCGCCGATGTAAAGAATATTCTAGCGCGCCTGGACGGCGCGGAACCGGGCCCGGCAGTGATGGTGGCGGCGCATTATGATTCGGTTCCCGCTGGCCCGGGCGCTGGAGATGATGGTGCCGGCACAGTTTCCGTGCTGGAAATCGCCCGCGCGCTGAAAGCCTCGCCGCAGCTGAGACATCCAGTGATCTTTTTGATTGACGAGGGCGAAGAAGCAGGCCTGCTGGGCGCGGATGCGTTTGTCAAAGACGATCCGTGGGCCAAGGACGTGCGCGCGGTGGTCAACATGGATAATCGGGGCAGCTCCGGTCCGGCAACGATGTTCGAAACAGGAAGCGCGAACGAATGGCTGATGCGGCTGTACGCGAAATCGGTGCGTCATCCGAATACCGATTCGCTTTCGTATACGGTCTACAAGAGCCTGCCGAACGACACGGATTTTACTGTTTTCAAACATGCAGGCTATCAGGGACTCAACTTTGCGTTCCTCGATGATGTGGCGCATTACCACACGCCGCTCGATAACGTCGCCAACACAAGCGCCTCTAGCATTCAGAGCGAAGGCGGCAGCGCGCTTGAATCCGTGCGCGCGCTGGCTGATTCCGATTTGAATTTTGGCAGCGCATCGGATGCCGTTTATGCAGACTTTTTTGGATGGAAAACCATTTGGTGGCCGGCGCGATGGAGCATCGCGCTGAGCGCCCTGGCGCTGGCTCTTTTGATTATTGAGATTCTGGTTTTGCTGCGACACGGCGAGATGCGGCCAAGCGGACTCTTCCGGGGAATCGTAGGCTGGCCGCTCATTTTAATCGTTGCGGCGATCCTCGGATTTGCGCTGCAATTTTTCCTAAATGTGGCAGGAGCGACTCCGTCGAACTGGGTGGCGCATCCGACGCCGTTACTCATCGCAGCGTGGACCCTCGCATTTGGCTCCGTTGCGCTGATTGCGGTTTTGCTCGGCCGCGGCGCGGGATTTTGGGGCATGTGGGGCGGAATGTGGATCTGGTGGGGAGTCGTTGCCCTGGTACTGGGAATACGTGCACCCGGCCTCAGCTTCCTTTTTGTCGTGAGTGCGCTGGGAGCGGGAATACTTGGCTTGGCCACTTTGTTCGCTGGGCGAGGGAGCGGTGTTGCTGTGATCATCGCGGCGGTGCTGCCGGCCTTAGTAACGGCGATGGTCGGCGTTTTCGCGATATGGTTTTTATATGTCGCGCTGGGCGGCGCATTTCTCGCAGGGATCACCGTGTGCGTCGCGCTGATTGCAATGCCGCTCGCACCGTTTGCCGGCACTCTTTCACATGGGCGCTGGCGATTTCCCGTTCTTGCCTTTGCGGTCGCAATAATCGCGACGGCTGCGGCGCTGGTCGTTGCGCCGTATTCAGTAAGTTCGCCTGAAACGCTGGACCTGCAATATTGGCAGGATGCCGATAGCGGGAAATCGCAATGGCTGGCGTATCCAGCATCCGGCCGATTGCCGATTACAATGCGAAGCATAGCGACATTCGCAAGAACGGATGCGCCGGTGAATCCATGGGAGACGAGCCGGCCGCTTGCCGCAAAAGCGCCCGCTGTGAATTTGGCGGGGCCGACACTAGATGTCGCTGTCGACGGGGTCTCAGTCAAAGATGGCGGAGCTAATTATCATGTACACCTGAGGTCGCCGCGCGGCGCGCCGGTAATCCTGCTGGCCTTTCCTCCTGCTTCGAAGCTCGGATATGTGTCCATTGCGGGCCATGCGGTGCCTGAACTCAGCAGCCGCATATTGCGCTACACGCATGGGTGGCAAATCTATCGCTGCGTGGATACTCCACCGGGGGGAATCGACATGGACTTTTGGCTCGCCGGCACCAAGCCAGTTTTGGTGTTTCTGATGGACGAGAGCTATGGCCTGCCGCCGGAGGGAGCCTTTTTGAGGAGCGCACGGCCCGCAACGGCCACCCAGATTCAGAATGGCGATGCGACCATTGTTTCGCGGAACGTCACGCTCGGGCTGCCAATAATTCAGCACTGATTTGCCGGATGTCCCAAGCCTCAGATAGAATGGCCCTCTTTGCAAATCGAGACCTTTGCTGGCACTGGTATGACTGGAATCCCGTGCCGCGAATCGCACCTTAATTCACAGGCCGCCAAAGCGAACGTATGGGCGAGATACTGCTCCACAATACTCTGACGAACCGCAAGGAAGTCTTCACGCCGATGCGCGCCGGCGAAGTACGGATGTACACCTGCGGCCCGACAGTCTACGACTATGCGCATATCGGTAATTACCGCACGTTCGTTTTTCAGGATATCTTGCGGCGATTTCTGCGTTCGCGCGGCCTGCGCATGAATCACGTGATGAATCTGACGGACGTCGATGATCGGATCATTCAGAATGCGGTGAAGAAGGGAATCAGCATCTTCGATTACACCGCGAAATACATCGAAGCATTCAAAGAAGATATGAATGCGCTGAGCTGCGAGTCCCCGGAGCATTTGGTGCGTGCGACGGATCACATCGCGGATATGGTGAAGCTGATTCAGAAGCTCGATGCGAAAGGGCTAACGTATCGTAGCGACGGGTCGATCTATTATCGAATCGCAAAGTTTCCGAACTACGGCAAGCTTTCGAAAGTGGATTTGAGCGGCATTCAGGCTGGCGCGCGTGTGGAAGTCGATCGGTACGAAAAAACTGACGCGCGGGATTTTGCTTTATGGAAAGCGCCGAAGGCCGGAGAGCATTTCTGGGAAACAGAAATTGGCCCTGGACGTCCGGGTTGGCATATCGAGTGTTCCGCGATGGCGATGAAATATTTGGGAGACACGCTGGACATTCACACCGGCGGGATCGATCTGGCGTTTCCACATCACGAAAACGAAATCGCGCAAAGCGAAGCGGCGACGGGGCATCCTTTCGTTCGATACTGGCTGCACGCTGAGCATTTGATTATTGATGGCGAGAAGATGTCCAAATCGCTCGGCAATTTCTACACGCTGCGCGATCTTTTCGCGAAGGGCCATAAGCCTTCGACGGTGCGCTATCTTTTGGCATCCGTGCCATATCGGCGGCAGCTTAATTTCACAGCGGACAGCATTCAGCAGGCAGCAAGTTCCGTCGAGCGGCTGCGGAATTTTGTCGCGCGCCTGAAAGAAGGAAAGTTTCCGGCTGGCTCGAATCTCGCGATGCAGAAGCGTGCAGAACAGGCAATCGCGAATTTTGAAGCGGGTTTGGCCGACGATCTGAATACGGCTGTGGCGCTCGCAGCGATTTTCGATTTGGTGCGCGATGTGAATACAGCGATGGATCGCGATGAATTCCGGCAGGGAGACGCACGCCATGTGCTGGCAGCGATGCAGACGTTCGGTCAGATTTTCGCGGTGCTCGAAGATAACGATGATGCGAAGCTCCGGTCGATTGGAATTGATTCGAGCACGCCCGAAATCAGTCCTGAGCAGATCGAAACCCTAATTGCTGATCGCCAAAGGGCCCGCGAGCAGCGCAATTTTAAGCGCGCCGACGAAATCCGCCAGGAACTCGCAGAACGTGGTATCCTGCTCGAAGACATCCGCGACGGCGGAGTCCGCTGGAAAAAGAAATGAACCCTCGGTCGCAAAATTCACGTTCGTGGCATGCCCTGCCTGCTCGTCAGCGGCCGAGTCTCTTCGGCGTAGACTAACTCCCTTCCTCCTGAAACGCAGTTCGCGCCCGCTCGCGGCGCGCCAAATTCATTTGAGGAGGAAGGCATGAAGAAAGCACAGGATTGGAAGCTCCCGCAGCTGGTCACACCTTTGCCGGGTCCCAAAGCAAAGAAGCTCGTCAATTTGGACGCAAAGTACGTCTCGCCGTCTTACACGCGCACGTATCCGCTGGTCGCAAAAACGGGAAGAGGCGCGGTAGTTGAAGATGTCGACAGCAATCGTTTCCTCGATTTCGCGGCGGGAATTGCCGTCGTAGCCACGGGGCACTGCCATCCGGAAGTTGTCGCCGCGATTCAGAAGCAAGCCAGCGAACTGATTCACATGTCGGGAACTGATTTTTATTACGAAAATATGGTGACGCTTGCGGAGAAGCTTGCGGAAATCGCGCCGGGGAAGGCTCCAAAGCGCGTCTATTTTGGAAATTCCGGCACGGAAGCAATCGAGGCAGCAATGAAACTTGCGCGCTATCACACCAAGCGCGATAAATTTATCGCTTTCTACGGATGCTTTCACGGCAGAACAATGGGATCGCTTTCGTTGACTTCGAGCAAGGCAGTGCAACGCAAAGGTTTTGGCCCGCTGCTCGGCGGCGTGGCGCACATTCCATATCCTGATACTTACCGTTCGCTGGGCCAAAATCCCGAGGAGTGCTCACGAGAGGCCCTGGAATTTCTAGAGAATCAAGTCTTCCACAGGCTGATGGATCCTTCCGATGTGGCGGCCATTTTCATCGAGCCGATTCAGGGAGAAGGCGGATACGTTGCAGCGCCTGTCTCATTTCTGAAGGAGTTACAGAAGATTTGCCGGCGTCACGGAATTTTGCTGGTTGCCGATGAAGTGCAATGCGGAATGGGACGGACCGGCAAATGGTGGGCGTCAGAACATGCGGGAATCGAGCCGGACATTATTTGCGTGGCGAAGGGAATCGCCTCCGGAATGCCGCTCGGCGCAATCATCTCACGCACCGATGTGATGGACTGGGCGCCCGGGGCGCATGCCTCTACATTCGGCGGTAATCCTATTTGTGTGGCAGCTTCTCTTGCAACGATCGATTTGATCGAGCGCAAATACATGGAGAATGCGCGCAAGATGGGCAAATTTATTCTGGAAAAGCTGGCGGGCTGGCCTGAAAAATTTCGTATTGTGGGCGACGTTCGCGGCAAAGGCCTGATGATTGGCGTGGAAATCGTGCGCGATCAGAAAACGAAAGCGCGAGCGGCAGATCTGCGCAACAAGATCGTCGATCGTGCGTTTACGAAAGGCCTGCTAATTCTCGGCGCGGGAGAGAATACGGTGCGCGTCGCTCCTCCTCTTGTCATTGACGAGGAACAAGCGGAATATGCTCTTCGCATCCTCGGCGAATGCATCGCGGACGTGCAGCGTTCGCAGTAACGCTGGAGCTTCGGAGGGAGATTGCCTCGCATTCTGGACGTTGGCTGTGGGCCGAAGAAATACTCGGGTTCCATCGGCATCGATATGAACCCGAACACCGCAGCTGACGTTCTGTGCCATTTGGACCGGGGTGCGCTCCCGTTTCGAGACAACGCCTTTGATGAAGTGCGCGCGGTGCATTTGATCGAGCATGTGGATAATGTGATTCGCACCATGGAAGAATTTCACCGCGTCACCCGGCCCGGAGGCGTCATTTTTCTGGTTACGCCGCATTACACGGACTTCAGCTCTTTCTGCGATCCGACACATCGCTGGCACCTGAACAGTTTTTCGTTCTGGTATTTTTATCCCGAAGGATTGCACGGCGAGGCGTCCTGGTATTCGCGCGCGCGGCTTCGCCAGCGTCGTCTTCGCGTACGTTTGCTGCAGGTGTGGCGCTACCTTGGATTCGAATTTCTGGTGAACCACTCGCTGCGATTTCGTCGCTTCTGGGAATTTTATTTGTGCTATATCGTACGAGGGAAAGTGATGGAATTTGAGCTCGAGGTGCTGAAGTAATGCCGCTGGTCTCGCGCGCGGTGTTTGGGCTTGTGCAGCTGGCGTCGCGGAGAGGCCTTGCTCCCGCGAAACCGAGCGAGTCAGCAAAGGAGCGCGCGCAGCGGCATGGAATGAAAGGCGAGACGTACGCTTATTGGTATCTGCGGCGGCATGGGTACATATTCGTTGCACGGAATTACCGCGTGCCCGGCGACAAGGCGGAGATTGACATGGTCGGCTATGATGGTTCGGTGCTTGCGTTTGTTGAGGTGAAGACGCGCAGCGGAACCGAGGAGCGACCCGGACATCCGGAAGAGGCGGTTACGCCGGAAAAGCGCATCCATATCGAACGTATGGCGAAGAGGTTTCTCGCCGAACGAAGGACTCCAGGGATTTCTTGGCGTTTCGATGTGGTGGCGATTGAAAGCCGCCCAGGTTGTGTGCCCGACGTTCGCTTGTACAAAAATGCCTTTGCATCTGTGCGTTGATCATTGATTCATACCAGCTCATGCTCCTGCTCGCAGCGTGTACGAAGTTGGATAATCGTTGTTCGCTTTATTCCTTTCTTAGAAGGAGAAGAGATTGCCAGATCTGCGTAAGGACCCAATTACCGGCCGCTGGGTGATCATTTCCACCGAGCGTGGCAAGCGGCCGTCGGATTTTGTTCGAGAGAGCGTGCAAATGAAAGGAACCTCGTTCTGCCCGTTTTGCCCGGGGAACGAAACACGCACGCCTCCTGAGATTTTGGCCTATGGACGCAATGGAAGCGGGCGCGACACGCCCGGCTGGAGCGTCCGCGTGGTGCCGAATAAGTTTCCGGCTCTTGGAATCGAAGGGAATCTTGACCGTCAGGGCGAGGGACTATTCGATCGCATGAACGGCATTGGTGCGCACGAAGTCATCATTGAAACTCCCGACCATCAAAGCACGCTGGCTTCTTTGCCGGAGAAGGCCATCGAGGAAGTTTTATGGGCGTACCGAGACCGCGTTCTCGACCTGAAAAACGACAGACGCTTCCGCTATATTTTGCTATTCAAGAATCATGGCGAAGCCGCAGGAGCTTCGCTCGAACACACGCACTCTCAGTTAATCGCTCTGCCCATTGTGCCAAAGCGAGTTCGCGAGGAAGTGGACAGCTCGAAGCGCTATTTCGATGTGAAGGAGCGCTGCATTTTCTGCGACGTTATCCGTCAGGAGGTGGAAACCGCCACGCGCGTGATTTTGGGTAACGACCAATTCATCGCGCTCGCTCCTTACGCGCCGCGCTTTCCGTTTGAAACGTGGATTCTGCCGCGGCAGCACAGCTCGTCGTTTGAAAATCAGCCGAGCTCTGTTTATGCGAGTCTCGCCAAACTCTTTCGTGAATTTCTGGCGCGACTGGATTCGGTGCTGAACTGCCCGGCGTACAACTACGTCATTCACACCTCGCCCATCGGCGAGGAAATCAACGATCATTATCATTGGCACGTGGAGATGATGCCCAAGCTGACGCGCGTCGCGGGATTCGAGTGGGGCACCGGATTTTACATCAATCCGACGCCCCCTGAAGAAGCGGCGCGTTTCTTGCGAGAAGCGCAGGTCTAGCGCCGCCGAGAGTGGAGAATTTAGACCAACACTTCCGGAACTTCCATTCGGCCGGCACGAAACGCGGATTCGAACGCCGCCACGCACTTCGGATCGAAGTCCGTTCCTGCGCCTTTCGAGATGATGTCACGAGCCTCGAATGGCGACATCGCTTTGCGATAGGGCCGATCGCTGACGAGCGCGTCATACACATCCGCCACGGAGATGATCCGTGCCTCAATGGGAATGTCCTCGCCTTTCGTGGCGTGATAGCCGGAGCCGTCGAATTTATCGTGATGCGCCAGAATGATCGGCAGCACGCGGCGAAGCGTTCCCCCGACTGCTACCGGACGCAGCGCTTCCACTCCGCGGGGCAGATGCGCCTGCACTTCAGCGATTTCATCTTCCGAGAGCCGCGCTGATTTGTACAAGATGGTGCGGCTCACCTCCAGCTTTCCGATGTCGTGCAACAGGGCAGCGGCGCGCACATCCTCGATTTGATCTTCCGGCAGGCCCATTTCCGCGGCCAATCGCGCGGCATAGACCGAGACGCGATAGGAATGGTTCTGTGTGTATTTGTCATTGGAAATAACCTGGCACAGGATCTGCAAAACGCCGAAGTAAGTTTCGCGCAGTTCGCCCATGCCCTTCTCTTTCACTTCATAGAGCGTGCCCATGGCATAGGCGGTGACCAGCAGGAAGCCGCCCCAGACTGCAACGTCCGCCCATCCGATAAGATGTCGCGTCTCGAGTTTCTGGCCGGCTGCCAGCGCTACTGGGTTCATCACGTTGAGCCAGACGACAATCAGGATGGACGCCAGAGCGGTTTGCACCGCGCGCGAACGGCCGAAATAATAAGCGGCAAAGAGAGTTGGCAGGTCGTAAAACGAGAGGACCAGCCGTTCGCCTGAGACGAAGAAGTTGATCACCGCCGCGAAGGCGATGATGGAAAGAATGAGCCAGAGCTCTTTGTTGATCTCCAGGATGCGGTTGACGAGAGGCTTCTTCACAGCTGCTCCTCCAGGTTGAGATCGGCGGGACCGTGCCGCCGGTATCCTCCCGATGTTATCAACCTGACCCGCACGCCAAGCTTTGCCCTCGGCGATTTTGTTCATCCGTGTACCTGTACCGATTGAAAGCCCGGCTGTACGACCGTACAGGTGAGGAGAATGGCGATTTTTTTCATCCAATGGTAGCTTGAACAGAGCTTCGGAGACGCCGAAGCGCAAGGAGAATTTGCATGACGTGGGCACAGCGGCGAACTCTGGTGATCGTAATTGTCATTGTGGCAGTCGTAGTTATCTTTTGGGCAGTTCCGCGCTGGTCATTTCTGTCCGGCCCAGCGATTTCCTGGAATTCGGAGCTTGTCTTGGACCTGAGCGGTCCCATCGTCGAGCAGGAGCCGCCTGACATTTCGAATTTTTTTCTCGGCGCGCGGCCACTGGTGATGCATGAAATCGACGATGCAATCGATCAAGCCCGCGACGACTCGCATATCCGAGGCCTTGTGGTGCGGATCGCGCCCATGGATACCGGCTGGGCCAAGCTCGAGGAGATTCATCAGCACTTGCTTGATTTTCGGTCAAGCGGCAAGCCAAGCATCTGTTATCTGGGATACGACGGCGAAGAAAACGAGGAATACTACGTCGCTACAGGCTGCGATCAGATTTGGCTGACGCCAACAAACACTCTCGATATTCGCGGCATGATGGCTGAAGCCACGTTCCTTCGCGGCACCTTGGACAAGCTGCACGTCGTACCCAATTTTCTGCACATCGCGGAATTCAAGACCGCCACCAACGAATTCACGGAAAAGAAATTCACACCGGCGCATCGCGAGGAAGTCACGGCGCTGCTCAACGACCTTTACAGTCAATATCTGGATGAAGTTTCGTCAGCACGAAATATCAGCCGCGCGCGTTTCGCCGCGCTTGTGCAGGCCGGACCGTTTCTGTCGCAGGATGCGATTCAAAACAAGCTCGTCGACCGCCTCGGCTATTGGGATCAGATTGAGGACTATTTCCGCCGGAGAACCGGCTCGTGGAATCCGACTGGATTCGCGCAATACCGCCAAAACCTGAGCGATGGCAGCGGCCCGCGCATCGCCATGATTTATGCTTCAGGCGAAATCGCTTCCGGTGCGTCGCAGTATTCTGCTTCGGGCGGCGAAATCATGGGCGGCGATTCCGTGGCCGCGGATATTCGCCGCGCAAGAACGGACTCGAGCATTCGCGCGATTGTTCTGCGTGTCGATTCGCCGGGAGGGTCTTCGATTGCCAGCGAGGTGATTCGCCGCGAAGTGCAACTGACCCGCAGAGTTAAACCAGTAGTGGTTTCCATGTCGGATTTGGCCGCTTCCGGCGGCTACTGGATTTCCATGTCCGCCGATAAAATCGTCGCCGATCCCGACACGATTACTGCGTCTATCGGCGTCTTAAGCGGCAAAATGAATATCGCCGGCCTCTATCAACTGCTCGGAGTCAGCACGGACTACGTCACTACCGGCGGCGATAATGCGTTGCTCTACTCCGACCAGCAAAATTTCAGTCCCGCTCAGCAGCAGACCGTTCAGAAAATGCTGAATGACGTGTATGCGAATTTCACCGAGGGCGTGGCTTCCGGCCGCCATCTTCCCATCGCCACCGTCGACCAAATTGCCAAAGGCCGCGTTTGGAGCGGCGAACGCGCAAAAGAGCTGGGGTTAGTGGACGAACTGGGAGATACTGATCGCGCGATCGAAGTAGCAAAGCAACTTGCACACATACCGACAAGCGAATCGGTTGAACTCGTGCGGATGCCCCGGCCACAGTCATTCTTCGATTTTCTGCTGTCGCGCGCGCAAGGCGATGTTCGCGCTTCGCAGACCGTTTACGGCTCGTCGCAGTTGCTGCTGCAGCGGATTTCCGAAATGGTCCGCAGCGAGCCCGTGCGCGTGCAGATGCCTTTTACGCTCACGATTCGATGAGTTTGCTTCCGATTCAGGGAGCCGACTGACGTGCGCCGATTCCTGCGTGTCGATTCGCAAATTTCGTTATACTAGACGAGTTCAGGGCGCGGTACCCAAGTGGTAAGGGAGAGGTCTGCAAAACCTTTATACGTGGGTTCGATTCCCACCCGCGCCTCCAAGTCTCGCAAGAATCGTTAAAGCGTTGTTATTTCGTCACGCGGGATTCGCAGCTTGCTGGGCCGGTTTGGATGCAGGAATCGCAGGCTCCTTGGCTGTCATTCGCGCGAGCATTTGCCGCATCGCATCACTCGAGCCAGGAGCGCGCTTCTCGCGCCATTCCTCGAATCTCTTGCAATGCTGTTCGAGCTTTTCCCACGCGTGCGGATTCTTGAATAGCGCGCGCCACTCGTTGGCGATGGGTCGCAGAGCTTCCCAGACGATCCACTGTTCGCCGGAATTCTCGAAGAAAAATTCTTCGTCGATCAGCCTTCGACTCACAATGTTCGCCACCATTTCCCAATAGCTTGCCACTTGCCGCAGATATGCGTTTTCTTTGCTTCCCGGAGGAGCGATTTTCATTACGTCTTCAGCGCTTTTGGGATGAAAATCCTTCAGGTACCAGGCACGCGCCTCGCGCATCACGGCTTCGCGCCGCATTTCGTACAGCCGCAACATCAAGTTCACCTGCTCGTGTGTTACTTCCATTTCATCCTCCTTGAATTTTTCCGCTCATTTGCGGAATTGCCATAGAGTTTGCTTCAGGGCCCAGTAATGTCACGCGATGCGCGCTAACCAGCTTCACGCCGGCGCGATCCATTTCCACTAGGATTCTCCGTCGCAACTCGCGCGCAACTTCATCGTTTCGATTCGGCGCGCTCTTGAACTGCACGCGCACCGTTGTTCCGGTAATCGCCAGGGATTCGACTCCGAGCACGCGTGGGCCGTCGACCAGCAGCGGCGCCCATGAAGGATCTTCGCGAATTTCCTCGGCGCATTTGCGGAGCACGGCAAGCGCGTCCTCTACAGCGCCCTCGCTGGGAATCGTTACGTCGAGGAAATGCTGTGACCAGTCGCGGCTCAAGTTGGCCACTTGCGCGACGTTTCCATTCGGAATCGTCACCAGCGCGCCTTGCGCATTGCGCAATACCGTTCGCCGCAGCGTGATGTGCTCCACGTGACCCGTTTCGCCGTTCAACTGGATCGTGTCTCCTAAGCTGTACTGATCCTCAAAAATGATAAAAAATCCGTTGATCACATCGCGCACCAGATATTGGCCGCCGAATCCCAGCGCCAGGCTCAAGAGGCCCGCGGCCGCCGCTACCGGAGTTTCATGGAATCCGAACTCCGGCAGAATCATCAGCACCGCACCAACCACCAGCACCGCCGTCGCCACGCTGTAAAGCACGCCTGCGATGGCGCGCGTTTGCTGCTCGCGAGCCTGCGCGGCTCGCGTGTCTGTCCGAGCTATCGTTACCATGTGAGCAGTGTATGCGCGCAGCAGCCGATTCAGCAGGAACGCGGAGATGACAATCACTACGACGCGCACGACTTTGAAGACCAGCGGAGCTTCGGTATTCAGCCTAAGACCGAAAATTGGTAGCATCACCCAGATCGCGCCAATCACTACAATCACCACGCCAATGCTGAACAGCACATTCGCAATCGTGCGCGCTTGCTCCTGTTGCGCTGTCTCGGCCTTGCTGTCGGATTTCGCCTCATGCACCATGCGCGACGTCAGCAGGCGCAAGATCCAGATCAGCACCAGCGCCACGCCCGCTACAATTGCTGCACGCAGGCCGGTTCCCTTAGTGAAGCCAAACCCATTTGCGAGAAACTGCGTCATAATAGTGTCAGTCCTGGAAAGAACGGAATTATATCACTCCGATTCGCTGGTGTTTTTCGTGATCCGTTCGCGTGGAGGTGCCGTAAATGAATGCAGAGAGACGCGTGTTTTTGGCTGTTGTCATTCCCGGAGCCGCATGGGCCGGCGCTAATTTTATCCACGCAGCCTCGGCATTCGCGCGCGCGCCTCAGAGCATTCCTCAGGGTCAACAGCAGAATCCCTTGCCGCCGCAGAATCCGCCTCTGTTGCCGAAACTTCCCCCGCCACCCAGCGCGGCTCAGCTTCGGCAAAATCAGCGTGATATTCGCAAAGACGTGGATCAGTTGTTCTCGCTCGCGCAGGAATTAAAAAACCTTGCGGCAAAAAGCGACGCGGCGCAGGAACTTTCCGTAGCCCTGATTACAAAGACGGAGCAAATCGAAAAACTTGCCAAGAAAATTCGCGACCTCGCACGGGATTAGTAATTCTCAGCTTTGCGCGAATGACCGGCTCCGTTTTCACTTCGGGATCTGCGGGCTGCCTTTATTCTCCTTCGCTGACGCGCTAGAATTGCTTCCGGTGCCTGAATTTTTCGGCATCCATACGCGCCCGTAGCTCAGATGGATAGAGCACTAGCCTCCGGAGCTAGGGGTCGGGGGTTCGAATCCCTCCGGGCGCGCCACTCTTTTAGGCGCTTGTGTTTTCAAGTACTTTCCAAACAACCCTTCGCTTTACGACTTTCGCGTGATCATAGAAAATTTGGCTTCATTCAAGTGAGGCACGCTCACAGTGTACTTGCCGCTGTGGTATGCTTCCGCGATGCGAAACGTCTCCCGTTGCACCTATCTGACCGTTGTGTGCGTGTGCTCCGCTGCCCTGGTTTCGGTTGCGGCGCAAAACCACTTTCCCTCCAATGAAGATCTGCGCCACGTGCGCTCGATCTCGCAACCCAAGCTTTCACCGGACGGGCGAAGTGTGCTGATTCAAGTGACGGATGCGACCGCCGATGGTGGCAAAAACCATCTCTGGCTGGTGGATGTACAGACGAACGCGGCGCGGCAACTGACATATTCGACGGAGAACGACAAACGCGGCGAGTACGACGGCGCGTGGATGCCGGACGGGCGCAACATTCTTTTCCTGGCGCATCGCGGAGAGCACACGCAGCTTTACGAACTGCCGATTGATGGCGGCGAGGCGCATCCATTTACCGTGAAGATCGTTCCGCCCGTCGATGAATCTAAGGCGCCCGATGCGATTCCACCCGAACCGAAGCCAGCAGATGGCGCGAGCCCGGCGAAAGCGGAGCCGGTGGAGTGCGACGTTGCGCAGTACTTCGTTTCTCCGGACGGGAAGGAGATTGCAATCGTCGTGCACGATCCGCAGACGCCCGGCGAGAAGAAGGAGGCGGATGAAAAGGCGGACGCAGTACAGGTGAATCACGACCCGCATGGATCGCGGCTGTATCTGCTCGATCCGGCCAGCGGAAAAATTACCCCGACTGCCGTGCCGCCCGATGTGGATGGCGTCATATGGACGCGAGAGGGTGACCGCATGCTGGCGATTGCGGAGGGGATGAACGATGTGGGCGATCTGTCGCCTGCAGGGACGGCGTGGGTGGTTACCATGTCCGATCCGGAGCATCCGCAGCAGTTGAAGGCGATTCCGCCGACCATAGAAGCCGCGACGTGGTCGTGGGACGGAAGACACATCGATTACCTGGCGCAAAGCCAGGTGGACGCACCGCCGGGATACTCGGATCTGTATGAGTACACGATGGCTGACCAATCCGTGCGCAATCTCAGCGGGGGATTCAGCGGCAGCGTCGGCTTCGGTGAACCGATCGCGGAAGGCGGCAGCGTTCTTGAGGAAGTGGCCTTGGGCACGCGTACCACGGTCATGCGCTTCACTGGAGACCGCCGCGAAGAACTGAAGTTCGATACAACGACGGTCTCGCAGTTGAGCACGAACGCGCAACAGACTGCATGGGTGTGGCTGGGGTCGTCGAGCACTCAGCTGCCGACGCTCTACTACGCGCAGAAGCCTGGACAAAATGCGAAGGCTCTGAAGACGCCGGACTTGCTGCCGGCGGCGTGGACGCCGGTTTCGTCGCATGTGATTTCGTGGAAGAGCGACGCATTCACCATTGAAGGGCTGTTGTATCTGCCGCCGCAGGCGAGCGCAGAACACAAGGTACCGCTGATTGTGGAGGTGCATGGCGGGCCAACAGGCGCGTTTGACGATTCGTGGGGCGCGTTCGTCGAGTTTATGGCGGGCCAGGGATGGGCGGTGCTGCGACCGAATCCGCGCGGAAGCACCGGTTACGGCGCAGCGTTCGCGGCGGCCAATAGGAACGACATGGGCGGCGGCGACTATCGCGACATCATGGCCGGGGTCGATGCGGTTTTGGCGCAGTATCCCATTGACGGGAGCAAGCTGGCCCTGATGGGCTACAGCTACGGCGGCGAGATGGCGGCGTTCGTAGAGGGGCGCACGGACCGCTTCAAGGCGATCATCAGCGGAGCGCCGGTGACCGACCAAGAGAGCGAGTACGGGACGGAGAGAGGCTCGTACTACGACCGGTGGTTCTACGGTGGATATCCGTGGGAGCATGCCGAGAGCGCGTGGCGGCAGAGCGCACTGGCCGATGTGGCGAAGGCGAAGACACCGTTCCTGCTGCTGCAGGGAGAGAGCGATGGCACCGATCCGCTCGGGCAGAGCGAGGAGATGTATCGCGCCCTGCGGCAGATGGGGGTGCCCGTCGAACTGGTGGAGTATCCACGCGAGGATCACGGACCGCTGTATGAAGCGATCTTCGGCTACCCTGTTCCGGAACCATGGCATGGCTTCGACGGACGGCAGAGGATTGTGACGTTTATCGACAAGGCGTTTGCAAAATAGTCCATGGCACAAGGCCTGAACGAAGCTCAGGCCTTGGTGACGACTACCATAAAGTCAGCAAAAAAATTCTAAGTTCGTCCGCCCGGGCGCGCCACTTGCTAGGACTTCTTCTAACCGTGGCGGCTGGCGCGCGAGGCGCCCCAAATCATCGCCAACCCGAAAATCAGCATGGCGACGCCCCACCACAAATCCAAATCGAACCAGAAGCGCCATATTTTTTGCGACGAAGTGAAAAAAGCGCCATAAATCGCGAGCGCCGCGCCCATCGCGGAAAACAGCAGCCCAATCGGCCAGCGGATATCGAGATCCATTCTTTCGCTCATCGAAACATCCAGTCCAGCGCCACGCAGATCACAATCACGATCACGGCCAGCGTCATTGGCCGTTGCAGAAGCTTCAAGTGCCGATAGGTCGGCTTTTCCGTCAGCGAATAGACCAGTCCGTGCAGTTCGCTTTCCTTGCGAGGCTTCGTGAAAAGCGTAATCACAATCGTCAGCACAAAGCATGTGGTCCACGCGAAAATCGCGCGATCAAAATTCCCTGCCATCACGCTGCGATACGAAATCCATCCGTGTACGGTCGCGAAATAATGCAGGCCCGCCGCGATGCTTCCCCAGAGCAATCCCCAAAATGCGCCGTTCGCCGTCGTACGCTTCCAGAACATTCCCAGCAAAAACGTGGCGAACAGCGGCGCATTCACAAATGAAAAAATCAGCTGCAAATAATCCATGATGTTGCCGAATTGCAGCGCCACGTAAGCGGCTGCGATGCTGATCAGCACGCCTCCGACCGTCGCCACTTTTCCCATCCACAAATAATGTTCATCGCTTTGCCCGGGCTTGATATACGAATGATAAATGTCGTACGTCCACACGGTGTTGAATGCCGTCACGTTTCCCGCCATGCCGGACATAAAACTCGCCAACAGCGCCGTAATTCCCACACCCAGCATTCCCGCGGGATAATACCGGCCCAACAGCAGCGGCAACGCCATGTTGTAATCCATTTTTCCGTGCACCATAAAAGATGCATGCGGAAGAATTGCCCAAGCCGCCATCCCCGGAATGATCACGAGAAACGGAATGAACATCTTGGGAATCGCCGCAATCAGCGGAGTTTTTTGCGCCGCGTTCATGTCCTGTGCCGCGAGCGCGCGCTGCACCACAAGAAAATCCGTGCACCAGTACCCGAACGAGAGCACGAATCCGAGGCCCGCCACCATTTGGAACCAGTCCACACCCATCGGATTTGAGGATGCGTGTCCCAAATTGGTCCACATATTCATGAACCCTGCCGGCAGCCGTGCGGCCATCCCATGCCATCCGCCCGCCTCCATGACCGAAAGCACTGCTAGCGGGAAAATCCCGAACACGATCAAGAAAAATTGCAGGACTTCGTTGTAAATCGAAGAGGTCAATCCGCCGAGGAAGGTGTAAATTAGCACCACAATCGCGGAAAGCAGAATCGTGGCGTGGATTGACCAGCCCAAAATCAGCTTGAACAGCAGCGCCATCGCATACAGATTGATTCCGCTCGCGAGCACAGTCATCACGGCAAACGTAATCGCGTTCAGCCCGCGCGTTTTTTCGTCGAAGCGCAGCCGCAGATATTCTGGGACAGATTTCGCCCGGCTGCCGTAATAAAACGGCATCATCGCCAACCCGACGAAAAGCATCGCCGGTATTGCGCCAAGCCAGTAAAAATGGCACGTCAGCATTCCATATTCCGCGCCGCTCGCGGCCATGCCCATCACTTCGAGCGCGCCTAAGTTCGCCGAAATGAACGCCAGCCCCGTGATCCACGCCGGAATTTTTCGCCCCGAAAGGAAAAAATCCAGGCTGGTCTTCATCGATTTTTTCAGCTTGAATCCCACGCCGAGGACAAAAGCGCAGTAGAGCGCGATGATCAGATAATCGATCCAGCTCAGGTGCATCGCTTCATCATTCTATGTGAATCGTGCGGGGAAGGGAACGAATTGCTGGCTTTAATCAGGCCTTCATTTGATGAATGCAAATTAAGCTATCGCAACTCCTCGAATCTTAATTTTAGCCGTCCCCCAAATCAATTCCTTCTTCCCGCTCTTCCGTTGCTCCATAGCTTTCGAGCAACCTCACGCAGCGATTCCACCGCAGAATCGCGTCATCGTTTCCTTTGGGTCGGATCTTCTCCGCTTCTTCGAAGCACCGCATAGCCTCTTCAAAGAGCACGCGAATCGCATGTGGCGGCCTTCCCGCGCGCAATTGGACCTTTGCGCGACGCTCATGGAGCAGCCCTAAATAATAAAACCGCTCATACGAATCTTTCAGCCGCCCAAAAATTCTCTCCACTTCTGCATATCGATCCGCTGGCGCGCCCGTGAACTGATCCGTTATCGAGAGCCCCAGCACGCGCAGCGCCAGTTGATGCTCCGGATCAATCGCGAGAATATCGTGGCAGATGGACTCCGCTTCTTCGGGCTCGTTCAAAAAACGATACAGCTCCGTCTTCGCAAGCGCTTCTTCGATTCCGGACTTTGAGATTTTCTTCAACTCAGGGCCCATGACTTACTCCGTCGTCTTCCTGCGTCCCCGCGCCGGTCAATTTCCGCTATTGCTCCCTTTGATTTTTCGCGCAATCCACACCAGCGGATCATAAAATTGGTCAACCACACGCTCTTTCAGCGGAATAATCGCGTTGTCCGTGATGTGAATCTCCTCGGGGCACACTTCCGTGCAGCATTTCGTGATATTGCACAGCCCAATGCCCATCTGATTTCGCACGCCGCGGATCCGCGAGCCTGCGTCCAGCGGATGCATTTCTAGCCCGGCCACACGCACAAAATATCGCGGCCCGCCGTACTCGGCATGTTTACCGTGATCGCGCAGCACGTGGCAAACGTTCTGGCAAAGAAAACATTCGATGCACTTCCTAAACTCCTGCGGCCGATCCACATCCTTCTGATACATTTTCCATTTCGTTCCGGGCTGCGCATTGAACGCCGGAATTTTCCGATTCACTTCGTAGTTCCAGGAAACATTTGTCACCAGATCTTTGATCACCGGGAATGCTTTCAGCGGCAGCACGGTGATGGGCTTGTCCTGCGGCAGCGAATCCATTCGCGTTTTGCAGGTCAGCCGCGGTCTTCCATTCACTTCCGCCGAGCACGATCCGCATCGGCCGGCCTTGCAATTCCACCGCACTGCCAGATCCGGAGAGAGATGCCCTTGAATGTAGTGCAGCGCGTCCAGCACTACCATTCCCGGGCTCAGCGGCACCTTGTACTCGACCGTTTTTCCGTTCGATGAATCACCGCGGTGCACCGCCATGGTTACTTCTGCCACGTCCGCCTCCGCATTTTTGCACTAGCAGCTAAACTCGCTTCCGCATTCGCACAAATCGAATCTACGCTGCGCCTTGGAGCTAATTGCTCGGGATCGTCTTCACAGCAGCTGGAGCTTTTGCTGCCGTGGGGACCACATCCTTGTCGTCTGCGAACAATTGTTTCAAATCCTCCGGCATTTCCGGCACGGGCCGCTGACGCAATTTCATTTCGCCGCTTTCTTTCACGATGATGTTGTTCTTCTTTCCCCACTCCGCATCGTAGTTCGGAAAATCGATTCGACTGTGCGCTCCGCGACTCTCCGTTCGAGCTAGCGCACAGCGCGTCACCGCTTCGGCCGCTGTCAGCATTGATCGCAGGTCCCGCGCCAAGTGCCAGCCAGGATTAAACAGCCGCGAGCCGTCCACGTGCACTCGTCCTGCACGTTCTTTCAGAGTGGCGATTTTTTGAAGCGCCGCTTTCAAATCTGCTTCATTCCGGAAAATTCCTACCAGGCTTTGCAGCGTGTTTTGCAAATCGCGGTGTATTTCGTACGGGCTTTCACCTGCTGGCCGCTCGAATGGTGCCAGCATCTCCCGTTCTGCCTCATCAAACTGCGCCGGATCAGTTTTGAGCGCACCACAACTTTTTGCATACGCCGCCGCCGCCTGGCCCGCGCGTTTGCCAAACACCAACAAATCCGAAAGGGAATTTCCTCCCAGCCGGTTCGCACCGTGCATTCCGGCTGCTGCTTCGCCTGCCGCAAAAAGTCCCGGCACGGTTGCCGCTCCTGTTTCTGCCTCGACACGGATTCCGCCCATCGTGTAATGAAGGGTCGGACCCACTTCCATCGGTCCTTTTGTGATATCCACGTCGGCAAGTTCCTTGAACTGGTGATACATTCCGGGCAATTTCCGTTTCACGTACTCGGGCGGCTTCTGTGAAATGTCGAGATACGCTCCGCCGTGCTCCGTACCGCGTCCTTCTTTCACTTCCGTGTAAATCGAGCGCGCCACCACATCGCGCGTCGACAGCTCCATTCGCTTCGGGTCATACTTCTCCATGAATCTTTCGCCAAGCTTGTTGCGCAGAATTCCGCCTTCGCCGCGCACCGCCTCCGTCACCAAAATCCCTTGCACTCCCGGCGGCCATACCATTCCCGTTGGATGGAACTGCACAAATTCCATGTCCATCAATTCCGCGCCCGCTTCATACGCCACGGCCAGCCCATCGCCGGTGTACTCCCAGGAATTGGACGTGATCTTCCACGCCTTGCCAATTCCTCCTGTTGCAATCACGACTGCTTTTGCCTTGAACACTACAAATCTTCCTTGCTCGCGCCAGTAGGCAAACGCTCCTGCGATTCGCTCGCCATCTTTCAGCAGCCGCGTCACCGTGCATTCCATGTACACGTCGAATCCCAGCTGCACTCCGCGGTCCTGCAGCGTGCGAATAATTTCCAGTCCGGTGCGGTCGCCGACGTGGCACAGCCGCTTGAACGTATGTCCGCCAAAAGCGCGCTGCATGATTTCTCCCGCATCCGTGCGGTCGAAAAGCGCGCCCCAGTGCTCCAATTCGCGCACTCGATCAGGAGACTCCAGCGCGTGCAAATGTGCCATCCGCCAGTTGTTCAGGAATTTCCCGCCGCGCATGGTGTCGCGAAAATGCGTCTTCCAATCATCGGCCGGATCCACGTTTCCCATCGCCGCTGCGACGCCGCCTTCCGCCATCACCGTATGCGCTTTTCCAAGCAGCGACTTGCACACCACGCCGACCGTCGCACCGGTGTTCAGCGCCTCGATCGCTGCGCGCAATCCCGCGCCGCCCGCGCCAATCACCAGCACATCGTGCTCATGCACTTCGAATTTATCGTTCATCGCAGAATCATCTTCGTCAGAAAAGCCGAATGTCACGAATCGCTCCTGTCGCCACCATTCGCACATACCAATCCGTCAAACCCACTACGGTCAAGCTCACCCACGCGATCAGCATGTGATGCTCATTGAGCACGGTTACGCGTTTCCACAAGCCCAATCGCGCCCCGCCGAACTTCGCACAGGAATAACAATCCAAATTTCCGCCCACCATGTGCCGGCACGAATGGCATGAAAACGTGTACGTTGTCAGCAAGATGATGTTCACCAGCAGCACAATCGAGCCAACGCCGATTCCGAAATGCCCGTTCCAATCGAAGCTTCTCACGGCGTCGCGCCACAAAAACGCGAGAAACACAAAAGACAAATAGAAAAAATATCGATGGACGTTCTGCAGAATCAGCGGAAATTTCGTCTCCCCTCTGTAATTGTGCCGCGCCTCTCCCACGGCGCACGCCGGCGGGTCCAGAAAATACGCTCGATAATAGGCTTTGCGGTAGTAGTAGCACGTCGTGCGGAATCCCAGCGGCCCAATCAGAATCAGCAAAGCGGGAGACCACGGCCACCAGTGATGTTCGGGATCAATCAACGGAGAATAAAACGGCGAGAGGTACGGTCCCCATTCGTAGAATCGTCCCTCGAATGCGCGGAACGTCGCCCATACCACAAAAATTCCCAGCCCGATAAAAACCAGCAGCGGCTGCACCCACCACCAATCCCGCCTCTGCGTTGCTCCCAGCCGCCCAGCCGCTTCGATGTTCCGCAGCCCCGCCTGCCCCGAGGAAACAGCCATCCGGTCACCGCCTTCGCGTCGACGAGCATTCTTCGGCGGGCGTCATCTTATTCCGCGCGAATGGAGTCCTGCAATTCTTTTTTCAGGAGGTGTGGGAATTTTGTTTTGACTCTGGTTTGATCGGGTCAACTCGGCTCTCTTTGCCGCCGCCCGACGCCATCTCTCGGCGATCCGTGATGTTTTCACCGCCGCTGCCGGCACCAATTCAACCGGTGCTTCTCCGGCAAGCTCAACCGCCTCTGCGAATTCTTCCCATCGCTGAGGGCTGCACAGGCATGTGAATTCATTTTTCCACTCCGCTTCCCAGCACAACGCCGTCGCGACACAGCCCCAATTCCATCACCGCTGATTCTGTCTCCTCAAACTGCAACTGCTCCTCCTGTGACCGCGCGCGTTCGGTCGCCCATCGGACCGCTGCCGCCGCC
>JASHRN010000242.1 GCA_030037335.1 Candidatus Acidiferrales bacterium | reverse complement strand
GTGGGTCGCGGCTTCAGCCGCGACATCAGCAGCAATCGAACTTAGGGCTTCAGCCCCTGAAGTACCGGCGTCAAGCTGACTCCGATCCATCGTGAATTTCCCGTTTGCCGAAGAGCACTCATATTCCGAGGGAGTTTCGGCCAGCCGAGCTGTCACTGGATTTCTCGCGATGTAATCGAGTCGAGAGCGAAACTCTTCGGCAGATCTTATCCAGCGGTCATGAAATCCGGGCTGCCAAACCGGGAAGCGATACAAAAGTTCTTTCCGGATTTTGTGCGCGGAGCCGCCCTTGATCATTTGCATGGCCTTTTCCAAAGAGACTGCTTGCGTTGGAGTGATGAGCAAATGCAGGTGATCGGGCATGATTACAAAAGCGTGGAGGCCATAAAATCCACGGTCTCTGCAATCCAAGATTTGCTCGAGCAAGACCTCAGCGGCAGCGTGCTTCAGGAAAAGACGCCGACGTAGCCAGGTGTGGGTGGTCACAAAGTAGACGCCAGCTTGATGAACGCGTCTTGCGATTCGGCTCATTGCCAGGAAAACCGTCCTTCAGGGGCTAAAGCCCCTTCCTGCCTACCTTGCGTTATGTCGCGGTTAAAACCGCGACCCACAAAACTCAGATTTCCTTCCTTGTGTGCCAAACACTAAGCACGCGTCTTGGCCGACACGATCAAATATCAAGGTTCACCACTTCCAACGCATTCTCTTGAATGAACTTCCTGCGCTCCTCGACGTTCTCACCCATCAATGTTGAGAAAATGTCTTCGGCGGCGACGGCGTCCTCGAGACGGACTTTGAGCAGGGTGCGCGTCTCGGCATTCATGGTGGTTTCCCAGAGCTGCTCCGGATTCATTTCGCCCAGACCCTTGAAACGTGTGATGTTGAATTCCTTTTTCGCGTCTTCGAGGACGTAAGCCAGTACGGCAAGCGCGTTCTCCTTGGTGATTTTGTCGCCATTGTGGCTGATCGTGAAAGGCGGCTTATCGTGCGGAGCAATGGCTTGACGCAGGGCGTGTGCGCGCTTGTATTCCGGCGAAGCAGCCAAGGCCCAGTTGATGCGGCGCGGCGCGCTGCCGTTGGTGATGACGATTTCGTGAAGACTGTGCTCCTCGTCAAACTCGAGCTTCGCTTCAAGTTTCAGTTTCGCTTTTTCGATCTCCTTGATCAGCTCCTGGAGTTTCTTTTTGTCCGCGAAATCCGCCTTTTTTTCGAGTTCGCTATCAGCGAGCAGTTCCACGAGCCCGGCATCGCGCAAGCGGCGGGTGAGCTTGGCGGAGACTTGCTCATACTCCTGAATGTTCAGGAGGAATTGCGTGAGGTCGCCGCCTTCGAGTTGCTTGCCGCCTTTGGCGGTGATGGAATGATCCTCAGTAGCTCGGCGCATAATTTCGCGCGAAAACTCGCGTTCATCGCGGATGTAGCGATCCATTTTGCCGCGCTTGATGCGATAGAGCGGCGGTTGCGCGATGTAGACGTGGTCTTTTTCGATCAGCTCGCGCATGTGCCGGAAGAAAAAGGTAAGCAGGAGCGTGCGGATATGGCTGCCGTCGACGTCGGCGTCGGTCATGAGAATCACTTTGTGGTAGCGGAGCTTGGCGGCGTCGAAATCGTCCTTGCCGATTCCTGTGCCCAGTGCGGTGATGATGGCACGCACTTCTTCGTGGCCGAGCATTTTGTCGTAGCGTGCTTTTTCGACATTGAGGATCTTGCCTTTCAGCGGAAGAATCGCCTGGTACTTGCGGTCGCGTCCCTGCTTCGCGGAACCTCCGGCGGATTCGCCTTCGACGACGAAGAGTTCGCAGCGCGCGGGATCGCGCTCCTGGCAATCGGCGAGTTTTCCAGGCAAGCCGCTGGAATCAAGAGCGGATTTGCGGCGGGTAAGCTCGCGGGCTTTGCGGGCAGCTTCTCGGGCGCGCGCAGCATCGATGCATTTGCCGATGATCTTTCGCGCGATGGAGGAGTGCTTGTCGAAATATTCGCCAAGCTTCTCATTAACGAGCTGTTCGACAAGACCTTTGATGTCGCTATTGAGCTTGCCTTTGGTCTGGCCTTCAAACTGAGGCTGCGGGAGCTTCACGGAAACGACGGCGACGAGGCCTTCGCGAACGTCGTCACCGGTGATGGAGATTTCGTCCTTTTGCTCCTTGAGCATACCGAAGGAGCCGGCGTAATAGTTGACGGTGCGTGTGAGAGCAGATCGAAAGCCGGAGAGGTGCGTGCCACCGTCCACGGTATTGATCGTGTTGGCAAAGGAAAAAACATTTTCCGCGTAACTGTCGTTGTATTGGAGGGAGATCTCCATGTCGACGGTTTCGCGCTTGCCTTCCATGTAGATTGGCGAGTCGTGAAGGACTGTTTTGCCGCGGTTCAGATGCTTGATGAATTCCGCGATGCCTCCGGTGAAGCGGAACTCAGCTTTTTTCCCGCTGCGCTCGTCATCGAGCGTGATTTTCAGGCCTTTATTCAGGAAGGCGAGTTCGCGTAGACGCTGCGAAAGCGTGTCGTAGCTATAGTTGATGGTGCTGAAAATCGCGGGGTCCGGATGGAAAGTGATTTTTGTGCCGGTTTTCCTGGTTTTGCCCGTATCTTTCAGCTTGGAAGTGGGCTGGCCCTTCTCATAGCTCTGTTCCCAAACCTGACCGTCACGCCAAATCTCAAGATCAAGCCAGTCGG
>JASHRN010000241.1 GCA_030037335.1 Candidatus Acidiferrales bacterium | reverse complement strand
ACCGGACAAAGCATTGGAAAATTTGACAGTACCAAAACCGACCAATTTCTAAATTCAGCCAAAATGTGGTTATAGCACCAAGTCGCTGGCATAGATATCTTATGGAATGGAAACACCGAGATTTCGTCCAGTGCGGTCGGTCAAACGAAACTCTGCGAGACATATAGGGTGCCTGCAACGCATAGTGTCCGAGCAGTGCCGCTTAAGCTGCGCGAATCGTTGACTCCATTGTGGGAAACGAGGACCTTCCTTACCCTAGCCTTAGGGGCAGATGGCCTTGCAGAACTTTCTCTCTGCAACGATCTTCGTTCTCTTCCCGGAGCACTGGCGCCCGAAGTCGCTTTGCTTGGACGCCAACGGCTGGCGTGAGGCCGCCGTTGCTGCCGGCTGCATCCAAATCATCGTTTCGCTTTCGATATATATCTGGTGGTTCGTATATTCGGCGGGACATTGGGCGCACGCTGCGTTGATGGCGGCAGTGAAGGCGCATCCGGAAATGTCCGTCGGCAGCGGCACCGCCGGATCGCTGGTCTTTGTGCTGATACACCTGCATCCGCTGACGTGGATCCTGCTTTATTTCGCTTATGAGGGAATCGTGCGCACATTGAACGCTCGAGCGGGAATGCCGGTTCGCGCAACATTGCCATTACGGTTGATCGACCGGACGATTCGCTATGCGAACACCGGCGAATGGAAAGATGCGCCACGGCTTGTTCAGGATGAGGTGACGCGAGGCAATGGAACGTGGGATCTGCGAATCTCTTCCTGCCGTAAAAAGCCGCACTGGAAATACCCGCTCACGATTAGCCACGCGGGCGAATTTTTTCAAATTATCAACGAAGAGCAGGGTGATGCTTTCGGTGCCCGGCCACACGTTTATTTTTTCCGGCGTCTTCCTGCCAACGAAATCATTAAAGGACTCGAAGCGTACGACCCAAAGAGCGTACTCGATGAAGAGATGCCCGGATTCATAGCCACGGTCTACGGGGAGATTCGGCGGCGCATGGCGCGCAGCTAGAAAAGCAAGCTTCCGAGATCAGCAGAGCGATTGCACAGGACGCTAAATCATTTCGCGCCTGACGAGCGCAGAGCTCGCCCATCGAAGAGGAAAAAGAACCAAGCGGGCCGTTCTGACAAGCAGTTTCGGCGTCACGTCGCGGGCAGCGCGTGCGCCAATGCCGCCTGCTGGGTCCGAAACTGGTCAAGCAGTACGCGAATCCGATTCTCCTCAGGGACGTTTTCTGAAAAGGACGCAGACAAATAGTGGATCACGGTTTCGTACACACGGTTGGCGATAACTCGCTCATCGAGTGACCCCGCATCCTTCATCTGTACGGTTTCTTCTTGCCGAAGTTCTCCGACCAAGGTTTGGCTGGGTTCGCCGGCAGCCAGCGCCGCATTTAGCCTTTGCGAAACATTCCCGAGGCAGTGGGATAGGAACTTGCGGCCGTCTTCGAGCTTATTGACCCATGCCGGGTCACCATAGGAAGTCCCGTCCGCGAAGAGCGCGGCCTTCAGCTCGACGTCCCTTGATGCCTCCGACGGGGATGGCGACTTACCAAAGATTATAAAAGTGTGACTCTGGTAAGGCCCGAGCTCCGAGTCGTGCCCCAAATTCGCGACGCTATCGAAATAGCGAACTACCCTGCCGGATCCCTTCTTCGGTGGAAGCATCGTCCTTGTCCCTTCAACGGCTAATGCCGTAATGGGTTGGGTAGACCGATTCTGAACTGTGAATAGAGTCTGACCGTCGGGAAGATCCTCGACGGTCGCTTTCATTCGAGCGTCCGGGACGGTATGGCCTCTCGTTGTTTGGGCACTGGTGGAGATCGTCGCGCCCGCTGCGGCACACATAATCAGCAATAACGCCTTGCGAAGAGCCATTTTATTTTACCTCCTCAGTTGTAGTCCTTTCCTTGCCCTGCAGAACAACATACCTTCTTGTGACGCAGCGCCCTTATTGCCGAAGATGAGTATTCGGCTGGCAAACTAGTCGGCGCAATCGCCGTCTTCCATGTCCCAACTGCTTCAGGGTAATTATCTGGCACGGGGGTAGCGGACTGCACGTAGCCGAAGCCTTGGCAAGCTCCCGACGTGCATGAGATTGAGTACGTATTGGGAAAGCTCCCCCCGGGGACCGGCTGTCAAGACAAATCTTTATATTTCCGCAGAAATTGATATATGGAGAGTAACCTGTTTAGGGAAAGACAGATTGGCCAAGGTGAATTCGGTCTGGACAACGGTGTCCCGCCGTGGTCTCAGTTGGCTCGCAAGTTCGAAAAATCGATGCAGTAAAGAAGACCGAGGCTGCTAGACGCTAATTCGTAACGAGAAATTCTCGGGCGGCGTTGATGCTCTCTATAACCTGTGCAACGGTTGTGCCGGGGAAATAAAAGCAGCCTGGGATCATGCTTCTTCGCCCGCCGTCTATCCTCACGCCCATATCTTCTTCCGTATGCCACCAACCGATGTTTAGGATATCGAAGCCATGAAAATCTGCCCCGGTGGTCGTTCCCCAACGGCTGGCCCTGGTGGCATTGGGTGACTGCTCGTAAAAGCGTTTGATCACTGCATTTTTGTCGGCGAGGTCCGCGAGCGATCGTAAAAAGTTCTGGAAATTGTCTTTGCTATCGGGTGGCGCGGCAGGCTCGTAATCAAGGTAGAGCGTGTATGGGTGCCCATCGTCAGTAATCTGTATCTCCATGCCCTTGAACTTCACCGAAGGAACCGCTGGAGAGCTAGCGACGATTGCTATGAAGACAGCCTTTTCCTGGTTCGTACCAAGGAGAATTCCAGTCTGCTTCTTAACCACGGCCACATTGGTATTGCTGGCAAGGAGCGTTTCCAGCGGACCCGGTGGATCTGGAATGAGCCGCCTTGGAATCCCTTGAGCCGCCGCAGTCAAGCAACAAACTGCAATCAGCGTCATCAGCAGAATTGACTTCATAACACCCTCCTCAAAAAAACAGAAGGCAGCAAATCCTTAGGGATCGCTGGTGATATTGCAGCAATGCGCTAAATCGTTTTGGGCTTGAATGAGCGCGGGTTCCGGTCCATCGAAGAGCACGTAATGGGAGCTCGTGGTCTTCTCGTGCATAGTGAACGAGAAAAGAAACTTTCTGCCAGAAATATCGTATTGATAGAGTGAGGGCTCCCAGATATCGGGAGCCGCCGGGCTTTGCTCCATGTGGAAGTGGCCGCCGTGATAAATCTTGCCGAGAACGCCGCCACCAAAGCTGACGTCGCGAATAATGGTTGCTTCGATGGAGGCGACCTGAGCCGCTTCGGCATCGATCCAAACGGTGGCGCGGGCGTGAGTGAGCAGCTGAGCGGTAGCATCGCGGGAGTGATATTTGGGATTCGGGTCAAGCTGCAGTTTTTCGAGGATGCGGCCGTCGCGAACCTCTCGGGCAAGCCAAGTGATCTGGTAGGCATTCAGAACGCTATCGACGAGCCAGGCGCGGCCTTGTTGGCGCTTGCGCTGCTTGGCAAGGACAGCGACTTCACGCGGATCATTTGGATGAATGGCGACCTGCAGGATGCTTTCCCAATCGTGCAGTTGGCGCTGATAGAGAGCGGCAGAAACCGGCGTGCCGTTTGTCGTGAGCAGGAGTTTTAGCGTGCCGCTGCCGGTGGGCACGACGCGAAAGACTCGGTCACCGCTTGCGAGGCTTTCGGAGGTTGCGTGGATCGTCTGACGCTCGGTTCGTTCAAAGGAATCGAGCATGGCATCATCGCGATGCTGATTGGCGATGGTGCGAACCACTAGGTCATGGACTTGTTCAGGAGTGAGGGGGGTCTGATTGGGCGCTAATTGCGAAGGCGAGGCAGGCTGCTGTGCGGCGCGCGCGGGTTGGACGGCGAAGCAAAACGACACGAGCGCTATGCTGAAAGCGAGTTGTAGTCGGGTCCACATAATGGCGGTTAGCTATACGCTTTCGGATTCCGACAGTTTGCTCCTGGTTGCCATTCTCCGGGCCATTGTAGCTGGTTCAAGTCGGATGCGCTGCGAGCCAATCGGCAGCCGGTAGCCAGAATGTCATCGGTTCGGAACGGGCGATGCGCGCAGACAAGAATTCTGCAGATGATGAGATAATCGGAACATTCGATGGCGAAGAACACAAAACCTAAGCTTGATTTCCGGCAGACGCTGATCACTTTGCGCGAAGCCACATGGTTGGCGCTGGATACGCTGCGGACACACAAGTTGCGCACATTTTTGACTCTCTTGGGCGTAATTCTTGCTGTGACGACGCTGGTCTCGGTGATGAGCGTGCTGAACGGACTAAATCTGTATGTGGCCACAAAACTTGCGAACCTGGGATCGAACGCCTTCATGGTCGATAAGTATGGAATCATAACGAGTTACGAGGCGTACTTGAAGGCGCAGAAACGACCGAACTTGACCATCGCCGACTATTACGCAATGAAGGAAGATTTGCGGTATGCGCGGAACGTTGCCGGGTATGAGGCTACGGTTGCTGACATGCATAATGGGCGGCAGATTGACGAAGACGTGAACTTGCTGGGCGCGACGCCGGAACTTACGCAGGTGGAGAATTTCGATATTGCGGTCGGGCGCGAGTTTACCGAAGAAGATGAGATGCACCGCGCACCGATTTGCATCATTGGACACGATGTGGCGACGCGGCTTTTCCCATCGACGGATCCCGTGGGACGAGAGATTCGCGCAGGAGAAGAGCAGTATCAGATCGTAGGGGTAGCGAAGCCGCGAGGGACGGTTCTGGGGCAATCGCAGGATAATTTCGTGATGCTTCCTCTTTCGACTTACGTCGAGGCTTGGGCGCAACCACAAGATACCGTCACAATGTTCGTTCAAGCAATCAGCACCGACGCGATTCCTGCAGCGGTGGATGAGACGCGCGTTTTTCTGCGGGCGCGGCACCATCGAAGATATGAAGATCCTGATGATTTCGAAATTGTTGAGTCATCTTCGATCACAGATCTCTGGAAGAAACTCACGACCAATATTTTCGGGATCGCGGTGTGGCTGACCAGCGTGTTTCTGGTGGTAGGTGGAATCGTTATTATGAATATCATGCTGGCGAGCGTGACGGAGCGGACGCGTGAAATCGGGGTACGCAAGTCGCTCGGAGCGCGGCGAAAAGACATTGTGATGCAATTCCTGATGGAGTCTTCAACACTGGCGGCGGCGGGAGGCGCACTGGGGGTACTTTTCGCCGAGGGAGTGACCATGTTGGTGCGAGCCACCACGCCGATGCCGATGTCCGTGCCGTTTTATTCGGTCGTGATTGCGCTGTTGCTTTCATCGGCAGTTGGGTTGTTCTTTGGAATTTATCCGGCTGTGCGGGCCTCGCGGCTTGACCCAATTGAAGCCCTGCGAGCAGAGACTTAGGAGCGCGAGTTGAACCAGGACATTCGAGAAAACTTGGCGCTGGCTTTCGACACGCTGCGAACGCACAAGACCCGCAGCCTGCTGGCGGTTTTGGGCGTGGTGATCGGCGTTGGAGTGATCATCGTGGTTGCGTCGCTCATCACGGGGTTCCGGGCGACAATATCGGAGCAAATCGAGGGCTTTGGCGCGAATACCGCGTGGGTCTCGCGTTACGACGAAGGATCGAATATGTCGAGTTTGCCTGCGAACGAGCGGATGAGGCCGCCACTGACGTTGGATCAGGGATTGGGACTCGCCTCAGAATGCCCGGCAATCAAGGAAGTGGCGATTTCGCTTTACCAGTGGCAGGACGATCACATCGCCACGTATGGAAGAAACCAGGTGGATGCTCTGAACATGAGCGGGACGACTCCGTCGTATATGGAGGTATACGGCAACGCAAACTTGCAAGCTGGGCGCTTTTTTACCGACGCGGAGAACGATGAACGTGCGAAGGTAGTGATTTTCGGAGAAGACGCGGCGAAGGCGCTCTTCCCAACCGTGCAAGATGCGGTGGGAAAAACGGTGAACCTGGATGGGTCGGACTTTCACGTCCTCGGGGTTTTTGAAACGCAGAAGGGAGGGTTTGGTTTCGATAACCAGGATAAGCGCGCGATCGTCCCGTATAACACTCTGCATGAAATGTATCCGCAGGCGCTGGATAACGGTTACAGATTCGTTGCTTATCCGGGGAAATTGGACGAGGCGGTGGATGAAGCGCGCGGTGTGCTGAGACGCGAGCGCAAAGTCTCGTATAACGCGCCCGACAGCTTTGCGATCACCACGCAAGTCCAGGAAGAGGAGCAGTTCAACCAAATTATTGGCGGAGTGGCGCTCGTACTGATCGTGTTGAGTTCGATTGGGCTACTGATTGGCGGCGTGGGCGTGATGAACATTATGCTGGTGAGCGTGACGGAGAGAACGCGTGAGATTGGCGTGCGAAAAGCGATCGGAGCACGCAGCCGGGATATTACGTGGCAATTTTTGTTCGAGGCGATGACGTTGACGGGCGCGGGCGGAATCTTTGGTGTAGCACTCTTCAGCGGGCTGGCAATGCTGATCCCGCACATCACTTCGATGAAGGCTTCCGTGCCGCTGTGGGCGATCATCGTGGGAATTGTTGTGTCGGTGGGAATCGGGCTGGTGTTCGGAGTGTGGCCGGCGGTAAAAGCTGCGAAGCTCGACCCGATCGAAGCGCTGCGATACGAATGATTTTGAACTTACCGATGCGTGCTGGCCATCAGGCCAACTGAATACAACCTATAGACGAGTTGGACACCCAGACCCAAAGATTTTGTGGTGAGGTTGCGATTTTCTCTTGACACGTTTTCCACAGACTTGTAAAACACAAGTCCAGATTCGGGGAGCATGGGTCGAACCGCGGGGGACATTAGACGCGGAGTTCACAGCGCCGGATCATAATCGCCGACATTACGGGCTGAACGCCTGAGCGCAATTTAAGGTGTACTGCGCTCGATGGCGGAGCTTTCTTTTTCGGCGTTTTTCACAGCGGAAGAGAGTTTTCCACCGTGCATCCGGTTGTGCAGTACCAAATGCGGAGCTAGACTCAGGCCCCTTGAATTGTCGCGGCGCTTGCCTGCCCCTTCCACGCCGCGGGCCGGACCCGAGGTGCGTTATAATGGGTAGAACGCGCGCCTCCCACCCGGCAAAAAATCTCGAACGGCAGGGCTGCCTGCGCGGAGGCGGATATGGCGGAAGCAAGAATGGCTTTCAATAAGACAGAAGTCGAACAGCAGAATCGGCCTATCGGCGGCGGATTGGAATTCGACCGCCGATTCACGGACGGGAAGACCGCTCCGTTTGACGCGGTGGAATGGGAGCGGAGAACCGCGCAAATTGGAAACGAAAAAGGCCAAGTGTTATTCCGCCAAGAGAACGTGGAAGTTCCAAAAGCGTGGTCGCAGACGGCGACAAATATCGTGGCGTCGAAGTATTTTCATGGGAAACCGAATACAGCAGCGCGGGAAACTTCCGTGCGGCAATTAATAGGGCGCGTGGCGGATACGATTGTTCGCTGGGGTGACCAGGGCGGATATTTTGCTTCCCCGGAGTCGCATGAAGCGTTTCGCGACGAGCTGACCCATTTGCTGGTTGAGCAGAAAATGGCGTTCAATTCGCCGGTGTGGTTCAACGTGGGCGTGCAGCCGAAACCACAGTGCTCGGCATGCTTCATCAATTCGGTTCAGGATTCGATGGACTCCATCATGAACCTGGCGAAGACCGAAGGCATGCTTTTCAAGTGGGGATCCGGAACCGGGACAAATTTTTCGACCTTGCGCGGAAGCAGGGAGACGCTTTCGGGAGGCGGGATTGCGTCAGGACCGGTGAGCTTCATGAAGGGATTCGATGCGTTTGCAGGCGTGATCAAGAGCGGCGGAAAAACGCGTCGCGCGGCGAAGATGGTGATTTTGAACGTGGACCATCCGGACATTGCGGAGTTCATAGGCTGCAAGACGAAGGAAGAGCGCAAAGCGCGCGTTTTGATCGAGCAGGGTTACGATCCTTCGATTGACGGCGAGGCCTACAGCTCGGTGTTTTTCCAGAATGCCAACCATTCGGTGCGCGTGACGGATGAATACATGCAGGCGGTGGAAGAAGACCGCGATTGGTGGACGCGCAACGTCACGGACGGCCAGCCGAACGAGAAATTCCGGGCGCGAGATCTGCTGCACGAAATGGCGGAATCGGCTTGGCAGTGCGGCGATCCGGGAATGCAGTATGACTCGACGGTGAACCGCTGGCACACATGCAAGGGAACGGACAGGATTTACGCCTCGAATCCGTGTTCGGAGTATATGTTCCTGGATGATACCGCCTGCAACTTGGCTTCGCTGAATTTGCTGAAGTTTTTGGGTTCAAACGGGCA
>JASHRN010000240.1 GCA_030037335.1 Candidatus Acidiferrales bacterium | reverse complement strand
CGTAGGCGTTTGCTTTCACTACTGCGAGTATTTTGCGTTTCCGTCCGATGCTGCGTCGCACCAGCCGAAGGTTGTGGCGAATCGCAGAAAGAGAAATCTCCGCCCACACCGGACGGCCTTCGAATTGAATCCTCTGCGTCATAAGAGGCAAACCACAAGCGTACTTCGCGACGCGGCCCGGTGCATGGCAATTTCTCGACTTGCCGCAGCGTTAGTAAACAATCAGAAGAAGCGTGAGCTTAAAATTTGCGGATGCTACTCGCCAAACCCGTCGAACGAGTCCGGCGCGGCCTGCTCGAATCGCGTGTACTGGCTGAAGAAAGCAAAATTGAGGCTGCCTGTAGGTCCGTTGCGCTGCTTTGCAATAATCAATTCACACTTCGCGCGATCTTCCGGCGGAAGATCCGTTTTGTAAAATCCGGGACGGTTGATAAAAAGCACCACGTCCGCATCCTGCTCAATCGCGCCCGATTCGCGCAAATCCGCCAGTTGCGGTTTGCGGTCTTCGCGCTCCGGCGCACGCGTCAATTGGCTCAGCACCAGCACAGGGATCTTCAATTCCTTCGCCAGCCCTTTCAGCGATCGAGAAATACTCGAAACTTCCTCGTTGCGATTGCCAAACCGCCCGCGTGCCGCGATCAGTTGCAAGTAATCCACAATCAGCAGATCCAATCCTTTGTCGCGTTTCAACCTTCGCGCTTTCGCACCCATCTCCATTACCGTCGACGAAGCTGAATCGTCGATCCACAGCGGCGCATCGCCGAGCCGCGCCAGCACGCCGCTGATTTTCTTCCAATCTTCATGCCCCAAATGACCGCTGCGGAATTTGTGCGCGTCCACGCGGCCCATCGACGCCAGCAGCCTCAGCAGCAGCGATTCCTTCGACATCTCCAGGCTGAAAATCGCCACCGGACGCGGCTCATCCGACAGCGCCACGTTTTCGGCAATATTCAGCGCCAGCGAAGTTTTCCCCATCGAAGGCCGCGCCGCCAGAATAATCAATTCGCTTGGCTGCAACCCTGCTGTGTCATTATCCAAATTCAAGTAACCCGTCGACACTCCCGTCAGCCGCCGCCCCTCCTCCATCATTTTTTCCAGGCGGCCGTAATTCTCTTTCACCAGTTCTTTCACGCCGATCAATCCGGCGCGAACGCGATCCTCCGCCACCTGGAAAATATCCGATTCCGCTTTGTCCAGAATGGCGTCCGCATCTTCGTCTGCGTCGAGCGCTCGCTGCTGAATCAAATCCGCAGTGTGAATCAACTGCCGCAAAATCGATTTCTCTTTGACGATCCGCGAATAATGCTCAACGTTCGTCACGCGCGGCAGTCCATCCATCAACTGCGCCAGGTACGCCGGCCCGCCCGCTGCTTCCAGCTCTCCATGGCGATGGAGACATTCCGTCAGCGTTACCAGATCGATCGGCTGTTGCGCCTCGGCCAGCTCCACGAAGCGCTCGAAAATTCTCCTGTGCTGGTCCAAAAAGAAATCCTGCGTTTTGATTTTTTCCACGGCCACGTTCAGGCTGTGGTTGTCCAGCAGAATCGCGCCCAGCACGCTGCGTTCCGCTTCCGCGTTGTACGGCAACGGGCGTTCGAGAGCGCTTTGTGTGGATGCAGCCATATTCGCCTTAATTTCGCCTCACCAGTTTCGCACTGCGCACAGGTTCGCGCAACGCAAATTTGCCAAATCAAACTTGGCAACACACTTGAATGCTCCGCGCAATTTTCGCGCGGCACTTTTGTGTGGCGCATTCTTCACCGCCGCAAACCGAGAGTCAATCTCAGTCGCTGTCGAATTCCACATCCCACTGTGCAAAAGTACGGGTTTACGCCTTCCGCATCGCTCTCGAAACCCGTCTTAATCCCCAGTCGCTTCCAGAGTAGGATTATTTGCAGAACCTTTTCATCGACTTGGGAGGAATCCATGCGTGTCGCTGAGCCCAAACCTTCTCGCGGTGTTGTCGGCGGAAATATCTCGGCTGGAACGCCCAAACCGGAGGAATTTCACTTCATTCGCTTCCGCATCGAAGACGAAGTGGCTCGCCTCACTCTCGATCGCCCTGAGCACAACATGCTCAATGAGCGCATGCTCGCCGAGCTGGCCTCCGGCATCGACTCTCTCGAAGGTCGCGGCGACGTGAAACTCATCATCCTCGACTCCGCGGTGCAATCCTTCTGCGGCGGCATCGAACTCGGCGAATATACTCCGCGCCGCGCCTTCCAGGTTCTCGACGCCTTTCAGCGCGCCTTCGCTGCTATGCTGGATACTGCTAAACCGCTGCTCGTTGTCGTGAACGGCCCTGCATTCGGCGGAGGCGCGGAACTTGCGGCTCTCGGCGATCTCGTCGTCGCCACGCCGCGCGCCAAATTCGCCCAGCCTGAAATCAAGCTCGGGGTCTTCCCGCCGCTCGGTGCCGCCATTCTTCCGTTTATCGTCGGGCCGAAGCGCGCGCTGGAACTTGTCCTCACCGGCGAAGTCATCAGCGCCGAGCGTGCTCTTTCTTTGGGGCTCGTCAATCGTGTCGTCAGCGACGACAAGCTCGCGGCCACGGTGAAGGAAATGAGCGCTCAAGTCACCGCGCATTCCGGCCCCGTGCTCACTATGGCAAAAAAGGCCATTCTTGGCTCCATGGGGCTTTCCTTGCGCGATGGCGTCAAGCATTCCATGGCCGTTTTTCTGAACGAGCTTTCCGCGCTCGAAGATTCCAGCGAAGGCTTGCGCGCCATCGCCGAAAAGCGTTCGCCCAAGTGGAAAAACCGCTGACGAGTTACGCGAGTCCGTGGTCGGTCAGTTTGAATTTTCTTGATCGTGATACAAGAAGTCAAAATTCAAACTGACCCATTGCCTGCGAGTCATCCATTTGACTCGCTGCGCCGTTGCGCATAGACTCGGGATCGGAAAATTCAGCCGGCTCGCGGGATACACAAAAAGGAAGGCCGTGAAAATCGGCCACGGTCCCGCCACTGTGAATCGGCGACTCATTCTTCGAAGCGCCGAGAGTCAGGAACTTGCGCGAGCCGCGCAAAGGCTGCCACTCTTCGCGAGAAAGAGTGCAGTGAAACGCCCCATGCGTTCTCGTGGGGCTTTTTTATTGGGGAAATCACCGGAACTCGACGGTAGCAAATGAAGACGCCCAGCAAACTCGGCCTCATGTGCAGCGCGTTCGCGCTGATTTGCATTTTGGCTGGTGTAGTCTCCGCCCATGCCCAGACACGCGCCACAAACGAGACTCGCACCGCGATCGACGAAGTCGATCGTCGCGTCGCTGTACCCTTGCAGGTGCATCGCATCGTCACGCTCGCGCCTAACTTGACCGAAATTGTTTATGCGCTCGGCGCAGAAGACAGGCTTGTCGGCGTCTCGGAATACAGCGATCATCCGCCAGCCGCAAAAACGAAGCCGAGCATCGGCATGCCTGTGAACCCCAGCCTCGAAGCCGTTGTTGGCGCTAAGCCCGATCTCGTGCTCGCGACTACTTCGATTAATTTCGCAAAAACCGTCGACGCTCTCACGCATCTCGGCATCGCCGTATACACCACCAATCCTCATTCCGTCGAAGGCACGTTGCGCTCCATCTCTGACATCGGCGAAGTCATCGGCGAATCATCCCGAGCTGACGTACTCGTCGCAGATTTGCGAGCGCGTTTGAACACGCTCCAAGAAAGACTCAGGAAAGAACATCGCGTGCGCGTGCTGTTTATCGTGTGGGACCAGCCGCTGCAATCCATCGGTGATAACACGTTCATTGCTGACGCGTTGCGTTGGGCGGGTGCTGAATCCGCCCTTCACACCAAACAGAACTGGCCAACAATCAGTATGGAGGAAGTAGTCAAACTCAATCCCGATTACATTGCTTACTCCGACTCGAACTTGGTACTGAACAGCAGCGACAATTCATCCGAATCGCCCGACATTCGCGCCGCCATTTCGCATCATCTCGACGAGCTCCGCCGCGAACCCGCCTGGCGCAGCCTCACCGCTGTTCGCGAAGGCCACATCGCCGTCGTTGACGAAGAAATCGAAGTGCCTGCTCCCGGACTCATCGACACCATTGAGCTCCTCGCGCACGAATTGCATCCGAATCTTTTCACGATACAATCCAACCAGCAGTCTAGCAGCGGAGCTTCGCCTGTTTTTTACGCCGCTCCTGAAATTTCCGACGAGGCCGCGCTATGCGCCCGCTAACTCCGCGCCGCATCTCCTGGATTTGCGCCGGCCTCGCCGCAATTCTCTTTGTCATTGTTGTTTTCTCGCTGAAAGTCGGCGCGTATCCCATCGCTGTCGTCGACGTCGCAAAAACGCTCGTTCGCGGCGCCATCGGTCACTGGAACAGCATCCCTTCTTCCGACAGGCTCATCGTCTTCGGCCTGCGCTTGCCGCGCATCGCTCTTGGAGTGCTCGTTGGCGCGGCTCTTTCCGTTTCCGGCGCTTCCTTTCAAGCGCTGCTGCGCAATCCACTCGCCGATCCTTACGTCCTCGGCGTCTCCAGCGGCGCCGCGCTCGGCGCAATCATTTCGCTTGCGTGGCTGCCCCACGCCGCATGGACAATGCAGGCTCTCGCTTTCGTCGGCGCGCTTCTCACCATCACGGCGGTCTACTTCCTCGGACGCCGCGGCGGCCAGCTCGACAGCACCACATTGCTGCTGGCCGGAATCATCGCCGCTTCGTTTCTTTCCGCGCTCATCATGTTTCTGATGACCACCGTCAGCGGACGCGACCTTCGCGGCATGGCCTTCTGGCTGATGGGTGATCTCGCCACTCCGGCAACCGTGCCCCTCAGCTTCTTATTCATCGTGCTGCTCATCGGCATTGGAGCCATCTACACGACTGCATCTGACCTGAATCTCATTCTCACCGGCGAGCGCGAAGCCCACCATCTCGGCGTGAACGTCGCGCGCGTGAAGCTTGTCGTCTATGTGGGCGCATCTCTTCTCACCGGACTCGCCGTTTCCGTCAGCGGAGCCATCGGCTACGTCGGCCTGCTGATTCCGCATGTCATTCGCATGTGCTTCGGTTCCGACTATCGCCTGCTCATCCCCGCGTCCGCGCTCGGCGGCGCCATCGCCGTCACGCTTGCGGACACGCTCGCGCGCACCATCGTCGCGCCCACGGAACTTCCCGTCGGCGCCATGACCGCCGCAATCGGCGCCCCTGTTTTCATCTATCTGCTCCGCCGGAGGCTCGCATGACCGCGCCGGATATTGCCGCAAACAACGCCAGCCCGGGCGCTCTCGCCGGATGGATGGAAAATCCCGTCCGCCTCGTCGTCGAGCAGGCCAACTATGCCTATTCCGCCTCCGCGCCCACGGCGCCCAATTTCACTCTCGGTCCGGTCACTTTCTCCGCTCGCCAGCGCGAAATCGTCGGCATTCTCGGTCCCAACGCCAGCGGAAAATCCACGCTTCTTCGCGTCATCGCCGGCGAAGTCAAAGCGCTCTCCGGCCGCGTCGAACTCGATGGCAAACCGCCCGCCGATTTGCCTCTCCGCGACCGCGCTCAGCGCATCGCCATGGTCCATCAGGAAAGCAATCTGCTCTTTCCTCTGCGCGTTTGGGAATATGTTTTGCAGGGCCGCTATCCCTATGGCCGCCGTTTGCGCTTCGAAAACGAAGCCGACTGCCTCATGGCCGAAAAAGCGCTTGCGCAAGTCGGCGCCGAACATCTCACCGACCGCCCCATGGACGAAATTTCCGGCGGCGAGCGCCAGCGCGTCGTCCTCGCCCGCGCCCTCGCGCAGCAGCCGCAGATTCTCCTTCTTGACGAGCCCACCCGTTATCTCGATATTGGCGGCAAAGTTGAATTGATGCGCCGCCTGCGCGGCCTCTCTCAGGAAAATCGCTACACCGCCGTGGTAGTTACGCACGAACTGAATCTCGCTGCCGAATTTTTTGACGCCATTGTTTTGTTGCAAGGCGGAAAATGTATCGCCGCTGGAAAACCGGAAGACGTTTATCGCCGCGACCTGCTCGAAGAAGTTTTCAGGACGCCGCTCGAAATCGAGAAGAGCGCCTCGGGCCGTCCGCGCGTCATTCTCCGCGGCGATTCCGGAGAGCAAGCTGCCGAAAGCTCTCAAGGAGAATGAAGTGCTCGATTGGTTCAGACGCTATGCCCAACGGCAGCGCGACTTGGCCGCAGGCGCCGATGCCGACTTGGTCGCCGCTAATCGTAAGAGATGGAAGTTAGTCGGGTTTTTCTATTGTCTGGCGTTTTTGCTTCTGGGAATCCCTAAAGTTTTTAAGCCGCGCGGTGCTGCGGCAGAGATTATTACTTGGGTCGCTGGTATTTCCTTTGCTGTGGCGACCTTATTGGCGATGTGGGCACGAGCGGAGGACGGGTTTCTGAGCGATCCCGACCCGAAGAAGCCACCAAGTTTGTTTAAGTAGCAATTAGTACCGGCGATTTAGTTATTTTCGCCGGCCGATTCACCACGAAACTCCGTGCACGGGAAGGCGGTGAAAAGCCGCCGCCGCTGCGCGACTGTAAGGCGGAAATTTTCGGGCGCGCGTCACTGCGCCGGCGCTTCGTCGAACCAGACGCAACGCCAGCGTGGGAAGGCCGCGCCAGCAACACGCCGCCGAGCCAGGAGACCGACGGAGTTTCGATCTCGCGAAGCAAAGCCGCTGCGCGCCGCACATCATCGCAGCGCACTTACTTCCGGGACAGCCTTCACACTCCCGCGCCAGAGGGAGTCGGAGGATAAAAATGAAAACTCGCGCTCGTCTGCTGTTCCCTTTCAGTTTTCTTGCTGTACTGTTTTTCAGTTTTTCCGTTTTCGCCCAAACACAATCGAACGCCGTTCTTTTCGGACACATCACCGATCGCAGCGGCGCTGCCATCGCAAACGCGCAAATCGTCGCGCAGCCGTCCGCGCGCGCGCAAAACGAAACTCATGCCACGTCCAACTCCGACGGTTCATTTTCGTTCGCGCTTCCGCCGGGCGCATATCGCATTCGCATCACCAGCCCGCAAATGGCCGGCGTTGAGCAGCAATTCACGCTGCGCGAAGGCGAGCATCACGAATGGAACGTGCGCATGGAGCTCGCGCCGCTCTCCTCCAAAGTCATCGTCTCCGCGCAGGCCGAACCTGCTCCCGCCAACACCGTCGCTTCGCCCGTGACCGTCATCACGCGCGAGCAAATCGACCAGCTCCAGGCCATCTCTCTCGCTACTCTCCTTTCGTCGGCGTCCGGAGCCGCGATCGCACGCCTCGGCCCGCTCGGCGGCATCACTTCCTTTTTTCTCGACGGCGGCAATTCCGATTTCACCAAGTTCCTCGTCGACGGCACTCCCATCAACCAGCCCGGCGGCGACATCGATCTCTCGAATTTCGACGTCACCAACGTCGACAAAGTCGAAATCGTCCACGGCGCCTCCAGTGCGCTTTTTGGCTCCGATGCCGTCGATGGCGTCGTCCAAATCTTCACTCATCATGGCGACACCGAAACGCCCGCCATCACGCTTCTCGGCGAAGGCGGCACGTTCGAAACCCAGCGGGAACAAGCCGACATGAGCGGCGCCATCGGCAAATTCGATTACGCTCCTTCAATTTCTTACTTCAACAGCGACGGCCAGGGCCCCAACGATCGTTTCCGCGACACAACTCTGTCCGGAAACTTCGGTTGGAAATTCAGCAACACCGATCAGCTCCGTCTTTCCGTTCGCAACTCCGATAGCGACGCCGGCCAGCCCGGCCAGACTCTTCTCGAGCCGCCGCTCCTTGGCCAGTCGGGCGATCTCCACGATTTTTCCGCCAATCTCAGTTGGGATTTTTCCGCCGGAGCGCACTGGGAGAATCACTTGGCCGGCACGGAATCGTATTTCTACGATTTCATCATCGACATTCCTGCTTTCACTGAGATCAACGAACTCAATCGCGCCGGCTTCGAAGGCCAATCCACTTATCTCAACGGCCCGCTCGCCGTTTCCCTCGGTTATAACTACGAAGTCGAAAATGGCCAAGTCGCCGGTCCGGACGAGCGCAGAAACAATCAGGCCGGCTACATCGAAACGCATTACCAATTCACCCGCCGCCTCACCGCCATCGCTGGAGTGCGGGCGGAAGATAACGCCAGCTTCGGCACCCGTGTCGTTCCGCGCACTGGCCTGGCCTATGTCGCGCATTACGGAAACGACGGCTTCTGGAATGAAACGCGCCTGCGCGCTTCCTGGGGCCTGGGAATCAAGGAGCCGGATTTCATAGACTCTTTTGAAAACGATCCATGTTTTCCCGGCAATCCCAATCTCGCGCCCGAACGCAGCGACACCTTTAACGCCGGAATCGATCAGGATTTCGCGCGGGAACGCGTGAAATTTTCAGAGACCTTTTTTCGCAACGAATACTCCGACATCGTAAGTTTCGCGTCATGTATCCCAGGCGCGCCTTGCGGCTTTCCCATTCCTTCCACGTGCACGCCCGCGGACGAGGAAGCCGAAGGCGGTTTCGGCACTTTCTTCAACACCGACGCCGCACGCGCCTATGGCGCCGAAACCACCATTGAAACCCATCCCCGTTCCTGGCTCAGCGTCCTCGGACATTACACCTACGACGACACGCTCGTCTTGAAGTCGCCCAACGCATTCGATCCCACGGAAACGCCCGGCAACCGCCTTTTTCTGCGGCCGATGAATTCCGCGAACTTGATTCTCAACGCCTCGTATCGCCGCATGAACTGGAACGTCGCTGGCTACTTCCAGGGACGCGAAACCGACAGCGATTTTCTCGGCCTCGGTTTCACCAGTAATCCCGGATGGTTTCGTCTCGACGTCGGCACGGAATTCGCCGTCCGTTACGGCTTCACGGTCATGGCGCATGTCGAAAATGTTCTCGACCGCCACTACCAGGACGCCGTCGGCTATCCCGCGCTTGGCTTAAACTACCTCGCTGGCGTGAAATATTCCTGGGGCGGCAAATAAACCCTTTGCGTGGCACAGGCTCTCAGCCTGTGCTTCGTTAGGCTTGTTGAGAGAGGCCTTTGTAGGGGCAACCGAATCTGTCGGCCCGTTCTGCGGGTGCCCCATTCTTCGTGCCTTCTGCGAAGGATGGGACAATACCGCACAGTTTGGTTGCTTCCGTTGCAGCGTGCTCGACCGCTGCTATTCGAGGTTGTCTTCGTGTAGCGCAGAGCTTCGCGCAGCGTTGTTTCTTTGGAGTGCGGCGGTCCGCTTCGCGGACTCCGGCGAGTCCCACGGACGACGCCGGAGCTCGACGCCGCTTTGACACGCCTGCGAACAATACTCAGATGTTGTTTCGATCACTTCCATCAGCTGTGTAGCGCAGAGCTTCGCGCTTTCTGCGAAGTTCTGCGGCTTTTCGCTCTGCGCGGTAGTAGGGGCGGCTTTACGCCGTCAGCTTTTTTGTTTTGTCATTCCGAACCGGCCGCCAGTCTGTTGCGACAGCAGCACGTGAAAAAAAGGCGCCGTGTGAGGCCTGCCCGCCGCAAGCGGGAATCTGCTGTTTCTTTCGGTGTGCCGGGTGCTCCATCCTTCGCGTCTTGTGCGAAGGGTGGGAACTCTGTAGTAACGATTACACTTGGTTTTACAAGTAGCTAATTCGTTGCGTCGCGCACTTCGTAGGGGCGGGGCTTGTTTATCGTGAGGAATTCGAAGGGCCCCGTCCGTCCGTCGCACCGCGGAGTCAGGCAGTGAGAAAAGTGGGGCAAGCCTTCACATTAGGGGGTCGGAGTCTGCCTGCGCAGGCAGGCTTCAGCTCCAACAAAAAATTGATGCCCTTTTCCTTCCTATCGCGCGCTTCATCCGCTTGCCCTGAGTGCCGTCACGAAGGGCGCGAAGTCTCTCAAAATATTGGAGTGAGCCAATTTGGTCGCCTCGCATCCAACGATCCACCACGCCCCAACCAAAGCCTCTTTCGTCGCAATGCTATAATCCTTGGATTCATGACGCCCGCGAGCCAGCGCGCAGCAGCAACCGCGGAAAAAATCCCGCAAATTTCCGACGAGGTTTTCGCGCGCTACGAAACCGTGATTGGCCTCGAAGTCCACGTCCAGCTCGCGACGGCCACCAAAGCCTTTTGCCCCTGCTCCACAAAGTTCGGCGATCCGCCAAACACGAACACTTGCCCCGTCTGCCTTGGCCTTCCCGGCGCGCTTCCTGTGCTCAATCGCCGCGCGCTCGAACTTGCCGTTAAAGCGGCCCTTGCCCTTCACTGCGCTGTGCAGGAGCATTCCCGTTTCGCGCGCAAAAATTATTTCTATCCCGATTTGCCCAAGGGCTACCAAATCTCGCAATACGAACTGCCTCTCGCCACAGGCGGCTGGCTGGAAATTGAATCCGCCGGCCAATCCAAGCGCATCGGCATCACTCGCGTCCACATGGAAGAAGACGCCGCGAAAAATCTCCACGAAGGTTTTCCCGACGCCGCGCAGTATAGCCACATCGATTTCAATCGCGGCGGCGTGCCGCTCATCGAGATCGTCAGCGAGCCCGATATTCGCTCTTCCGAAGAGGCCTACGCGTATCTTTCGAATCTAAAACAAACTCTCGAATACACCGCCGTCAGCGACTGCAACATGGAATCGGGATCCTTGCGCTGCGACGGCAACGTCAGCGTGCGTTTGCGCGGCGCGGAAGAATTCGGCACCAAAGTCGAAGTGAAAAACCTGAACTCTTTTCGCTATCTGACTCATGCCCTCGATTACGAAATCGAGCGCCAAATCGCCATTCTCGAATCCGGCGCGAAAGTTTCACAGGAAACTCGCCTCTGGAACGTCGCTGCGGGCCGCACCGAATCCATGCGCTCCAAAGAATTTGCTCACGATTATCGTTATTTCCCCGAGCCGGACCTTTTGCCCGTCGAAATCACCCCGGCTCGTAAGAGCGCGATTCTTGCCAAAATGCCCGAGCTTCCCGATGCCAAGCGAGCGCGCTTCCGCAGCGAATACGGCCTCAGTTCTTACGATGCCGAAGTTCTTGCCGCAACCGAGTCCCGCGCAGATTATTTCGAAGCCACAGTTCGCGCCGGAGCCACACCGAAAGCCGCATCCAATTGGATTCAAACCGATCTGCTGCGCCGGCTGAACGATGCCGCAACGGACATCTCACGATCGCCGGTGAGCGCCGCAGCTTTCGCCGATTTGCTGCGCCGCGTCGATCAAAATGAAATCACCGGTGCTATTGCCAAGCGCGTTCTTGCCAAAATGTTCGAGACGCGTCAATCCGCAGCCGAGGTCATCGCTTCCGAAAGCCTTTCGCCCATCAGCGACAGCGAAAGCCTCGAAAAACTCTGCCGCGAAGTCGTCGCGAACAATTCTGCAAACGTGGAGAAATATCGCGCTGGGAACGAAGGCGTCTTCAAATTCTTCATGGGCCAAGTCATGAAAGAAACCAAGGGCCGCGCCAATCCCCAAACTGTGAACGAAATTTTACTTAAGCTATTGAGGTAGCGCTGAAATAATAAGGCGGTCGACATGAGCGAACCACTTAAAGCAGGCCAGAAAGCTCCGGAATTCACAGCGAAGACGGACGACGGAAGCGAAATTTCGCTCAAGGATTTTCGCGGCCAAAATGTGATCCTGTATTTTTTCCCCAAAGCTAATACACCCGGTTGAACCAACGAAGCGTCCGAGTTTCGCGACGCCAAGAAACAATTTGAAAAGTTGAACATCGTGATTCTGGGCTGCAGCGCCGATTCCGTCGAACGCCAGGCGAAATTCAAAGAAAAATACAATCTGAATTTCGCGCTGCTCTCGGATCCGAAATTCGAAGTGATTGAATCCTACGGCGCTCGCCGCATGAAACGCTTTCTCGGCAAGTCTTTCCTCGGAATCGTGCGCATGACCTACTGGATCGGTCCTGACGGGAAAATCCGCCACGTGTGGGACAATGCCAGCTCAAAAGGCCACGCCGCCGAAGTCCTCGAGCAGATCTCGTAACCGTAATTTGATTTGCTTCCAGCGATCGGCGCGATTCTTCAACGCAAATGCAGAGGGGACTTTAGCTGAAATTTCAAAACTGTCGTTGAGGCGTAGGTGACTTCCGGCGGAGGATCGCTGGCTGCATCCGGATCGTCCGCGCTTGAGCTTTTCTTCTCGCTGGTCTTTGTTATCTGCGTCGGCGGATCTGCATTGGGAGGATCTGCCTGCGCCAGCTGCTCTCCGGCAAGCTGTGCAAACACGGGATACGCACGGCCATCCGCCGCAATCGCGTCCAGCCGCAGCCACAGCGATGCCGGCTTCGCAGAATCTCCTCCCGGCTGCACTTTTTCTACATATACGGCGGCCTTCGCGCCCTTCGGCAGCAAAATTTCTCCATCCACGATCACGTCTTTGGCAAGCTCTGCTTTCACTCTCTGATTGAGTTTCGAATCCTGCGAGCTGATCGTCTGATCCAGACGAATTTCAATTGCGGTATTTGCGGGAATCGTTTGCGCGTGCGCGGTAATGAAAGCGGGGCTCAGCGCAGCAAGAAAACAAAGGGGCAGCACAGTAAAAGAGGCTCGCATGGCGTACCTCCCATCGTCGTACGGACGCCAGTAAACCCATTATACAAGTGTTGCTTCTTTAGAGCGATACAGAGAAATCCCGAGCCGCGTCAATGAACATATTGTCGATCAGTCGGGTAGAACCGACACGCGCCGCAAGCAGCAGCAAGCATGTGCCTCGCAGAAAATCGACCCTTTCGAATGAATCGGCATCGACAAGCTCAGCATAGTCGAGCTTGGCCAGCTTTTCGGAGGCAATCGTCGAATTAACCGCATCGAGAATTTCTCCCGCGGCGCGCGCACCAGAATTGATTTTGCGGCGCGCAGCATCAAGCGAACGGTACAGCACAGTCGCGGCGCGGCGCTCGGCGGGATCGAGGTATGCGTTGCGCGAAGACATCGCTAAGCCGTCGGATTCGCGAACAATCGGACAAACGACAATCTCCGTGTCGAGATTCAAATCGGAAACCATCTGGCGAACGATGCGCGCCTGCTGCGCGTCCTTGCGTCCGAAATACGCGAAGCGCGGCCGGACAATTTCCAGCAGCTTGAGCACAACGGTGCACACTCCTTGAAAATGTCCCGGGCGAACGCGGCCCTCGAATTTTTCGCTTAGCCCTTCGACGCGCACCGAAGTGCGGAATCCCGCGGGATATATTTCCGAAGCCTCAGGAGCGAAAACGTATTCGACGCCAAGCGATTCAAGAAGCGCGCAATCCTTTTCAAAATTACGCGGATACTTTTCCAGATCTTCACCGGGACCGAATTGCGCGGGATTCACAAAAATCGAAACCATCACCGGAGAGCATTGCCTTTTTGCCGCGCGCACAAGCGAAAGATGCCCTTCGTGCAGCGCGCCCATCGTCGGAACGAAGCCGACCAGATGTTTCGCGGATTCGGCGGCGCGCGCCGTTTGCTTCATCCATTCGACGCTGCGAATGATTTCCATCTTCGATCGTTTTCGCGCTTAGTTGTGCGCCGCGCCGGCTTGCTCGCGATAAAACGCGATGAGGTCTGTAGTCATAGGAGTGGCGCCGAGCTGGCGCAACATGGTGGTGATTTGCCCGCGATGATATGTGCCGTGATTGACCACGTGCTGAAGCATCTGCCACATGGGATTCGAGAACGCGTTGCCTTTCGTATTCTTGTATTCGACCACGCGATCGAGGTCCGCCGCTGATAATTTCCGAACGTACGCGTTCAAATCGCTGTCGATTTTTTGCCAGCGCGCGCGCAGCGAAGCGAGGTCCGCAAACTGCTCGGAAGGAAAACCGGGCGAGCGGCCTTGCCAGCGCTCCAGCCACAGCCATTCGGCGAGCATGATGTGCGCGAGCGTGTCGCGCACGGAAGGAAAACTGGAAATTATATTCTGCGCAAACTGCTCGGCGCTAAGCGGCGCGCATGCGTGCAAGACGCGGCCGTTTGCCCACGAATTGTACGTGTAAAGAGTTCGAACTTCGTCCGGAGTCATTTTTTGAAAGCCTCTTCTCACAAATTTCAGTGCACCTGCGTTTTTGGCGGCACGGCGAATTGCGATGCGTGAAACGATTCCGCGTCGGACGGGAAATTGCCGCTCTGAACGTCTTTGCAGAATGCGCGGGCGGCGCGGGAAATTTCTTCGCCGAGATTGGCGTACTGACGCGCGAATTTCGGCGACCCGCCAAGCGTGAGTCCGACAAGATCGTGGAAAACGAGCACCTGGCCGTCGCAATCGGGACCCGCGCCGATGCCAATAGTTGGAATGCGAAGCTCGCCCGTGATGCGCGCAGCAAGTTCGCGCGGAACGGATTCGAGCACCACGGAAAAAGCGCCCGCGGCTTCCACGGCGCGCGCGTCGCGCAAAAGCCGCTCGACGGATTCAGCGGATTTTCCCTGCACGCGGAAGCCACCCAATTCGAGAACGGATTGCGGCGTGAGTCCGACGTGGCCCATCACTGGAATTTCCGATTCGACGAGGCGCGCGATCATTTCCATCCGCTTTTCGCCGCCTTCGAGTTTCACCGCGTCGACGCCGCCCTCTTTCACCAGGCGCAGCGCGGCGCGAACGGTTTCTTCGACGGAAACATGAAACGTGCCAAAGGGCATGTCCGCGACAAGGAGCGCGCGGCGCGTCCCGCGACGGACGGCTTTGACGAAGACAAGCATGTCATCAAGCGTGACGGGCAGCGTGGTGTCATTTCCAAGGACCACCATGCCGAGCGAATCGCCAACGAGCAGAACGTCGACTCCGGCGTCGTCGAGCAGGCGCGCGGTGGGGTAATCATACGCAGTGAGGCAGGTGATCTTTTGCGTGTATGGCGAACTCGGTACACTGCCTGCGGGAATCTTGCGGCGGAGAATGTCAGGCACGGTGATTTGCCCGTTGCCCGCACCCTTGCCAGAAGGGGGAACGTCGCTCATGTTGACCTCCGGTGCCGCCCCCATTTGCGAGCCTGCCCGTAGCAGATTCGCGGGGTGCAGCCCATCAACAGCCGCATTATAGCAGAAACGGATGGCCCGAGAGGTGGGCAATGGAGCGGCGAAGGGGAGCGTTTCGAAACGGGAACGAGATCCCTCGCTACGCTCGGAACACGGAAGGTGTACCTTGGATAAAATGCATTTTTCAGGCGATTAGGAAAACGTTTTCCTCTTATTCTAAAGGTACTTACGAGGAGTTCTAATTTTTCATAGGTCAGGCGATTAGAAATGGCGTGTGTATGTTGGGGAAGGCGAGGAAGACGGCCCTTCGACAGGCTCAGGGCAACAAATCCTGGCCGGATTTGTTGGCGGCGCGGAGCCGCCATCGCGAGCCTCGCGGGAAGCTGAGCGTTCCGGAGTTGGATGCGTTAACCATACAGTACCCTTATAGCATACTCACTTTTCAGCAAAAACTACGCGAGTGATTCTAGGTCGTCGCGAGAGTCTGCCTGCATGGACATCCTGCTTCGCAACGGCCCCACTCACGGTGGTGTATAAGCCAGTATTTATACAGCTCGGGAGACCAACATGACATTTCAGTTTCGGGATCGAGTGCCAGATGATCGAAATCCAGGACTTCGACCTGGATTCCTGAGGGAACGGTTTCCTCGCAGACTTCCGCCTGTCCGTCTTGCACTGTCACGAAGATTTTGTGTTCCATCGTTCAGCTCCTTCGTAGCGAGGATTTAAATGCCAAAACTCGCCTTCCTTAAATATGGCACCTCTCTGCTTTAGTGCTTGTTGCGCGCTTCGTACGTGGTGCTTCCATCGTTTTCCAAAATGCACACCTTCGATAACACGGTCGATCGAGTCATCACAGAGATCCGGCTGGAGCTGTTGAACAAGTGGTTGCAATTCGGCTGTCGTCAGTGGCTTTCGGGAGAGCAGAAATAATATAGCCTCCGATAACATCGCTTGGGTCGTTCTGCCTTTAGCGCGTTGACGGAGAATTTGTGTTCTGGTCGCCTCCAGCTTGTTCCGAAACGCCAGTCTCGCCTCTTTCTTTATCGAGGATTCGGCCTTTTGGAAAAGAGCCTTTAACTGTTTGGTTTCGCTCATGAGTGCTTCGATACTGCCCGGCGAAACTTTTGCTCCTAACAATGAATAATTTGCAAAGTCTGTTCGAATCTGTTGTACGGTCTGCTTGTGTGTGAACGCGGTACCATATTCCAAATTTCCGATGAGTCCGGGATCTGTAAGATTCGCCGAGGTAACTATGGCTATTTGTTCATCTGCAACGTAGACCTTTGCATGCAAACTAGGCATGTGGATCAGCTCAAAACGCGGTAGGGCTTTGCTGAGGTTTGCAAGCGCTTCGAGATCCAATGAACCGTTAAGTGTACTTTCGGGGCGCAGATTCGTGAGCACCGTGATCCGCACTTCCCGATCCAGATGGCGCTTTTTCAGTGTCTCGGCTATTTGGCCTGCGGGGCGAACCTTGATGAACGGCGATACCACCAGCAAGTCCTGTTCGACTACTGATATAAGTTGGAGAAACTTCTCATGCCACGGGCTTTTGACTAGGCCAGCTTCAATCATTTTGACGTTTCAGATTTAATGACTGTATCAAAAATATGAAATTCGAGAAAGGTAGAAGCAGATCCCTCGTTATGAACCGCTTCGGGATGACAACTCAAATGCAGTGGCGAGTGGCGAGAAAAGGCAAAAGCAGATTCCTCGTTGTCCCGACGAAAGGCATGTCGGGACTCGCTCGGAATGACAACGGAAAACCGCGACTCGGGGAGTCGCGCGGGCGGGGCAAGCCCCGCCCCTACGAAAGGCAGAAGCGAAAAGCGTCGAGGCGAGATCCTTCGCTGCGCTCAGGATGACAACGCAAGGCAAAGCGGCGTCGAGCTCCGGCTACGCCCGCCGCGGTGGGCAAGCCGGAGTCCGCGAGGCGGACCGCCGCACTCCAAAGAAGAAAAAGCAGGTCCCTCGCAAAAAACGCTCGGGATTGACGCAACAAGCGCGTCAAGTCTGGGTGACGGGGGTGGGGAGTTCGGGTTTTTGGGTTTCGACGCCGCGCCAGCCGACAGGACGTCCGTGGACGGCTTCTTTGATGGCACGGAAGAGAACGACGTACATCATCTGGCGGTAATAGAAGCGCTGGATCAGCAGCGGGATGAGCAGCGACCAGTCTTCGCCTTTTTCCAGCGCGAAGGCGATGACGCAAGTAAGCAAATCAATCAGCATGAAGGCGGCGAAGAAAATCATGGAGCGGATGACGTCGTCGCTGGTCCACAGCGGCGGGAGATGAGTGATACGGAACTGGGCGAGTCCCCAGAGGAGGATGGAAAAGAGGAAGAGGAAATCGATGACCGGCGAGACGAGCGGAAGAACAATCTGGAAAAGGAAGACGTTGGGAATGGTGATCCAGCCGAGCGTGCCGTAGCGCTTGCGGCCGACGGCGTCGCCGTGCTTCCAGACGGCCTGAAGCGTGCCGAAAGTCCAGCGGAAGCGCTGGCGAACGAGCGCGTCCATCGTGTCGGGAACTTCGGTGCGGCCGATGGCCTCTTCGTCGTAAAGAATTTTCCAATCGTGGCGGCGAATGGTGATGGTGAGGTCGGTGTCTTCGGCGACGGTGTCTCCCGCGAAGCCGCCGCAACTGCGCATGGCTTCGGCGCGCCAGGCGCCGATGGCTCCGGGAACGACGGGAATGCAGTTGAGCAGATCGAAGGCGCGCTTTTCGAGATTCTGGCTGGTGATGTATTCGAGGGCCTGCCAGCGGGTGAGCCAGCGGGTGCGGTTCATGACTTTGACGTTGCCGGCGACGGCGCCGATGCGCGGGTCGGCGAAATGGCGCACGAGGAGCGGAATGGCGTCGCGGTCGACAACAGTGTCGGCGTCGATGGTGATGATGACTTCGCCTTGAGCTTCGGAGAGAGCGTGATTGAGCGCGGCGGATTTGCCGTAATTGGCCTGGCGCAGCAGGCGGACGCGGGAATCGTGGCCGAAAGATTCGAGGACGCGTTCAGCGGTGTGGTCGGTGGAACCGTCGTCGACGACGAGGATTTCGAGCTTCGAATAACGCGAGGCGAGGGCGGCACCGACGGTGTCTGCGATGACGATTTCTTCGTTATAGGCGGGAATCAGGACGCTCACGAGCGGCTGATATTCGGGATGAGGCTCGGGCGCGGGGCGGAGTTTTTCAATGAGCGCCAGCACACCGACGAAAATGGCGCGCGCGCTGACGAGCGCGATTCCGGCGACGAAAATGAATGCGATGATGAGGCGGAGCCAGTGGAAAAGTTCGAAGATAAAGGAGTCGGCGGCGGCGAACAGGCGCTCCTGATGGGTGAGGCGTGGCATGACTTCGGCGCGCTGCTGGCCGAGAAGTTCGGAAACGGTGACGAAGTGATAGCCCATGGCTTTGAAGCGGTCGATGATTTGCGGAAGCGCAGCTACGGTGTGGCTGCGATTGCCGCCGCCGTCGTGCATGATGATGATGTTGCCGGGAAGTTTCTTCATCTGACCGACCACGCGATTGACGATGGTCTCGACCGGAGGCGGAGGAATGCCGCCTTCTTCGCCCCAATCGTGAGGATCGATATGGCCGGCGACGAGCAGGTAGCCCATGGATTGCGGAATGGGGAGATTGGCGACTTCGTCGGCGGTTTCGGGCTCTTCGTCAATGCCGTAAGGCGGGCGGAAGAGAAGCGTTTTCACGCCGAGGTCGCTTTCGATAAGGCGCTGGGTCAGATTTAATTCAAACTCAATTTGCGTTTTGGAAGAGGCGTCGAAATCGGGATGAGTGTAAGTATGATTGCCGATTTCGTCGCCTTCAGCGTATTCGCGATGCAGGAGCGCGGGGTAGCGATCGACTTCGACGCCAATGACGAAAAATGTGGCGGGGACGTGTTCTTTCTGGAGCACGTCGAGGATATGCGGAGTCCAAGTGGAATCGGGACCGTCGTCGAAAGTGAGGGCGATGGCTTTGGGATCGCCGCCGCCCATGCGTTCGATGCGCCAGGAAAAGGGATATCGGGTGATGTTTTCGTCGGTGAAAAGGTCGGTCGCGGGGTCATATTGGAAAGTGCGCGCGCCGGGTTGCGGGCTGCCGGTGATGCGCCAGAGATCGCCGGAGCCTTCGAGGATAAGGTCGTAGCCAGGAGGAATGTGAGTGAGCTGGTCGCGGATCTGGTCGGTGGGGCGAGTCGCGTCCCAGATGCTCCAAATCGAGGGGTCTTCGGTGCCGAAGCGCCACAGCGCGGTGCCTTGAACGCCGGCGCGCTCGGCGGCGCGCAGCTCGTTGTAAGCGGTGAGGGCGTCGAGCATCCAGACGTTGTGAACGTTGTTGTTTTCGTCTTCGTATTTGTAAAACGGGCTGATGGATGTGGGATCGAATTGAATGGTGGCGTCGGATTCCTTTGCGCGCACGCAGGCGGCTTGAAAGGACAATGCTTCGGCGACGGGATGAGGATTTTGTTTGGTGGGCGAGGCCCAGTCATAGGCGTAATTGGCGATGCCCATGACGATTTTCTGCGGAGGGACCATAGTGAAAATCTGGCGGAGATTTTTGAGATACCAAGTTTGGTCAACGACGGGCCCGGGAGCGGATTGCGGCCAGTGAAAATCGTAGTTCATGAGGATGATGGCGTCGGAATCGGCGCCGAGGGATTTGTAGTCGTAGCTCCAATCGGCGGCGGGAAGAGCGACCATGAGCTTGAGGCCCTTGGAGTGGAGGGCGATTCCAAGCTCGCGAATAAAAAGGCCGAAATTTTCCTGGCTGTCGTCGGGGACTTCTTCGAAGTCGACAGCGATGCCGTCGTCTTTGTGAGAAGTGGCGTAGCTGACAAGCGAAGAAACGAGGCGCTGGCGCGCAGAAGAGTTTGCGAGCATTTGCGCCATGGGTTCAATCTGCCAAACGCTACCGTCGTAGTTATTGAGGAGAGGCATCTGGGGAAGCTCGATGTTGATAGTTTTGAGCCAGGCGTCGAGCTTTGGATCATTGTCAACGGCGAGCGAGCCATCCGCAGTGTAAGCGTGCAACTCTTCTGGGATGAGCAGATCGATGTCGTGGTAATGGAGTTCGAGAGAGGCAAGGCTGTTGGAGTCCCAGTTGACGTAAAAAGCGGCGCGAAGAGGATCGTAGTGCTCGGGGATTTTTCCGAGGGCCGCGACTTTGCGGCTTCTGCCGGGACGATAGTTGACGCGCTTTAGTCTGGCGGAACGGCGAGAGAGAGGCTCTTCGACTCGACGGTACGTAGGGACGCGATCGGGAAGAAGCAAATCCGGAAGATTGGGGCGACGGAGGATATTGAAAAGAAAAGTCAGAATCAGCAAGGTAAACAACACGCCCGTGATTTCGAGGACGCGGCGCGTGCGGCGCCAGCGACGGCGCTCCTCATCGTAGAAAATGGGCTTGCGTTTTACCATGGGGGCAATCCAAGCTAGCCGCCCACGGAAATTGTGTCAATGAGCGACTCTATTAAGATGCGCCTGGAGGTGACGGGTGCTGTCCTCGTCGCCTTTGCGTTAAGGCTCTATTTTATATGGCAATTCCCGTTTTACGACGCCGGTGATACGCCAATTTATCAAGAGCTGGCGCACAACTGGCTGAGGCATCGCGTTTACGGGCTGAAGATTTTTGGAACGCTGACGGCCGTGGACATGCGCGTTCCGGGATATCCGGCGTTTCTGGCGGCGATTTATGCGCTGTTTGGTGAGAGCGCGCGCGCCGTGATGGTGGCACAAGCGGGAATCGATGTGCTGATGTGCGTGATCGCAGCGGCGATTGCGGCGGTGCTGGCCCCAAAAGCGA
>JASHRN010000027.1 GCA_030037335.1 Candidatus Acidiferrales bacterium | reverse complement strand
CGGCGGAGTTCGCGGCGCGCGATTCGAAGGTTGGCATTATTGTTATTGAGGTCGCGCGGCCAGATTTTGCGGTGGTTGACCGCAGCCGTTTTGCCGATCCCGATATCACCGCTGCTGCAAAGGGTTTTTATGTGATTCGCGACTTTGCGCCGGGCCGACCTCGCCATGGCTACGTGATCGTTCAAGGAGCAAGCGCGACTATGAATGTCGTCAGAGAGCTGCCCCACCTGGATGAGCGCGGAATCAACGTGAAGATTATTTCTGCCGTTAGCGAAGAATTGTTCGACAGGCAGCCCGACAGCTACCGTCGAACGGTGCTGCCTCCTGAAGCCCTCTACGACCTGATGGTGATCAGCACGGGTACACGCCGCGTCTGGCCGTTACGCAACGTCGGTCCTCTCACCGACGAATATTCCCTCACCTCCGACTGGGACAATCAATGGCTCAGCGGCGGCTTGGAGGCGGAGGTCATTGCGGAAGCGCATCTGGATCAGGCCTCGATTCTTGCGGGTATCAAACGCTTCGCAAAAGAGCGTGCCCAACGCTTGGTGCGCCAGCGCGAATCGCTTGCCGCTCTGTAGCCCAGGAAATCAGGCTTCAGTTGCGAAGTTCCCTTTTGAAGAGAGATGCACCGTGAAACTCTCGGTCTTCTGCGGAATTAGTGTGGATGGATTTCTTGCCCGGCCGAACCACGCACTGGATTTTCTGGAGACTGGCGAGCATGAGCCGCACGGCTATGACGAATTCTATGCCAGCGTTGATGTAGTCGTGATTGGCCGGAGAACGTTCGAAGTAGTGCTGAGCTTCGGGCAGTGGGCTTACGGGAAGAAGCCGGTGGTCGTGCTTAGCAGCCGTAAACTCGATTTCTCAGCGATCAAAGGCGGGGTTGTCGAGCAGATGTCAGGCGAACCGGTCGAAATCGTGAAGAAGCTCAGGGCGCGGGGGTTCAAACACGCTTACGTAGACGGCGGGATCACGATTCAACGGTTTCTCGCGGCGGGATGTATCGACCGAATGGTGGTCACGCGTGTGCCGGTGCTGATTGGAGCAGGCATTCCGCTGTTTGGCTCTGTGCCGCACGACATCCGTCTTCGTCACCTCGCGACACGCTGCTATAACGGCGGCTTGGTGCAGAGCGAGTACGAAATGGAAGCGTGGGAAGACGGGAAGAAGCGGAAACCGACGAGGAAACGCTAAAAAGTGACGCGTCTAGCAGCGAGGAAACATCTTTTGCTGCGCACGCCTCGATTGAACCGGGACTTACATTCATGCTGCAAACCCAGTTTAGTTACAACAGGCCTTTTACGTAACCACCGTCTACTGGAATTGAGCAGCCATTGATGTAGCTGGCGCGTTCAGAAGCTAGGAAGGCGACCATGGCGGCGAATTCTTCCGGCTTCCCAATCCGGCCAAGAGGTATCTGCGTGCTGAGACGCTCAAAGATTTTGTCGCGACTGAGGCCAGCATTCTTAGCCTGGATTTCGGCGAGTTCGTCAAGCCGCTCGGTGAGCGTATAGCCCGGGCAGACGCAGTTCACAGTGATGTTGTCAGGACCAAATTCATTCGCGAGCGTGCGCATCAGGCCGGTGACGCCAGCGCGGAGGGAATTGGAAAGAAGTAGATTGTCGATGGGTTGCTTCACGGAAACGGAGGTGACAGCGATCAGGCGTCCCCATTTGCGCTGGCGCATGAGCGGAAGAACTTCGCGCGCAAAATAAACGGCGCTCATCAGGGTGAGCTCGAAAGCATTGCGCCATTCTTCGAGAGAAATATCGAGGAATTTTTTCGAAGGAGGGCCCCCGGCATTGGTGACGCAAATGTCGACGCGCCCGTAGCGCTTTTCGACGGCGGCCACGAAATCGTGGACTGCTTCCGGGCGCGTCACGTCGAGCTCGCGGGAGAAAACTTCGCGGCCCGTGGCTTTGCGAATGCTTTCCACAGCCGCCTTGAGATTCGCGGCGGACCGGGCGCAAATCGCGACTTCCGCGCCATCGCGGGCGAGTTCCTCCGCGACAGCGCGGCCCAAACCTTTGCTTGCGGCGGCAACGATAGCGACGCGTCCTTTCAAACCGAGGTCCATAAATAATTCTCCTGTCTGCGTGATTTTGCGGCGCGAAATTCAGATGGAGCGGCGCAAATACGTGTCGGTTTTCTTGATCCAGTCCTGGCGCGGTGGCGAAAAAACGTCGATATCGACGGTGTCTTCGAGAGCCTCAGCCGCGTGCGGCACATTGGAGGGAATCAGGAGGAATTCGCCATCGCGCAGGATTTTTTCGCCGTCGTCAAAAATTAGCTTGAGAGCTCCCGAGAGAATCCAGGTGATCTGCTCGTTTATGTGAGAATGGCGGGGTACGATGGCCCCGCGTGAGAGCAGAATGCGCGCGAGCATGGCGCTTTCGCCGAAAATCATTTGACGCGTGATCTTGTCGTTCAATTTCTCGGTTTCGATTTTGCTCCAGGACAATTTGTCGGGCATGTTGGGCTCCGTCGATGAAAATAGGATGAAATCCTCCAACGAAACTCGCGCCGCGTCAATGGGCGTTTTGAAACACAGGATCGCGGACGAGCGGCGTTGCAGCAAGAGGAGAGGTTGATTAGAATTCGCGAAATGCGAGCGATCGTTCGACGCGTGGCTAGGTTGTCGCAGGATTTCTGATGAATATTTTGCAATGGCTGGCGGGGATTGTTTTCTTTTTTGAGCTGCCGAATCCGATTTTTTGGCTGATTGTACATCCGCAGATTCGGCGCTGGCGCGGGCGGCTGCGCGCAGCCTACGCGACGGCGCTCGTGGGTTCGTGGGGGCCGGTTATAGCGTTCTTGATTGTGTGTCAGCGAATTATTTTCACGCACGGGCATCCGGGCGATTTGCGAACCGGCATTGGACTGCTGCTGATTGCGGCGGGAATTCATTTGTTCGCGCGGGCCAAGAAGGATTTGGGCGCGTCGCGCTTTATTGGGAAGGCGGAGCTTCAGGGCCGACGCGAAGTGGTGGATACGGGAATCTATTCGTGGGTGCGAAATCCGCGATACGGCGGGATGATCTTGGCGGTGATTGGCGCGTGCACGCTGGCGGCGACTCCGCTGATGTGGGCAGTCTGCGGAGTGTGGTTTGCTCTGGTGATGATCGTGATTGCGTTTGAGGAGCATGAATTGCGCGGGCGGCTCGGCGCTCCCTACGTCGAATACTGCCGGCGCGTGCCGCGATTCCTTCCGAACCGGCTACTGGTGCGCGCGAAATGAAACGCGAAAATACCCACGCGGAAGCAAGCGCGTGAAACAGCTCGAAGCTGCCTCGGTGATCCTGGCGACATACAACGACATAAACATTCTCGAATGGAGCCTCGCGGCATTTGCGCGGCAGACTTTCCGTGATTTCGAGCTGATTCTGGCGGACGACGGGTCGAATGAAAATTACGAGCCGGTTCTGCGGAAATGGGCAGCGAGATTCTCACGGGAAATCGTGCATGTGCGGCACGAGCGCGCCGGATTCCGTAAAACGAGGATTCAGAATCGCGCTGTGTCGGTCGCGCGAACGGAGCGGCTGATTTTCGTGGACATTGATTGCTTGCCGCAGCAAAATTTCGTGCGAAATCACTTATTGTTTTTGCAGCGGGGCGTGGCGCTGACCGGAAGGCGCGTGCACATTCGGAAAGAAATCCTGCCGTCGGCGGAAACGATTTACGAGCGCGGAATCGATTTGAGTATGCCGAATTTGCTGTGGCAATGGATGAACGGCCGCGCGAAAGTGATCGAACATGGCGCGGAGCTGCCGGTGTTTTTTGAATCGAGCAACAACGGCATTCTTGGCTGCAATTTTTCCATCATGAAGAGCGATTTTGCGGCGGTGAATGGATTCAATGAGGAATTTCTCGGCCGCGGTGGCGAAGACACGGACATTGACTTACGGTTGCGTCGAAATGGCGTGTGCGTGCGCTGCCTGCGGAACAAATTGATTGAATATCACCTGATGCACGAAGTGCGCGTGGGAACCTATGAAAGCGATAACGCACGAATTCAGCAGTCACAAACGGCAGGGGAGATTCGGGCGCGGAAGGGTCTGACGGAAGTTCGGGGAGACGAATTCACGGTGAATCGTTACAGCCGCAACGGGTGAGAATGGACCATGGCGCGGCGTCAGCTTACGCGCCGCAAAAAAAAGCGTCCCGGCGGGAACCGGGACGCTGGTATTACGGGATTGGCCGGGCTGGGCCTAGGGCGTTGGTAAAACCGTTTGCGTGAAGCCGATGGTGTTGACGTCGCGGAACATCGGCGTGCGTGGCGGCAAGAGGCTCGGCGTCAGGAAGTCGGAATCGAAGCTGTAGCCGCGGGACGGAGGCTGGTACACAGTATTGTCGAGGCCGTCTTTGTAGACCCCAATCCCCTGGTGACTATAGTAGAAACTCACAACCGAGCCCATGTAATAGAGGTTGTCGCCGCCCCAGTTTTCGAGGTAGCGCAGGAAGTTGTGGACACCGCCATCGGTGCCGAAGTCCTGATAACAGGATCCACTACCGCAGCTTGATGGTTGCGGAAAGGAAATGCCCTTGCCAGCAACATCGGCAAAGCGATACGAAGTGGTCGTTGCGTTGCGGTCGCCGGAGTTGTAGGGGAAGGCAAACGAGTTGACGTCATTCCAATTATCCGACAGCAGCGTCACTGCATCGCCGACGATCGAAGTGGCGATATGCGTGCCAGTCTCTGAGATCGCACCGTTGGGCGTGTTGAAATCACCCTGAACGTAAACTGGATTCTCGGAAACGATGGTGAGGCCGCAAGCAACACCATCCGGGCAAGTTCCCAGATTGATGGTTGTGCCATCGACGATTTTCAGCGCATGGCGGAAATAGATCGTCGGGTTTTCACGAGCTTCCTGAGCGTGAACGATGTAAGCATCCGGCCAAGGCATTTTTGGGCTCGTGCAGTTTGGATTTTTGGTGATTGCCGGTGTGGTCGCAGTTATGAGGTCACTGAACAACTGCGGGACGTAAGCGTTGATGGGACTTGGCGTAGTGTTCCCCGAAGTCCAATTTGCCCATTCCGGGCTCTGCTCGCCGTAGTCTTCAGGTGTACTCGAGCCAACAACCTGGTTGCTGGCATTCTCATTCACATCGAACTGCTCACCCTGATCGAGCGTGCCGTTCGGGCAGCCCCACGGGCTCGAAGGATTGATGGAGTCTTCGAAGCCGTATTCGCCTGTTTCGTTGCCCGACGGGGAAGCTGGAGGCCATCCGGCTACGGCTGTGGGCGTGTAGTTGTTGCGACGATCCGAGAAGTAGACGACGAAGTCGTTGGTACTGTTCACGGTGTCTTTCGCGGAAGTTCCATCCGTACCAATTGTGCCCATGAGATATTTAACAAGATTGCCTATATCCAGCTCGGTGTAATCCATCACGCCAGCCGGAGTGGGCATTGACGAATAGTCGATGCCATAGTCGCTTCCGCTCGGGCTCAGGTCGCGAAGATTTCCTTCGCGAGTATCAAAGAGCGCGTTTGGCCAATAATCGTAGCCTTGCGTACTTTCGGTGCCACATGTGCTGCTTCTGCTCGCGGTGGATGGATTATCGCGAAGACGCTCAAGCCGGATGACCGAATTGGTCTGAAACTGCGCGCAGGGATTTGGCCCAACTTGAGAGCCCGGAAGCGACGGCATATACGTGGGTACATAATCTGAGTTGCTGCCGAGAACCTGTGGGTCGATGTTTGGGCCGGCGATTCCAAAACCTAGAACCTCGGCTGTAACATCCTTCCACGTGCCGCACACTGCTGGCGCCACGGCATAGGACGTTTGAATTTCGATCTTGATGTAGCCGGTGAGAAGCGGGTTTCCGTTTGCCTGCCAGTAGCCATTTGTGGTGGTTGCGTAAGTCGTGCTCGCCGCGCCGGTGCTCTTGACGGCATCTGATGTGGCAATGGGAACGCCTCCCGTTTGAGCCGTTGTTAGTGTCGCCAAGTTTAGGGGCGTCTTGCTTGTGTCCATGCAGGGAAGGTCTTCGATATCGATGGGATTATCTGAGAGCAGGATGCGGACACTCGCTTGAGAATAGTAACGTTGCGAAAGTACGTTGGGGTTTGACGAATCTTCTCCCTCGAGGCCGCGGCGAATTAAGTCGATCGGGTTCGCGCCGTTGAGGGCAATAGCAAGATTCACGGGCTTGACACCAGTGTAGCTGTTGCGAACGTAACCGTTATAGGTGCCCAAGGACAAATTCTGGAATGTCGGTTCGTTTTCTGCAGAACCAACTCCTCCAACCAAGCTGCCTTCTGTTGATGTGAGCTGGCGACAGCCTGCCGTGCTGCTACTCGGGTAAGTTCCTTGTGGGCAGCCACCGGCGGTGGTCGGAATGTAAACGCTGCCGGTGTAGCCGGAGCTGGTTGGCCAGCCATTCGAGAGCGTTTGGAGGATGATGTCTTGCGCAGCCTCAACTTTTCCGTTGAATACGAGGTCGGCGCCGGTGGCGAGAAACAGGTTGCCATTGGTCATGACGTTGCCGCCGAAGTCGAAATTAGGGCCGGGAAAGAAGCTCAAGTCAGTCTGGGAAAACATACCAAATTGAAAAACAGGAAGAGCAACGGTTTGAACCTCGCGCGTGAGACGGACTTCTGAATTGGAGGCGAGGTTCTTCGAAGTGACCGTCAAGGTATAGGGCGTCATCAGGCCGGTCATACCCTGATAGGTTCCCGACAGAATGACGCTGTCTGTTGCGAGCGGATTTCCCGAAGAGTTCGTCGGAAACGTGATCTGATAGCCGAGGCTCCCGTTCGGATTCACGTAGTTAATGCCCTGAATCACAGGTGTGTTTGCGGCGACCGCAATGGCGTTGACTTGCGCACCTGAGGGAGAAGAGTTGGCACTAAACAGCACGCCCAGGTCTCCCGTGAGCTTTTCGAGACCGGCCTCCGCGCCATAGAAAGTGTACTGGTAGGAGCCGTTGACACCGTCGAGGCGCTGGTCCATCAGAACCATCCACGAAAAACCGGCGACGAGCGCCACGACCAGGAAAAGAACGATGAGCGTAGTTGCGAGTGCGATACCGGACTGGGCTTTTGTTTTCATGACGTTATCCTTGATCATCCTTGTTCGCAAGATTGCCTTCATGCCTCATGCCTACGGGGCGGCGACTGGGAACGCGGTAGTGAATGCAAGGCCCCTAAGGCTGATTTGCGAAACGAGATTGCTGCGGAAAGTTTGCTTGGTCCACGAAAAGGTTTTGTCGGCGCGCGCGCCAAGGAAGATATTGGCGCTCATCATCTGGTTGGCGGTCATGCCTGCAGGAGGAATCGGCTGATTCGAGCAGGTGGCGCCGCACGCGGTTCCGTTCACAAAGTTGTAGGTGATCCAGAGAGCTTCGATGGATTCGGCAACCGGTTCGGCTGGGAAAAAATTGACTTGGCGCATCAGGCGAGGGCCGGAGGGATTGGTGTTGTCCAGATAATAGGTAACCATCCAAATTCGTGTGGCGGTTGTGGGCGGATAGGTTCCCGGGCTTGATTGCAGCTGGTCCATTGTGCCTGCGGCTGGTGCGGCACCGGCACGGCCATTCAGCTTATAGGGGTCGCCCGAGGCGAAGTTCATGGTTTGGCCGGAGACCGAAGTAACGTATTCCAGAGTGTTGCCCAGGCTGTTGCTGAACATAATGAGATCGCCGGCAGCGACTTGGCCATTGCCCGTATCGAAGACGATGCAGGTTGGGTCAAAGGTAGCGGACGTGCCGGTAGAATTGATCGAGCCGTTACATGGCTGGTCCGGCGAAACGGCGGTGGGATCGTTGATGAAATTGGCGCTAAGCGGCACCGCGGGACTGAGCGGCCCAAATGTCTGGTTGTCGGCGTAAATCACCGTAATCATGTCGGAATTTTCAGTGCCGGAGATGAGCGGACCCAGCAGATGTCCGGGCGTGACTGCAGCAATTGCCGTGGAGCCGGCGGGGAATGTATAAGCATCGCCTGTCGGCGAGGGTTCGTTGATTGCAGGGCCGGTGCCATTTGGAATAGAAATGCCACCGACAGGGATTCCTGAGCCGGCGAGAACCATGTCATGCTGGAGCTGATCCATGCCCGCGCGAAGATTCTCGGTCAAGTCGCTCATGAGCGAGATGGCTTCGCTGGCGCGCTGCCCCTCGTTGAGGGCATCGAGCGAGACGCCCACGATGGCGATGGTGATGGTGACCGCGATAAGAAGTTCAACTAAAGTGAAGCCAGCATTTCGTCTTCGTCTCATGTTCACGTGCCTCGGTCTTCTCATTGGAACTCGCAGATGTAACTTGTCAGGACGTACTGGCGCTTAAATCTCCCAACAGTGTAGTTAATCGTGACGGTAATTTGGCGAAGGACGATTTCGGTTGGATTGGCCGGTTCAACGACATTTGTAATGGCGATGGTGCGTGTGAAAGTGTCGAGAGTTTGTTTGATGGCATCCGAGCCGTCGAGTGTCCCGCTGGGGCCTGGAATGTATATTGCGTCGAGATCCGAGGTGTTGTCGTCCGCAGTGTCGATGATTCCATCAGGACCCGGATCGCAGAGGACTTCCGGCGCATTAAGGAAAATGCCGCCGTTCGAGACGTTTTGAATTTGCGCCCAGGTATAAAGCTGCGAATCGCGGGCGTAAAAGACGCTTTCGACGGCCTCTTCCGCTTTCTGCTGCGCGATGTAGTCCATCTGCGACATTCCCATATAGGCAATGCCGTTGGTCATCATGGCGGCAAGACCCATTACCCCGATGGCGAGAACGAGCATCGAGATGGCGGCTTCGATCAGCGTGAAACCAGCAGCGCTGCGACTGCTGCGAGATTTGCGCCTGCAAGTGATTTGATTTTGGCTCATTGCTGCACCCATCCTGATCCGGTCGCGTGGTACATCCGGACCTGTCCTGTGGCGCCGAGAATCGTTACCGCTCGTGCGGTTGTGGGTATACCCGACACGCCGATGAAGATGCTTCCATTGAGTTGGTTGCCATTAGCGTCGATGAGGGTTCCATCGCTTTGAAACTGAATGACCGGAGGATTCGAGCAAGACCCGGTGGGCGGTGGCGAATAGTTGAAGCAAACCGTCTCCGCATCACCGAAAGCATCCGGAGTGTCACCGTTGCTGGCCCACTCCAAGAATTGCACCGTGGGCGGCAGATAGAAGTTGCTCAAGACGGTTGTGCCTGCCGGGATATCTTGAATCGTGAGAGTAACTTGATTGTTTCCAGTGAAGGTAAGCAGAACGTCGCGGCGTTGTGCGATGGCGGTCTGCCGCGCATAACGCATTTGGCCTTCGAGCATATAGGCTCCCGAATTAGCGCGGAACTGCTGCACCGTCGGTTCCATTTCTGCTACGGTGGCGGCGACCATAATTCCCATCACCAGCACGGACACGAGAAGTTCGAGGATACTGAATCCGCCGGATCCGTTTCGCTTTCTTGTCTTCACAGCACAGCTCCTTAAACCTTAGGAACGGGGCTCTTCGAGAGTAGTAGCAGGGCTGGTAAGAGCATGAGGGCATCCAAGCCACATCAGTTATGTATGTTATTGCTGGTAAAGTACTTAGAGTGGCGTGTTGGCTCGGTGCGTCAGGGGGACGATTGCCGCAAGGGGTTAAATAGTGACCAAAATGCTGGTTCAGACCATAATGGGCGGATTATCTGCGGGAAGCGAATCAGGAGGCGGGTACTGCCAATGTGGACGTGCACCCTGGACAACTGCAGAGCCGTAGATGCAATGCTATTTTCCACGGCTGTGCGCAATCGGACGCAACGCGGAGCCGCTGAATGTCCATAGTCGATTTTCTACTGGGACGACCGCTGCGTTCTTCAGAGGAGCGGGGCGAGAAACTCGGCGCATTGGGCGGCATTCCGGTCTTTGGACTGGATGCGCTGAGCTCTGCGGCATATGGCCCAGAAGCTGCACTGACGTTACTGATCCCGCTGGGCGCGCTGAGCGTTGTCTACATTATCCCAATCTCGTTCAGCATAATTGGGCTACTGCTGATTGTATTTTTCTCTTACCGGCAGACCATCGCCGCTTATCCCACGGGGGGCGGCTCATACATTGTCGCGGGAAAAAATCTTGGCGAGTCCGCCGGATTGTTGGCGGCGGCTGCGCTGATGATTGACTACGTGCTGACCGCGGCGGTGGGAATTTCGGCGGGAGTGGGCGCGTTAATTTCGGCGGTTCCTTCTCTTCAGCCGCATACGCTGGGGATATGCCTCGGCATTCTCCTGGTAATCACGATCATCAATTTGCGCGGCGTGCGAGAAACGGGAACCGTGTTCATGATCCCGACATATCTTTTCGTGGGCACGCTTTTGATTACTTTAGGTATAGGAATTTTCAAAGCGATGATCTCGGGAGGGCATCCGTCGCCCGTAACTGCTCCGCCGGTTCTGGGTGGCGTGACCGCCGCAGCCGGAGCGTGGCTCATGCTTAAGGCATTCTCCAGCGGGTGCACGGCAATGACCGGAGTTGAGGCCGTGAGCAACGGCGTGCGTGCATTTCGCGAGCCCGTGGTCAAAACGGCACAATGGACGCTGACAATCATTATTGGATTGCTGGTAGTTCTCTTGGCGGGAATTGCGATTCTTTGCCACGCTTATCACATTGGCGCGACGAATCCAGGCGCGGGCTATCAAAGCGTTCTTTCGCAATTGACGGCTGCAGTTGTGGGGAAAAATATCTTTTACTTCGTCACCATTGCTTCCATTTTGCTGGTCCTGGCTTTTTCCGCGAATACGGCATTCGCTGATTTTCCACGGCTGTGCCGTTTGTTGGCGCAGGATGGATATTTGCCGTACCCGATGGCGATCCAAGGCAGGCGGCTGGTTTACACAATCGGAATCACGGTGCTGGCGATCTTCTGTGGGATTCTGCTGAGCATTTTCGGCGGGGTGACCGATCGTTTGATCCCCCTGTATGCGATTGGAGCGTTTCTCGCATTTACGCTGTCGCAAGCCGGAATGGTGATGCATTGGAAGCGCGTGGGAGGAAAAATGAAGCGCTCCGCGATGCTCATCAATGGCTTCGGCGCAACCATGACTGCGATCACGGTCGTGGTGGTGACGCTCACAAAATTTGTCGAAGGCGCGTGGATTACGGTGCTGCTGATTCCCGCGATGATCGTTTTGATGTTCTCAATCCGGCGCCACTATACGAGAGTGCAGAAGGAAATTGCCAATCCCGGCCCGATTGACCTCACGCAGATGGGCGCGCCTATCGTCGTGATGCCGGCGACTTCGTGGAACAAAATCGCGTGCGAGGCATTGCAGTTTGCTGTGAGTCTCTCTTCGGAAGTTCACGTGCTGCACGTGGACAGCGGTGAGGACGAAGAAAATGCACGGAAGCAATGGTTGGAATGCGTCGAAAAGCCAATGATGAAGGCGGGCCTGCCGGTGCCGCATATGAACGTGCTCAAATCGCCGTATCGGTTCGTGATTAATCCGATTGTGGATTACGTCCTTGAACTTGAGAAAAAAAATCCCGGCCGGCAAATTGCCGTGATTATTCCGGAGCTTGTGCAGAGGCATTGGTATCAGTATTTCCTGCACAATCAGCGCGCCACCTGGCTGAAAGCGGCGTTGCTGATGAAGGGCAATCAGAGAATTGTGGTGATCAACGCGCCGTGGTACCTGAAGTAGGTTGTTTATCTGGCACGAGAGAGAATCTCTGGCTGAAATGCCGACAGCATCCCGTTACGGCTGGAAAACAATGCGTGTTCCGCTCTGCGGCTCCAGCCACAGCCGCTCTATATCGCGCAACGGCGCTTGCTTCGTTTCGATAACAAAGGGCTTGCTCGCAGCCTCCTTGAGAAACTCTCCGAGGGATTGAAAAATTCTTTCGATGGATACGCTGCCGAAACCGCTGCCATAGAGTTCCAGACCTGAACTTCGCAACGTGGCCGCAGGAAGAGAGATCGTCGGACCGGCCATGGAGCCAATTTGCAAGTAACGAATGCGGCCAGCGGCGTGTTGTAAGCCTTTCTGCGCAATCGCTTCCAAAAGAAGCTCTGCGGGATCGCCCCACAGATAGTCGAGCACCACGCTTATCTTGCTCTCCGCAAATTCCGACCGAAACAAGGCGATCAGCTTTTCCCTGTCCTGTTCCAGCGGGATTACAGCATCCGCACCGAGTCGTTTCGCCCTTTCGAGGGCATCCACGTTTCGTCCAGCGCCAATGACCCTGCTTGCCCCAAGGCGCTTCGCGATTTGCACCGCTAAAAGCCCAGCCACCCCCGTTGCGCCGAGTATCAAGACTCCTTCTCCGCGCGCGAACTGAATTCTTTCAGTGAGCGCAGCCCACGACGACATTCCGGGATTCATCATTGCCGCGACGGTTACATCATCAAGTTCTTTTGGAATTGGCAGATACATGGGTTGCGCCGTAAGCGTGCGTTCCGCGAAGCTGCCAAACGGGCTTCGCGGTGCCCCGAAATACACTTTCGTCCCGTCCTCAAGTCGTCCCACTCCGTCAAGTCCGGGAACAAACGGTAACTTTCCTGTGCTGCCGTAATGTTTTCCGCTCGCGAGCGATCTCACGATGGGATGAAGGCCCGCTGCCGTGACGGTGACCACATTCTCTCCATCGCCCGCAATTGGTTCGGCAAAAACGCCGTAGCGTGGCGGTTTATCGAATGATTCGACCAGGGCAGCGTTCATCATGGTTCTCCTGTATCTATATTAAGCCGCAATTTGACGCACCGACCAGCGGAATCCACTATGCTTTGGTCTAGCGGCCCCAGAGGGCGAACATCGATGTGATGATTGAAATGGCGGAGAGGGTGGGATTTGAACCCACGAGGCCGGTTTTGCCAGCCTACCCGCTTTCGAGGCGGGCTCTTTCAACCGCTCAGACACCTCTCCGCGTGAACTGCATAGAAAAAGATTATCAGAGCAGAGAGCGGCGAACAACGCCGGAAGTGAATGCCAGAGCACGCCGGCCCAGGATTGTGAAAACAGCGCTCGCCGCCGTTGCGCTTGCTTCGTCTGCTCCCGGCTGGGCCTTTCTCACGTTGCACGCTGCACGTGCGGCGGCCTCGTGGGTTCAAATCCCACCCTCTCCGCCATCAATCCCAACACTGTGCTTACCAACCGCTCTTAGTCTCGGCCTCCGGCCACCTGCATACCCGAAGATGAGCCTCCCTGCGGCAAATCCTTAGCCATGCGAACTACGGTATCTTTCTCCTCTGTGACCGGCGGATTATCGAGGTATTTGCCGAAGAAAACGAGATAGCGCTGCCACCGGTCTTGAATGTGGCGCGGCTCGATGAAGCCGTGGTTCTCGCGAGGATACTTGACGAATTCGACGGGAACGTGCCGCTCTTTGAGCGCCTCGTAAAATTCTTCGGCCTGAGGAATTGGCACGCGCGTGTCGGCGATCCCATGCAGAATCATCGTGGGCGTTTTTACGTTTTCGACATACTTCATCGGCGAATGATCCCAATATTCCTGGAAATTATCCCAGGGGGATTTCATGTCGAAAAAGATTGTGAGATACCGGTGAATGTCCGTCTGCGAATACATGGAATAAAGATCGGGCAAGCCGGCGCCAGGGGAGATTGCTTTGAAGCGGTCCGTCTGCGTATCGATCCAGTAGGTCATGAATCCGCCGTAGGACCATCCGAATGCACCCATGCGATTCGGGTCGGCCCATCCTTTGTCGATCATCGCCTGCACGCCGCTCATGTCGTCGCGGTAATCGCCGCCGCCCCAGTCATTTTGATTGGCCATGGCGAATTTTTCGCCGCGTCCAGACGAACCGCGGAAATTCGGTTCGAGGACGAGGTAGCCGTTTGAGGCAAAGATCTGCTCCTGTGCGTTGAAGGCAAGAAGCGACGAGCCTGTTGGACCGCCGTGAGGGTTCAGCAAGAACGGATATTTGTGCGAACCATCGAAATCGACTGGTTTGGTGACGATGCCATCGATTTCCATTCCGTCCTTGCTGCTCTTCCACCGGACGACTTCGGTGTTGCCGAGCGCGTAATCGGCAAGCCAGGCATTCTGGTTAGTAATTGGCGTAACCGAGCTGAAGCTCAAATCGGAGCGAAAGACTTCAGCAGGATGCATCGGATCCGTCCAAGTGCCGACGGCGGTTTGCCCGTTCTTGCTGATCTCGCCCAGTTCGATTACAGCAGGCTTGTCGGTGACCGGCCGAATGGAGCCATTTGCCACATCGGCTGCGAAAATTTCCACGCTCTCGCGACTGTCGGTGCTGAAGTAGATCGTGTTGCCGTCAGGAGACCACACGGGCGGTCCGGCGTTCAAGTCAAATGAGCCGGTGAGTTTGCGTGGCGCGCCGCCGTCGGCGCCAACGACGAAAAGATTCGCCTGATTGATTTCGCCGCTCTGCTCGAGATAGGCGATCGATTTCCCATCGGGAGACCATCGCGCCGTGTGCGTGTAATTGGAAGTGTCGGAGAGTTTGCGTTTCTGGCCGCTCGCGACGTCGAGCACCCACGCGGTTTGCAGACTGATGTCGTCGAGCAGCGGCGTTGGATTCGTGGTGTACGTGATGTGCGTTCCGTCCGGTGACCATTGCGGGTCACTGACGGTCGCATCGTCCTTCGTGAGCTGCATTTCGTCGCCCGTGGCGATGTTCCACGTCCAGAGCTGCGCCATCTTGAAATCGTGATCGACGACCACCGCATCATCCTTCAGTTTCTCGCGCTTCTCGAACGCGGGATCGGGAGCGACGGTGGCGACCAAAAGCAGCGTTTTGCCATCGGGAGAAAATTCGAAGCTGCCTACGCCCGATTTGTGCTTGGTGACCTGCCACGGCTCGCCCCCATCCGCGTACATGAGCCAGACTTGCGGGCCGGCCTTGGCGTCTTCGCCTTCCATGGTGAAGGCGATCATTTTTCCATCCGGCGACCAGGCGATGTTCGAGACACTTTGATCGCCACGCGTGTACTGGCGCGCCGCGCTGGCGGGGCCGGCAGCAGGTACGACCCAAAGATGAGTGATGGATTTGCCGGGGTCGTCCTTATCCATTTTGACGGAGGAGACGAGGTACGCGACCATAGATCCATCCGGCGAAATGCGCGGGGAGAAAACTCGCGCCACACGCAGAGCAGCGCTCGTGCCAAAAAGCTTCTTACCCTCTTTGCTCAGCGGTGCTGGCTGCTGGCTCCCGTTTGCGGATGACTGAGACGAGGAATCCTGCGCGCGCGCAGCCAACGGCAGGAGAGTGATCGTCAGAATGAATGACAGGAACATAAAAATACTTCGCACGGCGCCACTTTGCTTTTTCATAGAAGTCCTCCCGTTATGCACCCGGCCGACAGCGGAACACTTGTTTCAATATGCTGTTTCAATGTGCCCTTTCAATGTGTAAGGCGCGAAGTATATTCGCTTTTGGGGAGTGTGTTCAACATCGGAAATCGCTCTTGGCTTGCAGCCACGGAGACAGATTATCGACGGGCTTCAAAGAATTCACGAAGAAGAGCGCCAGCTTCGTCGGCGAGGATGCCGGAGGCGATCTTTGGGCGGTGATTCACGCGGGGATGATCGAAGACGGCGAAACAGGAACGCACCGCGCCGCCTTTGGGGTCATCTGCGCCATAAACGACGCGATCGACGCGCGCTTGCAGAATGGCGCCTGCGCACATTGTGCAAGGCTCGATGGTTACGTAGAGCGTGGTCCCTCCGAGGCGATGATTTTGCGCCGCGTGAGCAGCAGCACGTAATGCGATCATTTCCGCGTGCGCGGTCGGGTCGCAGTCCACGATTGTACGATTGGCTGAACGCGCGAGAATGTACCCGTCTTGAACAATAACGCAGCCGACGGGCACTTCGCCGGCGCAGGCGGCAGCTCGCGCTTCTTCGAGCGCAAGACGCATGAAATTCTCGTCGAGTTCAGTCGCAGAGCCGGTGGCACGCGCATCGTTCATTGTGCATCAGAATAGCATGAGCATTTCGCTCGCGGACACTCGCGGCTCTCGAGTGTCCGCGCTCCGTGTTGTACATCGGCAAATTTTCTCCCGCTCATCGCATGGTACCGTCCATTTGTTTCGGTTTCGGAGGTGATTCGCTCCATGTCGTTTCCGTCAATTCGAAATTTAGGGATGTCGCGACTTCTCGCAGCATCCGCGTTCGTTCTTATCGCCGGGCTTTGCCTCTGCAATCGATCAACTGGAAATGTTGGTCAGGAGACACAAAAGCAGTCCGTTGGGCAAGCGCCCGTGGCAAAGGATACAAGCGAAATTTACCGGCAATCATGGGACTTGCTTGAGACCGGCTCGAAATCCGAGAACCTGCGAAAGCGCACTGACGTAATTGCAGCGCTTTCCAGCATGGAGGGAGACGCTAAGGCAGTTCGGCTGCTTGAGACTGCGCTGGATGATAAACACGCCGCAGTTCGCCGGATTGCAGCGGCATCCCTCGGCACGATGGATGCCCGAGAGGCGATTCCTTATCTTCAGAAGTCAACAAACGATCGAGATGCGGGAGTGAGTTTTGCCGCTGCCGAAGCTCTATGGAAGATGGGTGATCTCAGCGGCGCAACGATTTTTTACGCGGTGATGCTGGGTAACCGGCACGTTGCCAAAGGATTCGTATCGGACCAAATCAACACGGCATGGAATGAGGTACACAATCCGAGCGCGCTGGCTGATATTGGAATCGGGGAAGCGTCCGGCGCGTTGCTTGGGCCATTCGCTGAGGGCGTAACGATAGCGCGCGAGCTGGCGAGGGATCGCGGCGCGCCCGCGCAGGCGCTTTCGGCGACGCTACTGGGCGAGCATCCGAATCCGGATGCAGAGAAGATTTTGGTGGACACGTTGCAAGATCGAAATCTTGCCGTGCGAGCCGCGGTAGCGAAGGCGCTGGGAGGATTTGACGATCCCGCGCTGATTCCGCACTTGGCGCCGCTGCTCGTTGAGAAGGGAACACCGGTCCTGCGCCAAGTGGATGCGCTTCACTTCATGGCCGCGGCGGCAATCATACGCATCTACAACCACGAGAAGCCGGACGCGCCAATCATTACTGCGGGCCAACGGTAGCGCCGCCGGTCCCAAATCGAAATGCAACGGAAAACAATCGAATGCGTCGGCTTGCCCGAAGATTCACGCTGGGGTATAAATTTCGAGCGTTGTTTTCCGGGAGCATTCTTTGATGGAATTGCGAAAAGACCCGATCACGAGAAGCTGGGTCGTGATCGGACAGTCAGAGCTGGGCGAAATTCCGCAGCAGCCCTGCCCGTTGT
>JASHRN010000239.1 GCA_030037335.1 Candidatus Acidiferrales bacterium | reverse complement strand
GCTGCTCGTCAGCAGGTTCACGGCTGCCTTGAAGTCCTCGCGCGCCACGTCCAGCTGCCCCGCCTGATACGCCTGCGTTGCGGTCGCATACATCGCCTGCACCCGATCAATCAAGCCATCGACCCAGGGTTGTGGAATCGGAGATAAATCACTGAAGTCAGTACGGTTCTGCAGAAGCGGCAATGCACCGATATTCGCGGCGCTCAATGCCGCCGCAGGCTGCGGAGTCGCTGCCGGCTGGCGCACCTGTACGCTGCGCTTCGCCGTCTCCTGGCAGCCAGAAAATGCCGCCATTCCTACGGCCAATGCCGCCGCAAACAGTACGGTCACGCTTCGCCTGATCAAATCGCCCTCCCGGGCACCCTGCTCAAACCCTGCGCAATTATGATGATTCCGCTATCTCGTGAGGCGCTCTGCACCCCGGAACCAACCTGCGGCCCGCCTGCCTGCCGCCTCTTAGTAATTGACGCCTGGGCTGCGTCAACGTTTGCCCGCTTTCTGGGGCAAACTTTGCCCGCATCCTACCAAAAATTGTACGGAGGGGGAAAGCCAATGGTCAATTGCCCATCAGTTCAGGGTGTGCCAGAACCGAGAACGCGGGCCGTAGCTAGGCACTTGCCTTTACAGGTCTTTGATCGCGGCTTGTGGGAGGAATTCTTTTCTCTAACAATTGGCGTACCGCGTCCAAATCGCTGGGCACAAAAGCCCTTTTCGGGATCATATAGAACAGCCTCGGCGGTACAGAAAGTAGGACAAGACGGGGGGTTTCTAGATAGTGAGAGAATGTGTCCCACTTCACTTTCCCTTCACCGTAAGAAGAAGACATCCAGAGTTCTTCTTCAGTGATGTCCATCGTCATTTCACTTTGCAAGGTTTTAGATCTGCGAAACTCACGTCGAAATCGGAAGCGCCTCAGGAAACCGCACCAAACTACAAGGAAGACGCCATAGGCTATACACAAGGTTCCCCCGGGCCTAACGGAAGCAATCAAGAGCAAAGTGCCAAGAAGAATTTAGGATTAGCCCCAGCCAAAAAACGAAGCCATTGCCCACTCGCGTCCATCGAGGAGCTAATCGCCTCTGCCAGTACTTCTGCGCTTCAGCGTATTCTTCCGCTGTCAGAACGAACTTTATTTGCATGGCCGCGCATTCTCCGTTTCCTTTACTCCTCACTTGTCACTCGCCACTGGCTCTTCTATTTGTCTCCCGTTGGCACGATGCCCGCATTTTCAACCATCAAAATCACGGCCCGCTTTGGCGCGCGCGTCCGGTGCTGGACTCCTCGCGACACCACAAACCCCTGCCGCGGCTCCAGTTCAATCGTGCGGCCATCAAGATCAATCAGCAGCTTCCCCTCAACCACGTAGAAAAACTCATCATCCTTATCGTGCTGATGCCAGTGATATTCCCCCTCAATCACTCCCAGCCGCACCACGGAGCCATTCACCTGGCACAGCGTCTGGTTGTACCACTTATGCGGAGCCGCCTCCGCGAGCGCCTTCTCGTCAATCACTTGCATCTGCTCATACAGCACGTTCAACCGCGTGTCATACGGATACGCCGCCGTCCCCATATGCCTTCTCCTTTTCCAAAACGACCTCGCAAGCCGTGAGGTCAGCGCTTCGAAACCGATGGCCTGCAGTTGTCGTCACGAATCAACTCGTTCTCCCAATTGGTTTCCCACGTCTTTCCGCCGTCCGCTGAAAACGCCTGTCGCCACTTGGCAACGACTTTAGACCCTTTGGGATTAACGGTCCAAACGAACCGCACGATAACGGGTTTACCATCAAAGGTGTCCTTCCCCTCGAAGACGCCCACATTACCCTTAAATTGACCGATCACGGGCGGTCCAATGACACCGTTGGAGAATTTATCGTCGACCCAATACAGCCGCCACATGCCCGTGTTGGGATCGTAAGTGCGCACCGTCACACCAACAAAATTCGGCCAGTAGTTGGCGTGCATCACATCCATGCCGCCAATACCGCCGGGCAACGGCTTACCTTCATCGCAGGTGACAAAATCATCCCACTGATGAGAACCAGCCAGGCGTTTCACCAGCCGATGATTGGGCATCCGCCATTTTCCATATTCGAAATCAAAATCGTGGGAGCCATCCCGCATATGGGCACGCGCGGTTTTGACCGCATGTTGAGCGGCTTGGGCGTAAACCGCCACAGGCATTCCGGCCAGCAGCAGGCTTGTAAATATAAGCTTAAAGTGCCGTTTCACAAGTCACTCCTTTGCGAGAAAGATACACTAAATCTCGAAGACGATGCACACGCATGCGCTCCGGTGGAAGACCACTACCCACTCGCCACTGGCTCGCTTCGCCGTAGCCCTAGCGAAGGCGGCCACTCGTCACTGCCTCTGTGGTATCCTATCGCCCGACTGAAACGGCGCCCCAGCCGGTCGGAATTCACTCCGCGAGTACCGCAGGCGAGCCTCACGGCTCCGTGAATGCCGCCGAACTGTCGCAGCAACCCAAAGGTGCGCCAATGGCTGCTGGAGAACTGAACCCTATGGCCGCTCGCACCGCAACCACGCAAACTTCCGAAGTCCGCATCGCGCATTCGCCCGATAGCGACGACGCTTTCATGTTCTACGCGCTTGCCACCGGCAAGCTGCGCGTCCCGGGACTCAAATTCACCCACGTCCTTTCCGACATCGAATCGCTCAACCAGGCCGCTCAATTCGAAACCTACGACGTCACCGCCGTCAGCGTCTACGCGTATCCATTTCTCGCTGACAAATACGTTCTCCTCGATTGCGGCGCCAGCTTCGGCGAAGGCTACGGGCCGATCGTCGTTTCTCATCACGCCATCAAGAAAACCGAACTCAAAGGCCGCAAAGTCGCCATACCGGGCACGCGCACGACTTCTTATCTCGCGCTTAAGCTCTTCGAACCCGGCGTCGAAACTGTCACCATGCCCTTCGACAAAATCCTCGACGCGGTCATCAGCAAAGAAGTCGAAGCCGGCCTCCTCATCCACGAAGGCCAGCTTCTTTACGCGCAATCCGGCGCGCACAAAGTTGTCGATTTGGGCGTCTGGTGGCAGGAGCAAACCGGCTTGCCGCTTCCTCTTGGCGCCAACGCCATCCGCCGCTCGCTCGGCACTGATCTTGCGCGCCAAGTCGCGGGAGCCATTCGCGGCAGCGTGGCCTACGCTCTCGACCATCGCGAAGAAGCTCTCAACTACGCTCTGCAATTTGCCCGCGACATGGACCCCTCTCTCGCCGACAAATTCGTCGGCATGTACGTCAATCGCTGGACGCTCAATTTCGGCGAGGAAGGCCGCCGCGCCGTCAACGAACTGATTTCCCGCGGAATCTCCGCCGGCCTCCTTCCTCCCTCCTCCCGCGCCGAATTCCTCGTGGAATAGTCCCTCCACTTCTTAGCCTCTAGCCTCGCACGGAATCTTTTGCTTTCTGCGCTGCACTCCATGTAGTCTTTCGCCCAGCTTTCAGCTAACTTTGCGCGTTCACAACTTGCGTTAAGGAGCGATTCATGACTCTCGCATCAGCAACGCGTTGCAACCGCTTCGCCATGATTTTCCTTTTGCTGATCATCTGCTTCTTCCCAGCTCCGCGCGCCATCGCGCAAGATTCCTCCGCTTCCCCCACCGCGCTCACACCCGCGCAAATCTCCGCCGTCGATCAATATGTGAACGCTGAAATGGCCAAAGAACGAATCCCCGGCGCCGAAGTCGGCATTTACCATCGCGGCAAAATTCTTCTCGCCAAAGGCTACGGCCTCGCCGACGTCGAGCTGAATGTCCCCGTTAAGCCGCAAACAGTTTTTCAGTCCGGCTCAGTCGGAAAACAATTCGTCTCCGCCGCCATCATGATGCTGGTCGAAGAAGCCAAAATCAGCCTCGACGACAGCATCACCAAATATTTCCCCGACGCGCCCCCGAGTTGGAAGCCCATCCTCATCAAGAACATGCTCTCTCACACCTCCGGCCTCGGCGAATATGAAACTCCGGCGCGCACCGGCCCGAACGGCCCGTTTTACCTCCGCCTCGACTTCACGGAAGACCAGCTCGCCCAAAAAATCGAAGCACTTCCCATCGATTTTCCCGTCGGCTCGAAATGGGCCTATCGCAACACAAACTACGTGCTGCTCGGCATCGTGATCCACAAAGTCACCGGCATGTTCTACGCCGATTTCCTCACAGAACGCATTTTTAAGCCGCTCGGCATGAATTCCACACGCCTGATCAGCGAAACCGACATCATTCCGAATCGCGCCTCCGGCTACGAAATCCACGGCGACAAACTCCAGAACCAGGAATGGGTCTCGCCCACTTTCAATTCCACCGCTGACGGAGCCCTCTATTTCAACGTTCTCGATCTCGCCAAATGGGACGGCGCGCTCTACGGCACAACGCTTCTGAAGCAATCCAGCCTCGACCGAATCTGGACCATTTATCCTCTCAATGACGGCAAACCCAATCCCGCCCATTACGGCTTCGGCTGGTTCATCAATTCCATGAACGGCCACAAAGTCATCGAGCACAGCGGCGCGTGGCAGGGTTTTACTTGCGACATTTCGCGCTACGTTGACGACAACCTCACCGTCGTCGTACTTACCAATCTTGACTCGAGACATTCTCGTCCCGACATGATCGCCCATCACGTCGTCGGCCTCATCAAACCTGCACTGATGCCGCCTCCTACCAAAGTCCATAAATGAAGTCGCCATCTACCCCAAGTTGCTCGACGGCTACGTGGGAACGTACCAGCTGTCTCCCGACTACATAGTGGTTATCACGCGCGACACTGATCACCTCTCCGTGCAGCCGACCGATCAGCCGAAAGTCCTGATGTTCCCATCCAGCCCTCGGGATTTTTTTCTCAAAGCCGTCGACGCCCAGATCACTTTCGTCACGGACAGCTCCGGCCGCGCCACCGAACTCATCCTCCACCAGGGCGGCCGCGACGAGCCCGCCAAACGCCTTTTAACCCCGTCGAATTAGCTCGGTGGTGTCTTGTAGCGCAGAGCTTCGCCACTTTTGCGAAGTTCTGCGGCTGTACCCACTTGCATTGTCATTCCGAGCGTCCCGATCCGCCGTATCGGGACAGCAAGGAATCTGCTTTTGCCTCTGCTCTGCGTTCGTGGTGAGTGCCCCATCCTTCGCGTCCGCACTGCTCCTGCAGCGCAAGTTGAAAAAAGACGCGAAGGGTGGGTTCTCGTCACTTGCCAGCCTGCCCTGAGGAACGAAGCGCGCAACTTACCCGTTTCTAACTTGTCACTCGCCACTAGCCACACGTCACTGCTTTTTGTATGATTCGCGCGGTATCCATGAACCAACTATAATTACGGCGACAATCTCGACATTCTCCACCGCTACATCGCTGGAGTCACGCAAGTCTTCCGCCTGAAGAGGAATGCTACATGGGATGGGCAGCCCCGCACTACCGAAGAGAGGCCGTGAACGAAGCCGGTCGCTTGCTCATCGCTGACCCGCGAGTGGTATGGGTTGCCAATCGCGACCAGATGCTTAATATCATCAACAACTGGCGTTCATCTCACATTTTCCCGCTCCGCAGTTTCAGGAGAACGCTTTATAGCAGAGCAAGGCATGTGGATACTCGCGCGATCGTCGCGCAGAGGTTAAAGCGTCTCTCTTCTATTGAGGCTAAGCTGAAACGCTTCCCTGAAATGAAATTGACACAAATGCAGGATATTGGCGGATGCCGCGCGGTCGTTCAGAACATGGAACGTCTCTATGAACTCGTTAAGCTCTACAAGCAGAGCCGGTAAAAAAAACCGAATACACGCCACGAATTTGTCAGTGAGAAGCAATACGTGGAGTGCCCAAAGCAGGACGGATATCGGAGCGTCCATCTTGTTTATCGTTACCATAGCGCTTCCAAGAAACATCGCTGTTACAACGGGCTGAAGATCGAACTTCAACTACGTACAAGATTACAGCACGCATGGGCTACGGCGGTGGAAACTGTAGCCCTCTTTACTGAGCAAGCCTTGAAATCCGGTGCGGGAGAGGAAAAGTGGCATAGGTTTTTCGCCCTGATGAGCAGTGCCATAGCGCTCCGAGAGAAACAGCCGCTCGTTTCCAAAACGCCAGAAAATAAGCAGGAACTAACCGAGGAACTCCGTGAGATCACAAAGGATCTGAATGTTGCCGACATGATGGCAGGGTGGAGCTTTGCCCTAACACGTCTTCCACCGAGTAATGTCGCTAACGCTGCCGCTTATCTCATCGTCCTTGATATCGGAAACCATACATTTGACGTGCGCGGCTTCAGAGAAGATGAACTAGAGCACGCGTCAGACGCCTATCTCGAAATAGAAAAAAGGACTGCATCAGATCCAAACGTTCAGGGTGTTTTAGTATCTCTTAACTCGGTTCGTGCAATCCGAAACGCATATCCCAACTATTACGTTGATAACCGCGCTTTTATAAAGGCGTTACAGTTCGCACTGCGATAGAGGCCGCAAGGCCGCGTAAGCCCCAAAGACACCTGTAGCTCGCCAAATTCAGCGGAATTTCCTTTACTATTAGTTAACTATGTGATATACAATAGTTTCGGCTGAAGGGTTTCAGCCGAACGGGGAAACAATGAGGGGAAAGAGAAAGGCAGCCGCGACCATCGCGGCTTTTTTGCTTTTTATGCGCTGTCAAACGCTAATCGAGGAAATATGGAAAATTAGAAATCCGTGCAACTCACACAAAACAAACGCTCGGACCCATTTCTAATCGCGGAAATTTCCGCTTTTAGAAAATTCCCGTCGATTAGAAACTGGGGAAAACTCTGGCCTCGATTGCCGGCACGCGATCAAGTGCCTCATATAGGCGCGACCCCGTCACTCTCGCTCTCCTTGACGGCCAGTGTCCAATCGCATAGATTCAGGTCGCCATGCGTACTCGAATGAAATCATTAGCCTTCAACACGTTACTCGGTGCGATGCTTAGCACGATCCTTTGCTTCTCGGCGGCACTGGCTTCAGCTCAAACACAGCCGCAGCAGCAAACGCCGCCGGCACAGCAGCCGCAGCTTCAGCCTCGCGAATACGCCTCGTCCGCAGGCGAAGTCACGCATCCCAACTGGCCCGCTGCCGCCGTTCGCGGCGCCCACGCTATGGTCGTCTCCGATGAACCGCTTGCCTCTGAAGCGGGCGTCGAAGTTCTGAAAAAGGGCGGCAACGCCGTTGACGCCGCGGTCGCCGTTGGCTTCGCTCTCGCGGTTGTCGAGCCGGAAGCTGGAAATATCGGTGGAGGCGGTTTCATGCTCGTGCGGCTCCGCGACGGCCGCGCGAAATTCATCGACTACCGCGAAGAAGCTCCCAAAGCCGCCACGCGCAATATGTACGTCGATTCCGACGGAAAAATCATTCCCGGCGCTTCCACTACCGGCTGGCGCGCCATCGGAGTCCCCGGCACCGTCGCCGGCCTCACTCTCGCAGCAAAAATGTACGGCAAGCTCACTCTCGCCGAAGATATGGCGCCCGCGATTCGCCTCGCACGCGACGGCTACGCTGTGAACCCGCGCCTCGCCGCCGGATTCAAATATTCGCAGGCTCGCCTCGGTAAATTTCCCAAAAGCAAAAAGATTTTTCTGAAGGACGGCACTCTTTATTCGGCCGGAGAAACTTTCCAGCAGCCGGAACTCGCGGCAACTCTTGAGCGCATCGCGAAAAACGGCGCTGCGGAATTTTATCGCGGCCAAACGGCGAAAGATTTAACCGTGCAGATGGCGCAAAATGGCGGGCTCATCACCATGGCGGATCTCGCCGCCTATCACGCGAAAATTCGCGAGCCGCTCACCGGCTCTTATCACGTCCGCGGAAATCACTGGACAATCATCACCAGCCCGCCTCCCAGCTCCGGCGGCGTCGCCATTCTTGAAGCGCTGAACATTCTCGAGCCCTACCACCTCACTTCATGGGACGACCCGCAGTCCGTGCACCTCGTCATCGAAGCCATGCGCCGCGTTTTTGCCGACCGCGCCACTTATCTCGGCGATTCCGATTTCACGCATGTTCCCATCACCGGACTGCTGAACCAGCAATACGCCGCTGAGCGCCGCGCCTCCATCAATCCTGTGGACGCGACTTCGAGCGCGCAGATCGGCGCCGGCAACCCCGGGCCGTTCGATCATACGAGCAAGACATCCCTGCCAGTGGTCATCGAAAAAATGAAGACGGAAGAAGCCGAGGCGGTGCTCGCAAACGAGACGCTGCACACGCACACCACTCATTTCTCCGTTGTCGATGCGAAAGGCAACGCCGTCGCCAACACTTACACGCTCAATGACAGTTTCGGTTCCGCGGTCACTTCCACAGACGGTTTTTTGCTCAACGACGAAATGGACGACTTCACCAGCGCGCCCGGCAAGCCCAATATGTTCGGGCTGCTGCAATCGGAAGCCAATGCCATTGAACCGGGCCATCGCCCGCTCAGCTCCATGGTTCCCACAATCGTGCTGCGCGACGGAGAGCTCAGTCTCGTCACCGGTTCGCCGGGAGGTCCACGAATTATTTCCGCCACGCTCCTCAGCATTCTTAATTGGGCGTGGCTGGATATGCCCGCGCAGGCCGCCATCAATGCGCCGCGTTTTCACCAGCAGTGGATGCCGGATGTGGTACTGCTCGAACCGGTGTTTCCAGAAAACATCGCCGACCAACTCGAACAGCGCGGCTACCATCTGGCGCAGCGCCGAGGCTGGATTGGCGAGGTGGAAGCGATTGGAATTGATCCGAAAACCGGCGAGCGCCTCGGTGCGCCGGATCCGCGGCGCGAAGGGGCAGCGCGAGGCTATTGACGCCGGAGAGGTTTCCACAGACCATAGAGTTTCGGCTTTTCGCAATTTTCAGGACGCCGAACCGCCGCGCACTCAGTTTTCGCGGCAAAAAAATTTCCTGACCATGCAACGCGTCTTTTCAACTTACCGCTATTCGGATGAGCCGCTGACCTCCGCGCTGCTCGCGGAGATCGCGCAGACCGGCATTTCGCATGTGGAGATTTATTGCACGCCCGTTCACCTGAAATACGGCTCGCCGAAAGATATTCGCACGCTTGCCGAATGGATCGGCGAGCATCGCCTGACGGTGCATTCGCTGCATTCGCCCACCGAGCGCGATTTGCTCCCCGGAAAGCGCGAGAGCGGGATTCCAATTTCGATTTCTGATCCCGAGCGCGTGCGGCGGCTCGACGCCGTCGATGAAGTAAAGCGCACGCTGGAAATCGCGGAGCAAATTCCGTTTCGCTATCTGGTGCAGCACATCGGCGGCGGGCGCGAAAATCACGATCCGCGAAAAATCGACGCGGCGTTCAATTCGCTCGAACATCTCACGATTTTCGCCAAGCAGCGCGGCGTTTCCATCGTACTGGAAAATACGCCGGGCGAACTCGGCTCGCCATCGAACTTGCGGCACTTTGTCACTGATACGCGGCTCGATTTGAAATTCTGCTTCGACATCGGCCACGCGCACATGGAAGACGGCGTGGAAATCAGCTTCGAACCGATGCGCGATCATCTTGTAATGGTCCACGCGCACGACAATCACGGAGAAAAGGACGAGCATCTGCTGCCGCAGAGCGGCAATATCGACTGGGACGCGGCGATGAGCCTTTTGTCCGGCGAGAAAGAGGATTTCCCCGTGGTGCTCGAATTGCGCGCGCAATCGGCCAGCGCGCCGTCGCTTGCGGACGCCACAGCGGCTTTTGAGAAACTGGAGCAGTCTCTCGCGGCGCGGCGCTCGGCCGCAAATTCCTGATGCCGTAAAATGAAAAGGAGAAAGTAGAAGTGTCCACGCCGGTTGTGTCCATCGAACACGTTGGCGAGCACGCGGGCAAAGAAGTTTCGATTCGCGGATGGCTTTACAATTTGCGCGAATCGGGCAAATTGCTTTTTCCGATCTTTCGAGACGGCACGGGGATCATTCAAGGCGTGATCTCGCTGAAGGAACATCCGGATGCGTTCAATGCGGCGAAAGGATTGACGCAGGAATCGAGCGTGGTGGTGACGGGCAAAGTTGCCGCCGAGGCGCGCGCGCCGGGAGGGTACGAGCTGCACGTCAGCGCGTTGGAAGTGGTGCAGCGAGTATCGGAGTCGCAGCCGTATCCGATTCAACTGAAAGAGCACGGCGTCGATTTTCTGCTCGACCAGCGGCATTTGTGGATTCGCACGCCGCGGCAAGCATCGATCTTGCGGATTCGCGCCGAGGCCGAGCGCGCGGCGCGAAATTTCATGGACTCGCAGGGCTACACGCTCACCGACGCGCCGATTTTCACGCCGGCAGCGTGCGAAGGCACCACCACGCTTTTCGAAGTGGACTACATCGATGACCAAAAAGCGTATCTAACGCAGTCGGGTCAGCTTTACGTGGAGGCAACAGCCGCCGCCCTCGGAAAAGTCTATTGCTTCGGGCCGACATTTCGTGCGGAAAAATCCAAAACGCGGCGACATCTCACAGAATTTTGGATGCTCGAACCAGAAGCGGCCTACGCGCATTTGGAAGACATGATGGCGCTCGGTGAAGGCCTCGTGAGCGCGATGGTGCAGGAATGCGTGAAAAATCGCGCGCGCGAACTGGAGATGCTCAAGCGCGACGTCAGCAAACTGGAAAAAATCAAGCCGCCGTTTCCGCGAATCATGTACGAAGAAGCGATCAAAGTTCTGAATGAAAACGGAAATCCCGCGAAATTCGGAGACGATTTCGGCGGCGATGAAGAAACGATAATCTCGAAGAATTTCGACAAGCCGGTGATCATTCACCGCTATCCCGCGGCGATGAAAGCGTTCTACATGGCAACGGATGCGGCGCGACCGGAGCTTTCGCTCAGCTTCGACATGATTGCTCCGGAAGGATATGGCGAAATTATTGGCGGCGGCGAGCGCCTTTCCAGCTACGAGACGGTGATTGAGCGCCTGCGGCAGAACAATCTGCCGGAGGAGTCGTTTCAGTGGTATCTGGATTTGCGGCGCTACGGCAGCGTTCCACATGCGGGCTTCGGGCTCGGCTTGGAACGCACCGTGGCCTGGATTTGCGGAACGGAGCACATTCGCGAAGTCATACCCTTCCCTCGGATGCTTTATCGCGTATATCCTTGACGTTTCCAGCAGGCTCGCATTGCCCGCCGGATTTTCTTGGGGGAAAAGCAGCACATGGCGCAAAAAATTCGCATTCTCGGTGTGCCAATGGACCTGGGGCAGAGCCGCCGCGGCGTCGACATGGGTCCATCCGCGCTGCGCGTCGCCGGTTTGCAGGCGCGCCTGAAGCAGCTTGGCTACTCAGTGGAAGATATCGGCAACATTTCCGTCAAGCAGCCGGAAGAGCAGCACTACGGCGATAAACACGCGAAATACTTGACGGAGATCGCAGAGACGTGTCAGGGCCTTGCGGAGACAGTAGAACGCACGCTGGGCGAAGAAATGATGCCGCTGATTCTTGGCGGAGACCATTCCATCGCAGCAGGATCAGTCGCTGGAGTTTCATCGTTTTTCCGCAAGCAATCGAAGCGCATCGGATTGATTTGGCTGGATGCGCACGGCGACGTGAACACGCCTGAAACCAGCCCTTCCGGCAACGTCCATGGAATGCCACTCGCTTCGGTGATGGGTTATGGCGCTTCGGAGTTGACCGAACTGAGCGGCTTCAAGCCGAAAGTTGAGCCGCAAAACGTGGCGATGGTGGGGATTCGCGATCTGGACGCGAAAGAGCGGCAACTGGTGAAGAAATCGGGCGTTCATGTTTTCACGATGCGCGAAATTGATGAGCGCGGCATGCGCGACGTGATGGCTGAGGCGCTGCGTTTTGCGTCGGACGATACGAACGGAATTGCGGTGAGTCTCGACATGGATTTTCTGGATCCCTCCGAAGCACCCGGCGTAGGCACGCCTGTCCGCGGCGGGGTCACGTACCGCGAGGCGCATCTCGCGCTGGAAATGGTTGCGGACAGCCGCGCACTGGTTTCGTTCGAACTGGTGGAAATCAATCCGGTGGTGGATTTGCACAACAAGACGGCCATTCTGGGTGTCGAGCTGACCCTGTCCGGCCTAGGCAAGAAAATTCTCTAATGGAAAATCGCAAGCGTTTGCGCGTGGGAATTTTGTTTGGCGGGCGTTCCGGTGAACACGAAGTTTCGCTGGCCTCTGCCACATCGGTGATTCGCGCCCTGGACACGGAAAAATACGAAGCGGTTCCAATTGGCATAACGAAAGACGGACGCTGGCTCGTCGGCGCGGCAGCGCAAAAAATGACGGAACAAAAAATGCTGCCAGAGCTGCTGAAGACGGGCGAACGCGTCGTCTTGCCGCCGGATCCAAGCGCGTCGGCGCTGGTGCCGCTCGCGCCGGGCAACGCGCAACCGAGCATCAAAGTCGATGTGATTTTTCCCGTGCTGCACGGCACGTTCGGTGAAGACGGAACCGTGCAGGGACTGCTCGATCTTGCAGGAGTCCCGTACGTTGGCTCCGGCGTGCTCGGCTCCGCGGTCGGCATGGACAAAGACGTGCAGAAACGGCTGTTTCACGAAGCGAAAATTCCCATTGTCGATTGTCTGTCGATACCACGGCATGAATGGGAAAAGAATCGCGGGAAAACACTGGTCGCGATCAAAAAGAAATTCCGCTTCCCACTGTTCGTGAAGCCTGCGACGCTCGGTTCGTCGGTGGGCATGACTTGCGTGCACGAAGCAGCGGAGCTTCCCGCGGCGATGGATCTGGCGGCGAGTTTTGCGCTGAAAATCATTGTGGAGCGCGCAATTCGCGGACGCGAAATCGAAGTGGCGGTGCTGGGAAATGAAGATCCGCGCGCGTCGGTGCCGGGAGAAATCATTCCACATCGCGAATATTACGATTACTCGGCGAAGTATCTCGAATCCGGCTCGCGCATTGAGATCCCGGCGAAACTCAGCAAGAAACAGATCGTGCAATTCCAGGAATATGCGATTCGCGGCTATAAGAGCATCGAATGCGCGGGCATGGCGCGGGCCGATTTTTTCCTCGAACGCGCGACGAAAAAAATTTACCTCAACGAGATCAATACGATTCCCGGGTTCACGAGCATCAGCATGTATCCAAAGATGTGGGAAGCGAGCGGCGTGCCGTACACGGAGTTGATCACCCGGCTGATCGAACTGGCTCTCGAACAGCACGCCGAAAAATCGCGCACCAAATATTCCATCGAACTGCCCGCCGGCGCGGGCGGCGCTCTCGAAGGCTAAAGCACTCCTCGTTTTTGTTCGTCACCGGCCCAACAACTTCACGTCGAAAGAGAGGAATCGCACAAAGAGCCTCGGTGACTTTAGGTTCCTTGACATGCACAACGAGTCTGATTAAACTAACCGGTTAGTTAAATAATTGCATCCGGGATTCTCTGTTTTTCGCTGCGCGGCAACTCGATTACCAGGGAATCGCGGAACAGTTTGACGAGTCGTATGAATCGCGGCAGGAAAAAAATCGCGAATCCGGAAACGGCGCGCCGCATTTTAGCGGCGGCGGAAGGCGTTTTCGCCGAGCACGGCCTGGCGGGCGCGCGTACGGATGAAATTGCGCGGACGGCGCGCGTCAATAAGGCGATGCTCTACTATTACTTCGAGAGCAAAGAACATCTGCACCGCGCCGTGTTCGAAAACCTTTTCAAGCAGGCGAGCCGGATGATCGAGGCGGAGATGCCTGCGAACGCTTCGGCACGGCAGATCATCCTGGCATTTGTGGACGGATACTTCGCGTTCCGCGTCGCCTATCCGAATTATGCGCGGCTGATGCAGCAATTGATGATGGAATCGCCGGAGGAATGCCGCAGGGTTGCGCGGGAGTACTTCCGGCAAGGCTACGAGGAGCTCACGCGCGCGATCCGGCAAGGCATTGCTCGGGGGGAATTCCATCGCGCGAATCCCGCCCACACGGTGATCAACATTCTCGCCATGATTGTTTTTTATTTTTCCGGAGCGCCAGTGCACAGCGTGCTGCTGGGGAAGGACGCGCTTAAGCCGCAGACAGTGGCGGAACACAAGCGTGCGGTGGTCGATTTACTCGAACACGGGCTATTTCGCTCTTTCAGGAGGGCCGGATGACGGGCCGGAAATTCTTCGCGGTTCTGGGCGTGTTTTTTCTGATCGCGCTTGCGGTTTACATTTTTACCACGCCGCGCGGAAGCGCTTATCCGCTCATTGGGGTGGTGGACGGAAATGACGTCATCGTAAGCCCGCAGATCACCGACCGAATGGTGAAGCTGACGGTGGATGAAGGCTCGGAAGTGACGAAGGGCGAACTGATCGCGGAACTCGATCCTGCGGCGCTCGAAGCTCAAGTAGCCGCGCAAGAAGCAGCCATCGGGAGCTTGCGGGCGCAAGTTGTGCAGGCGCAGGCAAATCTCAGCCTGACGGACAGCCAAACCGCGGCGGCATTGCGCGTGGCTCAAGCGAACTACACAGGGTCGCAGGCGCAACTCGAGCAGGCCAAGGCCACGTCGGACTTGAACGAAATCAATATGAAGCGCGAGCTCAGCCTTTTCGCTTCGGGCGTGGTGGCTGCGCAGGATCGCGATAGCGCCGTGGCGACCTTTAAAGCGTCCGATGCAAATGTGCGTTCGCTGACCGATCAGGTGAAATCGCAGCAGGCGGCGCTAGCCGTCGCGGTGGCAAATCGCAAACAGGTGGACGTGCTGCGGAGCCAAATCGCATCGACGCAAGCGCAACTGAAGCAGGCCATCGCAATGGAGGCGCAAGACGAAACGCAGCTCGGATACACAAAAATTTACGCACCCATCAGCGGAATCGTCTCTGTGCGCGTCGCCAAGCAGGGCGAAGTGGTGCAGGAAGGCAGCCCGATTGTCGTAGTGGTTGACATGGACAATCTGTGGGTGCGAGCGGACGTGCCTGAAACGTACATCGACTCGATTCAGTTCGGGGAAAAAATGCCGATCAAGCTGCCGTCAGGTGAAATCGTTCACGGAAATGTGTTTTTCAAAGGCGTGGAAGGGGATTTTGCGACGCAGCGCGACGTGAGCCGCACGAAGCGGGACATTAACACCTTTGCGATTAAAGTCTCGCTGCCGAACCCGCAGCACCGTTTTTTCACCGGCATGACCGCAACCGTGCTTCTTGCTCCACAAAACGAAGGAAAGCACTGGTGGGCGCGTCTCTAGCGAAATAGGACGATGAGCAGGAAAAGGGCTCGAGCACATGCACGCGATTGAAGTCGACAATTTGACGAAGAAGTTCGGCGACCTCACGGCGGTGAATGCAATCAGCTTCACCGTGGAGAACGGCGAAATCTTCGGATTGCTGGGGCCAAACGGCGCCGGAAAAACCACGCTGATTCGCATGCTCACCACGCTCACGCCGCCGACTTCGGGAACTGCGCGCATCGGCGGGCACGACATCGTGAGTGATCCGAACGGCGTGCGACACACGCTGGGCGTGATTCCGCAAGCGTTCACCTCCGATCCGGAACTCACAGCAGAAGAAAACATGGTCATTCACGCGAAGCTCTACGGCATCCCCGCAAGCGAACGGAGCGCGCTGATTGAAAAGCTGCTCGGGTCCGTCGATTTGCTGAAATTCAAGGACAAGCTGGTGCGGACCTTTTCCGGCGGCATGCGGCGACGCTTGGAAATCGCGCGCGGGCTGGTGCATTCGCCGAAAATCATGTTCCTCGACGAGCCGACGACTGGCCTCGATCCGGTTTCGCGGACAAACGTCTGGGAAATGATCCGGCGGCTGCGCGATGAATCCAAGCTGACGATTTTGCTGACCACGCATTACATGGACGAAGCCGACAAGCTATGCGACCGCATCGCCATTGTGGATCACGGAAAGCTGGCCGCGCTCGATTCGCCAACGAAACTAAAAGACAGCGTTCCAGGAACGGATACCGTGGAAGCGGAATTTACAGGCCAGCCGACGGATTGGTGCCAACAGCTCGAACAATTGCCGCACACGCAAAATGTTCAAAGCCGTGATGGCGCGGTGCACATAGCGTCGAACGATGGCCCTGCAACGGTCGCGGCACTGATGGATCTGGCGCGGGCACGGAACGTCATCGTGAAGCGGGTAAGCGTGCAAGGCACGACGCTCGATGACGTTTTTCTCCATTACACAGGCAACGACCTGCGCGACAGCGCGAATGAAGGTGCGAAGTACAGCATCGGCCATTTGTACCGTTAAAGGTTTCGGAAAGGAACGGAAGCTTTGAAATTCAATTTTGCCCGCATGTGGGCTCTGGTCGAGCGCGATCTGCGGAAGTTTTTCCGCAGCCCGGCGCTGATGATGAGCTCGATGATTTTCCCGATGGTTCAGCTCATCGTGCTGGGCTACGCGTTCGGCGGAAAAATCATGGATGTGACCGTGGGGGTGGTCGACCAGGACCACACGGAAATGTCGTGGCAGGTGCGGGAAGCGCTTGCCGGTGTGACGACTGGGCCGAAAATGTTTCACGTCATCAATTATCCTTCAATGCCGGAAGCCATGAAGGACCTGCGCACGGGCGGCATTGGCGCAATCGTGGATATTCCTGAGAAATTTTCGCGGCGCGCATATGGCGAGGACCAGCCAAAACTTGGGCTTATCGTGGATAACTCCGACCAGATCACTTCGAGCTCACTCGAAAGCGAACTGCAGAGCGTGGTCGATCAACTGAATGTGAATATGGCGTCGCAACTGGATGTGGGCCCGAACCCGGAAATCACGTCGGGGCCGCTGGCTTCGCGGCTGCCCGGCGTGATTGCGCTGGATGTAGTCGAAGTGTATCCATACGTCGAGTACATCAAGTATTTGCTTCCGGGCTCGATCGCGATGGCAGTGTTCATCGTGGCGATGATCGGCGGCGGCATCACTTTCATTGATGACAAGTCCCGCGGGCTGCACGAAGGCTATCTGATCACGCCAATTCACAAAGCCGAGTTGGTGATAGGACTCGACCTTGCGGGCGCCATCAAGGGAGTGATGGCTGGATTGGTGATTACCTTCATCGGAGGGCTGATCGCGGGAATTCCGGACTTGTGGAATCCCGTGCGGTTGTTTTTTCTGGTGATTGTGGTTGCCATGGCCTCGCTGTGCATGATCAGCTTCATGTTTCTGCTGATGGTGCGCATCGACGATCCCCTGGTGCCGCGCGCGATTTTTGGCGTGCTGAATACGCTGCTCTTCTTCCCATCGGGAGCCATCTATCCGACTTATGGGTTTCCCGCGTGGCTAAAGGGCATTTCGATTGTCGATCCGTTCACATACACGGTGGACGCGCTGCGAAACCTGCTTCTGCGGGGGAGCGGTATTGAAGGCATGTACAGCGACGTGTTAATTTTAGCTGTATTCTCCGCGGTGATGATTGCGGGGAGCATTGCGCTTTTCAAGCGACAAATCTGAAGTTTCGGTGTCTAACATTCGGGAAACCAAGTGACCCTTCTCGACGCCAATCAACCGGAACCGTCCAAAAAGCCGTACTACATCATTGTCGTCGTACTGATCGTGTTTCTGATCGCGCTATTCGTGTGGCGAGCAGTGCGGTTCCGTTCTGAGGAGAAAACGGCCACTTCGTTTTTCAGCGAGCTCGCTTCCGGCGATCTTCAGCAGGCGTACAAAACGTGGCAACCCTCGGAAAGCTATTCCTTCAATGATTTTCAGAACGCGTGGGGCGCGAACGGGTACTACGGGCCGGTGAAGAGCTTCGAAATCGAAGCGACGGGCGCACCGCAAAAGAGCGATTCGAGCGTGGCCGTGACAGTGCTGGTGAGTCCGTACCAGCCCTTTCCGAAGAGCGGCACGGCAGAAGCGAACAAGACCAAAGAAATTGTCATCTGGGTGAACCGCACCACGCAATCGCTCAGCTTCCCTCCGCCTACTTATTAGCCACTTCGCGTAATGCGCCAGACAATTCTTCGCGTGTCAGCGTAGCCGTTCCCAATTTTGCTACAACCACTCCCGCAGCGGCATTGCCGAGAATAGCCGCTTCGTGCAATGAAGCTCCCGCGGCGCAGGCGAGAGCCATCGTTGCCAGCACAGTGTCGCCCGCGCCGGTGACGTCGAAGACCTGGCGGCCGTTCACTTCGCGACCGGGCGCTTTCCCGATTATGCCCATCGGAGTTTCCTGGCTGATGGCCGGGACGTGAAACCCTTTGGCATCGTCGCGTTCGAAAAGATTTAGTCCCTGCGCGCCAAGTGTGATCACCACTGCGCCGCATCCAAAATGATCGAGAAGCGCGCGGCCCGCTTCCATGACGGATTGCTCGGAATCGAGCGAGCGCGTGACAAGAAAGCCGGCTTCCGCGCGATTGCAGATCACAACGGTGGCGCCGCGGTAGGCAGTCAAGCGCGACCACTTCGGCTTGATGAAGGATGGAACTTTGCGCCGCGCGGCCGCATCGAGCACGCGCTCGGCGAGTGTGTCGCTTACGACGCCCTTGTCGTAATCGGAAATCACGAGCGCATGCGCCCGCTCGATAGCAGCACGCAGCCGCCTGGTGAGTTCCTGCTCCGACGAATCCGGCAGGTGAGTTCGCACCTCGCGATCAACTCGCACGACCTGCTGCTGACGGGCGATAATCCGGGTTTTTAGCGTGGTCGGACGGCCGGCCAGCTCAACAATGCCCTTTTGATTGAGATTAAGCTCACGCATCGCCGCTCGGACCGCACCGCCAGCCTCGTCTTTTCCGATGAAGCCAAAAACTTCCACGCGCGAGCCGAGCACTGCCAGATTTGCCGCCACGTTTCCCGCGCCGCCGAGACATTCGCTCTGCTTCATGAAATCGACGACGGGAACGGCGGCTTCCGGCGAAATTCGATTGGCCGTGCCCCAAACGTAGCGGTCGAGCATCCAGTCGCCCAGCACGGCCAAACGTCGGCCGCGCATGCGCTTCAGAATTTGGTTTGCGCGTCTGCGAGCAATTGCCCCAGTGTCCACGAATTTATTGGCCTTTCTCTTTTTTTAATTGATCGCCGTACTCACACGAACCTTTGCCGAGAGCGAATTACAGGCTTTGCAACCGCTCCGTATGCGCGCTTTCTGCAAGAAGCAAGTCGCATGCCGTCTTCACTTGTTCAAGCGTGACGGACATGATACATCGCGGCTCGGCGAAAGCGTAACAACGGTCTCCCGCACACGGGTTGCAGGGAAAATCATTTTGCACCACGCGATGCGCGGTTCGCCACGGCGCCCAGTGCACTGAACTGCTCGATCCAAAAATTGCGACTACGGGGCATGCTGCTGCAGCGGCGAGATGGGCAGGACCGCTATCGTTGCCGATAACAATGCGCGCGCCAGAAATAAGTGCGATCAGCTCGCGCAGGTCGAGTGAATCCAAGAGCGCAAACTGCCGCCCGCATTTCTGGCACAACTCGTCCGCGATTTGCTTTTCCATGGCACCCACACTGAATACGGGCGCGATCGCATGCTTACGCTTCAGCCATTGAGCGAGCGCGATGAAATTGTCGAGCGACCATCGCTTCGTGAAATATTTTGCGCCCGGATGAATCACCGCGTATTTCGCATCCTGCGGAACGCCGTTTTCGGCGAGCTTTTTGGCAACAGCGGCGCACGCATCCTGCTGCGGATACACCTGCGCCGGCGGAATCGGCCCGCGCGGCAAGCCCGTTGCATAAAATTGCTCAATGCGATGCTCGACGGTGTGAATTTTGTTCCCCGGATCGGGCACGAGCACATTGTAGACAAACGAAAATTGCCTCCGCGTCCAGCAAATGCGCTTCGGCGCGCCAATCGCGGCGGTAAGCAGTGCGCTCGTTGGGCCTGCATGCTGGTTGTACACGGCGGAAAAATGACGACGGTGCAACTTTGCAGCCGTCGAAAGAAAGCCTTGCATCTCGAGAATTTCAGCAACCGCGGGATTGCCTTCGAGCACAGGCGCAAGCGCCGGCTCGACGAGGACGCACAAACGCAAGTCAGGGCGCCAGGAATTCAGTGCGGAGAGAGCGGGGGTTAGCAGGACTACGTCGCCCAGCGAGCGCAGGCGAATGATGAGTACTTCCGCGCCGCGAGGCAAATCTTTCAGGAGGGACGGCGATTCACGAGGCTTCAATGCGAGCTTCGTCCACGAGCATCACGGGAATATCGTCGCGCACAGGATAAACGCGCTTGCAGGTTTCACATTTCAGCCCCTGCTGGCCGTCCGCATTTGCGGGCGTCATTTTCACCGGTGTCTTGCAAAGGGGACAGACCAAAATATCCAGCAATTCCTTCGAAACGGCCATCGTTTCCTCCTGTTTGGTCAATGTATCAAAGGCGAGGTGCGCGAGCAACTTCGGCTGAACGCTGGTTGCGATCAGCCCCGGGCGGGTTCAAGCGTACAGACCAGCCGCGCCTTCCATTCTTTTCCAGGCTGAAATTCCGCGGGCCAGATGGCCATAACTTGCGAACCCTGGTAAACGCGCTCGAAACCTTCCTCGGATTCGGAAATGGTCTCAATCGGCGCAACCCAGTAATCTTTGGCGTCTTCGGCCTGCAAAGTGACGCGAATGTTCTGCCATTCGTCCACGAGTTGCAGTTCCGAAGCTGGCGCGGCACCCGCCCAGCGCAACGATTCTCGCTTGCCGCCAACGTCAACGTAGCGGTCGGGAGCGTCGGGGGCCAGCAGATTGACCACGAGCTCGATCCCCACGAACATTTGCGCCGGTGGCGGCGCCTGGTGCCTGATGCTCAAATCGCACGTGATGCGGAAACCATTACCTCGCGCCCCGAAGGAGAAAATCTTCTCGACTTTGCATCCACCATTCACGCCTTCGCATTCAAGCCGCACTTTCGATGCGCCGGCTTCTCGAACGACGTAATTCCCTGCGGCAATTTCCGGATTTTCATTGAGTTTCAGATTTTCGTAGTCGGACGCGGAGCATCCGGACGGAAACATCAGCACGCGAAACGAATGACGCGGCCAGCGATCGTACTTCAGTCGCTTTTCGAGCCCCGGCTCCTTCGAGCGCACCTGATCGTGAATCGACGCCACGGCCTGCTGCCCGTCGAGCTGGCCGAGCTTTCGGTGATATGGTTCGGGGCGACGCATCATGGAATTAATCACCGCAACGCTGCTGGGGCGAAAATCGATGGCCTTGAACGTGCCGCCATCATTCGGGGAGATGAGCGCGGCGGCGCGCTCGGTGGTCAAATAAAGTTCTTCGTGGCCATCCGAGTCCAAGTCGAATCGCCGCAGCTCAGCGAATTTTTCGCGCTTATGCGCGGCCGCATCGGCATACGCTTCCGCGCGAATCAGCGAACGCCAAATCGTGGTGCGGAGGTGCGGCGCATACAGTCCGCCGAAAACGCCATGCCAGTAAGCGTCATTCGCTTGCCCGGAAAAAAGTTCGGTCTTCGCGCGGCGAAGCCCCTCGAGCGGCGCGCCCTCGGCGCGTAATTTCGCCTCCACGTCCCGCAATTTGCGCGAAACCAGCATGGCTTTTTTCTGCATCAGATTCGATTCGGAATATTTCGTCAAAAAGCCGCGCCAAACGCCGCCGCGCAAAAATTCCTTGACGTCATCGCGCGACGCAAACTCCTTCTCAACCGCTTCGAAGCGAATGCGCGCTTCTGTGGGCAGCGACCATTCCGTCATTTCCACGTATGAACAGGTCGGCAAATCGGCGCGGCCAAGCGGTTCCTGCAAGGTCATGGCTTCGCTCGGAGTCACGGCGGTCAGCCAATTCTGATTTGCCTCCAGTTCCGCTATGAACTGTTCGAGCCAGCCGTTTTTATAAACGTGGTCATAGGTGCCGGGCCAAACGCCAAATTTTTCCATGTCGTCGCCCATGGTAGCGATGCCGCCCGGACACTTTTGCGCTGCCTGCCGGAAAAAGCCAACGACCTCCTGAGCGCTTTTATACGGAATCAGGTAACGCAGGGCCTTCAGGCCGGGGAATAAAACTACGGGCGAACCCTGATCTTCCGCCACATAAGTTCCGTAGAGAGATGATGGGTCAAATCCGGCATTCAAGAAATGATTGTCG
>JASHRN010000238.1 GCA_030037335.1 Candidatus Acidiferrales bacterium | reverse complement strand
GTCCGGGAGCGTTGAGATTTTTGGGTTGGGTGGACAAGGCCAATATGCTGAACTACCGAGAAGCTGCTTTGTTGCTGGATGCAGGAGGGCCGCACGCGGACTTGTCTCCGGCGCGGGCTTATCGCCACAAATACGGCTTCGGATTGAACCCGGAGCAAGAAGTCACAAAGAATGTTGGCGTTTTTTCGCGTCTTGGGTGGAACAATGGGCAAACGGAGGGATGGATGTACACGGATGCCAACTGGACGGCATCGGTCGGCGTGAGCTTTGACGGTTCTGCGTGGCAGCGGCCGAACGATAGCGCGGGATTGGCATACGTGACCAGCGGCGCGTCGGCGAGCGCTCAAAAGTTTCTCGAGGCAGGAGGATTGGACATACTGAGCGGGGATGGCGCACTCAGTTATGGAAGCGAGAAAGTTACGGAGGCTTATTACAGTTTCGGGGTGCTGAAGAATGTTTCTGTGACTCCCGATTTCGAGTTTGTCGCGAACCCGGCGTTTAATCGAAGCCGCGGGCCTGTGTGGATCGGCGGCATACGATTTCACTGGCAGTTTTGAATCTCTGAGTGAAAAAGGAAAAGGCCCGAAGGAAATTCTGGAGTTAGAGGCTGGATACTGGGAAAAAAACCGATCAAAACAACTGACCTTTGCAAAATCAAGAAAAAATAGAGCTCCGCTCGAGATGTAGCTGGGTTCAAGTGCCGTTTCCGAAAGCTTAAGGTTGGAAAAGAAAAAGGGCCGATCAAAAGACGATCGGCCCCTACAAAGACCGCTTCATTTATTCAGTTACATGCTAGGCGAGCTGGCGATTTGGAGGTCGTTGGTGACCGAGAAAACGCCGGGCACCGCGTTGGCGCGCATGTAAGCCATCTGGCGATCGGCCTGATTGCTCACGTAACCGACAAGGGTGACGTGACCGGTATCGACGATGATGTGAATCGAAGGAATCGCGCCCATGGAGTAACGGTACAGATCGCCGAAGCTGAAAATGGAACGGTATTCAGCGCGACGGATCTGGAAGTCCATCGAAGAAGGCGGCAGTACTTTGATATTGTCGATGACGCTGGTCACGCCTTTGATGTTCTTGACGCGTCCGGCGGCATCGCTTTTCGTGGCTGGATTGACGACGGCACCGGTGAGCGTCACTTGCGTGCCGTTCACGGAATAGGCGAGGTCATCGAACACGCCGTACCACGGAACTAAAGCGAGCTGATGGCCTACCTGCTCGGCGAGTGGTTTCTGCGTTGAAACGCGCGTTGATTCGGTTGCTGCAGGCTGAGCAGCGGCAAGGACACGCGGCGCTCCGAACCCCAACATGCTCAGGGCCAGCGCAGCGATGCCAGCCCTTGTGATCCAAGAACTCTTGCATCTCAGTAGCTATCTCCTTAATTTACCCCAAGTATCAATTTGACTCTTGTCCCCACTTAGTTAGATGCGGAGTATGGTGCGGGTGATGTAAGGCTAAGGCTTTGTTTTTCATTGGTTTATGGTGTTGGATGCGGCGGTACGTTACAGTTGTAGTTGCGTGGTGCGGTGATGCTGACTCTACAACCATCTCGGAGCGGGTCGCATCCGGTGGTAAGTCAAATGTGTCCAACGGTGTTAGGGCAGGGCGTGCCGAAGGAGCGGGGAAATCGGTGGCGAGCAGTTTGAATTTTGCGCCGTTGTGTCACGGTCAAGAAAATCTGAATTGAGCCAACGGTGGGAAATCAAGTGTATTGGCTGCGTCGGAGACTGATGTACACTTCATGGTCGATTTTTTCGCGAATCGGCGGGTTGAGGCGCAGAAGTCATTTCATAAATATCGAGAGGCGATCAACGGCTTTACTTCAGGGGCTGAAGCCGTCACTTGTTGGGACAGGTTATGTCGGAATGAAAGCTCGTGACCCGCGAAACCTGAATACTCGCGCAAAAGGGCTGCGCGATAGGAAGGAAAGAAACGGCAAATTCCTTTTGTTGGAGCGAAGGCCCGCCAGGCCGTGGCGGCGAGCAGGCGGCAGGTAGGTTCGTTTAGGCGAGAGGGCTTGCTTAGGCGAGGGCCCGCCACGGCAGGCAAGCTCCGACCTAAAAACCATTTATGAGAAAGTCCCTAGTCTTCAAGAAGCCGCAGTTCGGTCCAAACGAAAACAGACGGAGGGTTTGATGATTTTCAGACGCTTGATTCTTGTGGCCTTCGCGCTGATGGTTGCGGCGTGGTGGAACGCGGCGCCGCTGGAGGCGCAGACCATGACCACGGGAAGCGTGCACGGCACGGTGACGAATCCGAAAAAAGCGGTGGTAGCGAATGCCGAAGTGCTGCTAACGAATAATGCGAAGGGCACGATTCAAACGGCGAATACGAATTTGTCGGGGCAGTACACGTTTGGACTTCTGGATCCGGGATCGTACACGCTGACGGCGACGTACACGGGATTTCAGCCGGCGACCAAGATTGTGACCGTTCCGGTGGGTGAACAGGTGACGGTGGATTTTCAGTTGAGCGTAACGCCACAGGCGCCGCAGCGAGCGCCGGGATCGATGCTGAATACGCATGATGCAAATGTGGGCATCACGATCACGCGGCAGCAGATCGCGCAGGTTCCGAATCCAGGCGGCGACATGACTTATATCGCGCAATTTTCTCCCGGGACGGTGATGAATACGTCAGGAGGAGACGGCGGGAATTTTTCGAATTACGGAATGCCAGCAACTTCGAACCGGTTCAGCGTGGATGGATTTGACAAAAATGAGCCAATCGAGAATTTGAATTATGCCGGAGCGACGGGACTGCTGCTGGGAACGAGCCAAGTGCGCGAAGCGAACGTGGTGAGCAATGGATACACGGGAACGTACCGGGAATTTGCGGGTGCAGGGGTGGACTACCTGACAAGCTCCGGCACAAGCGATTTGCACGGGAACGCGACGTACTTCTGGAACCAGCGGCTGCTGAATGCGAACAATTTCTTCAATAACACGACGGACACACCACGGGCATTTGATGGCGAGAATCAATGGCAGGGATCGCTGGGAGGGCCGCTAAAAAGAGGGCGGGCGTTTTTCTTTATTGATACGGAGGGACTGCGGGCGCTGGTGCCGTCTGTCGCAGAGGTGGTGACGCCGAGCCAGGATTTTCAGACGCACTTGACAACCTACTTGCAGATGCTGGGACTGAGCGACGTTTCGACTTACTACAATTCAATGTTTTCGGTGCTGGACGCTGCGCCCGATTACCCGAACGCGCTGGATAATCAGCCACCAGGAATCACCATTCCGCCGGGGACAAATACGCCGGTACCGACGGGAGACGGCTGCGGGGATTTCAATCTGGACCCGGCGTTCTATGGAGCGGGGGCGCTGCCGTGCTCGTTTGCGTACACGTCAGCCCGAGACGGATTGTCGACGGACTGGTACGTGGATACGAGAATTGATGTGAACCTGAGCGCGAAAGACCGCATGTTCGGGCGGTTTAATCGCGAGAGCGGGAATCAGAAAGCGTATTTGGATCCAATTTCGAGCGCGTATGACGTTACAGCTGGCGAGCCATCGGACTGGGGGCAAATTGGATGGACGCATAATTTCGGGCCTTCGGCGGCGAATCAATTCCTGTTGGGATTGCAGTATTACTCACACGTGTTCGATCAGCCAGCTGCACCGGAAACGGGGACGAGTTTCCCGACAACGACAGCGGTTGCCGACGGGACGTTTTTCACCACGGCGGGGCCGAACCCGTGTGTGAATCCACCGATCGGGCAGGGAATCAACGTGCTGATTGGCGGCGAAAATTGCGCGCTGCCGCAAGGGCAAGCGACGACGGATTTCGAGATTTCGGATGATTTTTCAAAAGTTTCCGGCGTGAACACGTTCAAGATCGGCGGGAATTTCCGGCGTATGGACATCAGCGATCACGATTTCGGGACGTTGCAAGGCGGGCTGATGACCGTGGACACGATTAACGACTTTTTCTCGGGAGGCGCGTCGGGGGATTCGCTGGTGCAGTCGTTTCCGCAGGCGCTGGAGGAGCCGATTGCGTACTACACGGGCGGCGGATACATCGAAGACGATTGGCGGTACAGCAGGAAGCTAAGCCTGACGTTTGCGGTGCGCGCGGAGCATGATTCGAATTTCATTTGCCGGCATTTGTGCTTCGCGCAGCTCGCTGGGGATTTTAATACGATTGCCACCGGCACGAACCAAACGCAGCTCGACAATGTTCCGTACAATCAGGCGATCAAGATCAATCAGTTGCAGGCGCTGGCGGGCTTGCAGAATGCGTTGGTTGAGCCGCGGATCGGATTCGCGTGGCAGCCGTTCGGAACTTCGGGAAATACGGTCGTGCGGGGAGGCGCGGGAATTTTCTACAACATGCTGCCGGCGCAAATCGCGAACGATATGGCGCAGAATCCGCCGCTGAACGCGACGTTTACGAGCACGAATGACTACATGGTTTCGATCGATGCGGCGGATGGCGCGCCGAGCATCTTCGCCGATTCTGTTGCGGCCAACACTGCGTTTCAAAATGGTTTTTATACCGGGCAGACGCTCGCGGAAATCGAAGCGGTGGATACGAGTTTCGCAACGAGCCTGCCGGGAATCTTCACGACAGAAGCCACGACGAAGATTCCGCAATACCAGAAATGGAGTCTGGAGATGCAGCGTCAATTCGGCGGCAATACTTCGGTGACGGTGGGCTACGTGGGGAACCATGGAGTGCACGAGCCGTTGATTGAAAATTCGGCGAATGCGTTTGGAATTGCAGAATTGTTGAGCGCGCCGCTGGATGAGCGGTTTGGGAAAGTCTCGGTGCTTTATAGCGGCGGAAATTCGAATTACAACGGCGGAACGATCAGCGTGACGCATCGGTTCACCGCGTTCGGCGCAGGGATTATTCAAGGGAGCTACACATACAGCCGGGCGCTGGACGAAGTGTCGAATGGCGGTTTTCTGCCGTTTTCCCCCACGAGCTCGATGAGCCCGGAGGACCCGATCAGCCTTCAAACCAGCTACGGACCGGCGGATTACAACGTGCCGCAATCAGGGAACGTCAACGCGGTGTGGGAAATTCCGTTTCGGAGGTTTTTTGGGAAGCATGGATCGACGTACCTGATCGATGGATGGCAGCTTTCCGGGGCGTTCATTATGCACTCGGGATTCCCGTTTAGCGTGATTGACAGTTCCGCGTTTGGGGGGCTTTCGGCGACGGTTCCGGAGAATTATTTTTCGCAAGTGATTCCGGTATTTCAGGGAGGACCGACGGGATGCCAGGTGACCAGCGAGGGAGTCGGTTGCTTCGCGCTGCCAGGTTCACTGAGTTGCGGCCAAGCGACAGCGGCGGCGTGCGAGTTCAACACGAGCGGAGAAAACACGCTTCTGAACGGGGAGCGCAACGCGTTTCGCGGACCGATGTTCATGAATTTCGATGCGGCGCTGATGAAGGAAACGAAGCTGTCATTTTGGGAGGGCGCGCGGGTGGGAATTGGAGTGCAGGCGTTCAATGTGCTGAACCATCCGAATTTCGGGCTGCCGATCAACGATGCGTCGAGCCCGGAATTTGGCGAAATTCTGAACACAGTGAGCTCGCCGACAAGCCCGTTTGGCGCGTTTCTGGGCGGGGACGGGTCGCCGCGGATCCTGCAACTGAAGGCGCAGTTCACGTTCTGATTATCATCAAATAATAGCAAGACTCTTCTCTGTCATTTACTTAGTACTAAAGTACTATCGACTAGACTGGGCGGACGAAGTAGAGAAGGCAACACCTAGCCCAAGCCTAACAGGAGAGTCAAATGAAAAAGCGATGGATGATTTATGTCTCCGTATTCGCTTGCCTCATGGTATCGGTCATTGCCCAGCCAGCACAAGCCCAGTGTTCGTCCAGTAGTGATGAGATTGTTTATGCTCAACCGATTGCAGGTAACTGGAACCTTTTCATTACTTGTAGCGTCGGAATTTTCACAAATCCTACCCTCGAAACTACTAATGTTTCCTCTATCTTGGGCGTATACGCCTCCAGCAGCAGCCAGTTTACGGGATGGAGTATTAGTTCTTCACAATTCGCGTTCGCTTTTCAGGGGCCAGGTGGTCACCTGCGTGAGGCCCTTTACACTGCCGGAACGGGCTGGGCAGACATCGATTTGACTGCCACTGCTGGCGGAACCGCAGCGGCCTCGGGCACACCGCTGGGGAGCTTCACCGACAGTTACGGCCAACATGTCTTCTTCTTTGCCACTGACGGTAGCGTGCATCAAATGTACTACAACGGATCTTCATGGACAAACCAAACTCTAGCTGCCGCGAGTTCGATTTCGAGCGTAAGCAAAATGGCAGCCTATGCGTTTAATTCCGACGAATTTGTGATCTATGAAGGAATCGGCGGTCACGTTCGGCAGTTGTCTTTCAACGGGTCGGGCTGGACGAATACCGATTTAACTGCTGCGACTGATGGCGAGGTACCTGTGAACGGCACGGCGTTCACCGGAGCCGATGCGCTTCCGGTGAGCGGCGTGGAGTTGGTATACTTCATAGGCGCGGACGGAAACGTACACGAGTACTCCGAGGTTAACGGCGAGTGGTCCGATCACGCAGTGGTGGTTTCTGGTTTGCCGCAGCCCGCGCCCAACGCCCAGCTGGTTTTCTACGTCAATCCGGCGTCGTCCGGATATGACTATTTCGTGAGTTACCTCACTGGACCGTATTCGTACGACGGCGCCGACGGCTTTGAAATCTTCGCCGCTTATCGGCCGGACAATGCGTATTCGTGGAACGCAATTGACCCTACGACACAAGGGGGCGAACCGAATCCTACCGCCCTCAACGTCACGTTGGGGCCTGTATCGCTCGAGTTTCCCGACTATCCGGATTATATTTACTTCTCAGGTTCGATAGGGGGAAAGACTCCGCCTCCGTCGGTTACGTTACTATTTGTGGATAACGGCCTGTGGCATGCTACGAGTTCAGCGCTTCTGTCTTCCTACGACATAACAGAAGGAACGAACGCTGTTCCCCTTGCGTCGTTCCAATGGCAATGAAGTTGAACGTCGGAAGCAACTTGGAACTTGAAAATAACCGTGCCTGCGTCGACGCGGTACTTCGGTGCTATTTCGGCCGGGTTGCATCACGAGGAGCCGCGTGAGTCCAGCGGCTCCTCTCCAAAAGTCTTAGAAGCGGATGATGAGGCCAACGTTTGCGGCGCCCTGATTCATACGGTAGCTGGAAGAGTACTCCGAGCAAGTGATATAGCATTCCTCCGAAACGGAAGGAGTGGTGCGGCTGCCGACCCAGCGCATGTCGAAGCGAAGGCCGAGAAAGTTATTGATGTTATACTTGACGCCGCCGCCGAGGTTGAAAGCGAGCTTGTTGTTGAAGCCGACATAGAGCTCATCGGGGTCGCTATCGAGACCGCCGAAGTTGGTCCAGCCAAGGCCACCGGCGACGAAGGGCCGGACCTTGGCGTCGCTACGAAAAGTGTAAGCCCCGCCAAAGGTGTATGTGCTCAATGTGCCGTTAATGCCCACTCCGTTCGTAGTGGGTACTGATAAAATCTGCTCGGTATAGGTGGTGGGCTGACGGTCAAGCATGAACTCAATCGCAAAACTGGACCAGATGTTGTAGTCGGCAATTACGCCATAGTCGTAATTGCTTTTAACGAGCATGTTCTCGACGTACTGGCCATAGTCGATGTTGTTATCGTACCCATACACGTTAATTTTGCCGCCGAATTTCGCGCCGCCGAACGGCGTGACTTCAATTTTCTGCCAAACTGAATTCTGATCTTGCGCCATCGCAAAAGGCGCAGCGCAGGCAAAGACGAAGACGAGTACCAAGAACTTTCGAAAGAGCATGCGTTTCTCCTCTGAATTTGGAATGACTCGCCTCCCCAGGAAGCTTGCCTTCCTTTTGATTGCCCGGGCGACCCGCACCGGTTGCCCTTTACATAAACCCTCGGGCTCAGATGGCCCCCGTACTAAGACTATCAATCGCTTCCCATTAGACGATAGATTTGTGACAGAAGTTGCTCTATTAGTTTACGCGAGTCTACAGGATGCCCATTAACAGGATACACCTAAGGCCCTTATTTCCAAGAGGGAAGGTGTATGGCGTCCCGAACCAGCCGTATTGTAATCCTATCCTACGACCGAGCGCAGGCGTGCGGCCTGTGCATGAAGAGTCGAAGGCCTGAGGAGGAGGCAAAGCGGCGTCGAGTTCCGGCTTCGCCGGAATCCGCGTGGCGGACCGCCGCACTCCATAGAAGCCCGACAAGCAGCACGCAACATGGTAAGAAGGGCGGCGAGTTATTTGGCGAGGCGTTTCAGGGACTCAGCGTAGGGGGCGCGGGCGACGCCGCGTTCGGTGATGATGGCGGCGATCAGATGGGAGGGAGTGACGTCGAAGGCGGGATTGGCGACGGTGACTTCGGGAGCGATGCGGACGCCGTGCACGTGGGTGACTTCGGCGGAGGGGCGCTGCTCAATGGGAATTTGCTCGCCGGAGGCGATGCTGAGGTCGAGAGTGGAAATCGGCGCGGCGACAAAAAATGGCACTTTGTGTTCGCGCGCGAGGACGGCCATGGGGTAGGTGCCAATTTTGTTGGCGGTGTCGCCGTTGGCGGCGATGCGGTCGGCTCCGACGACGATGGCACCCACACCGCCGGTCTTCAGAAAATGGCCGACCATGTTGTCGGTGATGAGGGTGAGAGGAATTTTGTCCTGATGCAATTCCCAGGCGGTGAGGCGCGCGCCCTGAAGGTAGGGGCGCGTTTCCGGAACGAGGACGTCGATTTTGTGGCCGGTTTCGACGGCGACGCGAATTACGCCGAGAGCGGTGCCGATGCCGGCGGTGGCAAGAGCGCCGGCGTTGCATTGAGTCATGACGCGACCGCTTGCGGGCAGAAGCGCGGCGCCGAATTTGCCGATGGCTTCGTCGGCGGCCTGGCGTTCACGGTGGACTTTTTGGGCTTCTTCGATGAGGGCTTCCTTGATGGGGTCGAGATTGTTCGCGGCGGCATTTTGCGCGAGGGAGTCGAATTTGCGGGTGAAGCGTTCAATGGCCCAGAAAAGATCGACGGCGGTGGGGCGGGTGCGCGCAAAAGTATCGCAGATAGTTTTGAATTCGGCGCGCAGTTCGTCGAGGGTTGCGGCGCGGGAGCGCGAGATGGCGAGTGCGATGCCCATTGAGGCGGCGACTCCGATGGCGGGCGCGCCGCGGATGACCATGTCTTTGATGGCGGCGGCGAGGTCGCGGTAATCGGTGTAAGTGATGTGAACGACTTCGGCGGGCAGGCGGCGCTGATCGAGGAGGATGACGCCGTCGTCGGTCCAGCGAATAGGTTCGACGCTTCGCAACAAGAGCCTCCGGGCACTTTGCAACGAATCAATAATTGTACATGAATGGCGGGAATGGCTGCGCTACAACCACGCGCGTAGTGGCCAAGCTGAATCGAGACGCCCCAAAAGAGCAAAAGCAGATTCCTCGTCGTCCCGACTGACAGCGTCGGGACTCGCTCGGAATGACAGGTTAAAGTTAGTGGTGAAGGAATAAAAGGGACTTCGTTCGGCTGCGCCCGCCACGGCGCCCAAGCTCAGAACAGGCCGCACTCCCCCAAAAGAGCACACAGGCTGAGAGCCTGTGCCACACAGGTTACAGGCGCAAAACGGCCCACCATTCGCGAACAACGCGAAGGAGAGGCACCCGAAAAGGCAAAAGTCCGCAGGACTTCGCTGGAGACGCGATGCGAGGCATCGCCCGCCACGGCGGGCAGGCGCGGGCGCAGCAAGCAGCGCCCCTACGAAAACCCGTGGAAGCGCGCAAGGCGAGGCGACGTGGCGCTACGGAGCCATATGCGTGTGTGGTAAAGCGGCGTCGAGTTCCGGTGGAAAGGCACACCGGAATCCGCGAAGCGGACCGCCGCACTCCAAAAAGACAACAGCAGATTCCCTGCTTGCGTCAGGTGGCCTCACCGCCATCGCGCACAGGTGGCGCGCCAGGTTCCGGATGACAACGTAAGACGCAAGACAAAAGCCGCAGAACTTCGCGAAAGGCGCGAAGCTCTGCGCTACAAAAGCAAGGGATGACAATTAGAGAAACGCTAGTGGATGGGAGGGATGTTTTTGAGGCCGTGGGTGCCGACGACGAAACTCGCAAAGAGGAAAGAATTGTAGCTGAGGTGAATAAGCCATGAGGCGAGAACAGTGCCGGAGCGCGCGCGCGCGAGGGTGAGGACAATGCCGACGACGATCAGCAGGGCGATCTGTGCGAAGCCGCCCCAGAGCTGCGCGGCGTGCATGAGTCCAAAAAGCACGCCGGTGATAATGACTCCGGCCCGAATTCCCCATTTGCGGGCGAAGACGGGGTAGAGGAAGCCGCGAAAAATTGTTTCTTCGACGAAGGGCGCGACGGCGATGCCGAAGACCATGAGCCACAAAATATCGGTGCGCGTGCTGAAGAGCTGTTCGATGGGAAGAGTTTTCGGCTGACCCGCGAAGCGCGACGCGACGCCGACTGCGACGGCAAGGGCGACTCCGCCGACGATGCAGGAAAAATATTGCGCGATGACGGCCATCATGCGCGGGCAAAAACGGCGCCAGCGGAGTGCGTCCCAGAATGGCGCACCGTGGTAGACGCGAATCATGATGAAGAGAAAGGCGAAAATTATTACGTACCAGGCGGCCTGAAAGCTGACGGCGAGCGGAGCGTCGGTTGAGAGGCGCTGCACGAGTTCCGTTGTGGCGATGTGGTAGTGCGCGGTCATGTAGAGCGCGAGAAAAATTTCCATCACCACGGCGCTGACCAGCGCAAAGACGATGAAGATGATGAGTTCGCCGCCGCCCCAGGGCGTGCGAATGTCTTCGGGGAATTGGGCGTCAGGATCGGGAGGCGGCGCGGCCGGGAATTGCGGGACGTAGGAAGCTTCGGGTGCGGCGGCGTCTGCGGGTGGTAATGGATTTTGCGGATCTGAGGAGTTCATCGCGTGGATTTCGGGCGTTTGCGGCGAGATGGCTGGGTTGCGTGGGAGTCTCGCGCGCTGGCGGCAGGATCATCGGCTTCGACGAGAGCAGCGGCGAGCAGCGGCATGAGAATTTCGTGATGGCCGGTGAGGGCGTAGCCGCGGGACGGCTCTGTTTCCGGTTCTTCTTCCGGCACTCCCGCGTCGGCTGGTTTTGCGCCGGTTGCGGCGGTTGGGCGGCGGACGACATTTTGCAGCGGGCGATAGTGCTGGAGGAAATCGAAATTCGCGGTGGTGATGGGGCGCAGAGGCGTGCCGAGATTGCGCGCGACGGTGACGGCTTTGAGGAAAACTTCGGGGAGGATTACAGCGGAGCCCCAGTTGAGATAAACGCCGCCCGGATGCATTTCGCGGACCAGGGCGCAGAAAAGTTTGAAGTCGTGATGCGTGGCGGCGCCGAGATTTTCGCCGGAGGCGGCGCGATGAATGTGAGTGATGTCGGCACCGATGGCGAGGTGCACCGTGACAGGAATTTTCGCGCGATACGCGGCGGCGACGATGCTTTGGTCGAGATGCTTGGCGCGGGTGCGCTTGTCATTGAGCATTTTGCCAGCGGCTTCGCCAAGTCCGATGCGCGAGCGACGCGCGAGGGCGGCCATTTCGTTGATGATGTGGCCGGTCTCTTCGGCCATGCCGAATTTGCCTTCGCCGAGGACGGCTTCAACGTCTTCGGAAGTGCCTCCGACCATGGCGATTTCGAAATCGTGGATCATGGCGGAGCCGTTCATGGCGATGCCGGAGATGAAGCTGCGGCGAAGAAGGTCGATGAGGATGGGGCCGAGGCCGACTTTGACGACGTGTCCGCCCATGCCCCAGAGAATTGTGCGCGATTGCGCGCGGGCTTCGATGACGGCTTGCGCGACGGAGCGAAGGTCTTCGGCGGCGAGGATGCGCGGGAGCGAGGCGAGGAATTCGGCGAAG
>JASHRN010000237.1 GCA_030037335.1 Candidatus Acidiferrales bacterium | reverse complement strand
ATACGCCGAATCATGAGCGTGGCATTGCTTGTGAATCGCCGGAGAACGTCGCCCTGTTCCTTGAAGCATGCGCGCGACGGATAACCGATCTGAAGCGCGACCCGCGGTTCAAATACATCACCGTTTTCAAAAATTCCGGCTCAAATTCCGGCCAGGAATGGCCGCATTCGCATTCTGAAATTACCGCGACGACATTTGTGCCCCGGCGCGTGCTCTATGAATTGCGTGCGGCCCGCGAATGGTTTCACGAACGCGAGCGCTGTGTTTTCTGCGACATTCTGCGGCAGGAAGAGAAACAGGAGAAACGAGTGGTGGATTCGCAGGGGCAATATGTGGCCTTCTGTCCTTACGCTTCGCGTGTGCCATTCGAGACTTGGATTATGCCCCGGCATCACAGCCACGAATTCGAGGTGGCCGGCGCGGAAGATTTTCGCTCCCTCGGCGCGCTCCTGGCGCGATTCCTGCGCAAGCTCCCCTCCATTTCCGATGGGTATCACATGGTCGTGCATACCTCGCCGAATTCATTGCAGACCACGGGTGAACTGAGCGAATTTTGGCGGACGATAGCGGACGATTATCACTGGCATATCGAAATTCTTCCAATGGTCCCCACCAGCGAAAAGTCCTATGTCATCAAGGAAGTCTATTTCAATGGGCTTCGGCCTGAGCAGGCGGCGGAGCAATTGCGCCAGGTAAACGCCGGTTCATGAAGAGGTCGGCGGCTGGCGATTTTCTGCAAAGCGCCGAGCGCGGCGGGATCATCGCCAAGCTCATCGCGCTCATTATCATCGTCATTCTGATCGGACTGGTTTACCTGGCGCGCGCGCCGCTTCTCCGTGTAGCCGGGAACTATTGGATAAAGTCCGATGCGCCCGCGAACGCAGACGCCATTGTGATTTTGAGCGACGACAATTTCAACGCCGATCGCGCCACGCGCGCCGCGGATCTTTACCATGATGGATGGGCGCCGCGCGTCGTGGGCAGCGGCCGTCGCCTGCGCCCTTACATAAGCATCGCGGACTTGATGCAGCACGATTTGGAGTCGAGGGGTGTCCCGAAGCAAGCGGTGATTCCCTTCGCGCATGACGCGACAAACACACTGGAGGAATTGAGAGGCATTCGCGCATTCGTACAGCAGCATGGCTGGAAACGCATAATGATTGTCACTTCAAATTATCACACCCGGCGCACGCGCTATTTATGCGAACACGTTTTTCCTGCGGACGTGCATGTGCTGGTCGTCGCGGCGCCCGACCATGATTACGATCCCGATTCGTGGTGGAAGACTCGCAAGGGGTTGAAAATATATTTTCACGAATTTGTCGGTATGTTCGTTGCGATTTGGGAAGTGCATCACCAGAGTAATTCGGAGGTCATGCTATCCCTGGCGTTTCGCCCGGGCTAAACGTTCCTTTCTCGTAATCCCCGTCAACTTGGACAGTGGTGTAATATGACACCACTACAAGGATTTCTGCTTGGTTTACAAGGCCACGGCTCTGTACTATAGTTCTCGAACCGCTTGCATCGTCAGTGGGGCATTGGTTCGAAATACGACCATCTCACCGCGTTGGAGGTCTCCATGTGGCGGAAACAGCCTGAAGCGAAGCCATCTTCTCCGGCAAGTCCGGGTGTCCGCGACAGCGGCTACGCGCCGGCGGCCCAACGACCCGCGCCGCAGCCCAGCGTCGCAAGCTCTCCCGCCTCGCCCGCAGCGCCTGCGTTCACGCAAGCTCCCCGATCAGATGCGGCCATTCTGACACGCGGAATCTGTATCAAAGGCGAACTGACGGGCAAGGCCGATCTTGTGATTGACGGGGATGTACAGGGCAGCATCCGACTTGGCGATTCACGGCTGACGGTGGGGCAATTAGGCAACATTCGCGCCAATATCGAGGCTTCCGAGATTGTCGTGCGCGGGCAAGTGCAAGGCAATCTTCGCGGACGCGAGCGCGTTGTGCTCGGTAGCTCGTGCAACGTGCTGGGCGATTTGGAAGCGCCTCGCGTAGCCATTGAAGACGGAGCAAAATTCAAGGGGCGTGTCGAAATGGGGCCTGCCGCTGACGCGCGTGAGCGCCAGAACAAACGAAGTGACCAGCCTGCGCCTTCGCGGCAAAGCTACGCTTCGAATTCGGATGCGGAATCGCCGGTCGCGGTAGGAGTGGAGCGCACTCCGCACTAGACCAATGAATTTCATGGGGAAAACGCGTCTCGGGAATTTGACGGCAACGATGCCGTCGCGAAAGCCCCACGACGCACCTGCGGTTGCCGCGGCAGCAAGCCACAGTTCACCGAATTTCCGCGTTTCCAATGGATTAAAAGATTTCCTGTGGCTTCTCAGTGACATCGAAGACGGACGCCTGCTCGATTTGGGCGCTGTTTCCCAAGCCACGCTGAATTTCTTCATTGAGCGCGGCTTCCGCGTAACCACCGACGATTTCGTTCGCTCGTGGAAACAGTTTCGCGTCGAGGAACTGGAGCGCCAGCGCATAGAAGAGCAGAGCGATTTCTACGAGCCGCCCTCGCCGGAGCAAGTCGCACAGCGTTTTCTGGACCAATCACTGCAATATGCAGAGGAAGAATTCAATGCGGTCCTGCTGTGGGACATTTTTGACCATCTCAGCCCGGAGCTGCTTCCGAAGATTGCCGACCGCCTCTATGACATTATGAAGCCCGGCGGCGCGGTCCTGGCGATCTTTCACAGCAAGCCGGAGAGGTTATACCGCTATCGTATCGTCGACAATCAAACGATTGAGACGATTCCAGTGGGCCCCGCGACTCCAAAGGATCACCCTTTTCAGAATCGCGAAATCCTGAATCTCTTCAGCCGCTTTCGTTCCGCGAAAACATTCGTGGGGCGAGATCAGCTCCGCGAAGGGCTTTTCGTCCGATAGGACATTTCCTGGCGCGGCTCACCTCACCTTTTTCTGAAGACCCTGATTTTGTAATTCGAGCCTAACTCGCTCTCCCGCAACTCATCTATCAGCGTTGACCTTTTGCGGAAGTAGTTCATGTCGGCCTTATCCTGTTGGAAGAGGTTCCCAATGACGAAATGCCCTTTTGGTTTGAGCGCGTCGAAAATATTCCCGTATGCCTTGAATCTCTTTTTTCCCAGATTGTGGAAGACAAGATTTGAGACCGCGAGATCAAACTGTGCGTCGGCTTTTATTGGTTTTGTCAGGTCGCGTTTGAGGAAGGAAGTTCTGGTGTCTATCCCCAAAGACTTCATGTTTTTTACAGCCTGCCTGATCGATAGCTCGCGCATGCTGCCGCGCCGGAACACGTCAACGCCCGTGATGCTGGCTTCCGGGAAACGCTTCGCAGTTACATAAATCAGAAAGCCCAATCCACATCCGGCATCCAGAATCTTGAGCGGAGCACGGGAAGGGTAGAGAGGCCGCAACAACCTGCAGAACGCTCTTTCGGCCCACTCCCGAATCTGCCTTGACTCTGCTGGCGTCGTGTGATGATACGTTCCAAAATCCACGCCTCTCATTGTTACGTACCGGCTTCCAATCTATCTCTTACTTCACTAGTTTTCCACAGTGTCCACTGAAGGTAACCGTTGCAGGGAAAAGACCCTCTTGCATGCAGCAGCGCTCGGGCGTATGAAGAGGGAAGTCTTGGAAACGGAGGAAGCTGTGATATGAATCCGCCGGACCAAGAATCCTGAACGAGAAATTCACACCGCTCTTGCGGTGCGCGCCCCTCAGGCGCTCATGTCACCTGCCGGGCCTCAGGAAATAGCACAACGGGGAGCCGCAAGGTTCCCCGTTTGCATTTTGCGAATCTTCTATTTCCGGTTCACACTGAAAGCACTCGCTTGCCTATGCGGACTCACTTCTTTTCCTGAATTCTCTCAGCGCTTCGATTCCCGCTGGAATCAACGACAGCACAATTACGACTGCAATGACCCAGTGAAGTTGCTGTTGGATATTTGGGATTTTCCTGCCCAGTGTGTACCCGCCTATAACCATGCTGCATACCCAGAGGCAGCCACCGAAGATGTCGAATGTGAAATACCGCGAATAGCGCATTTGTGCGGCCCCGGCCACTGGCGGACAGAACGTTCGGATAATCGGAACGAACCGGGCGATGACAATCGCTTTAGGGCCGTGCTTCTCGTAAAACTCGTGCGCCCGCTGCAAATGTTTTTTCTTGAAAAATCGCGAGTCGTCGCGGCGATAGAGGCTCGCGCCAGCTTTGCGTCCAATCAGATATCCCAACTGGTCGCCGGCGATGGCGCACAGGATGGCCGGTGCGAGCAGCCAGCCGATATTGATTTGCCCTGCGCCAGCTAGAACCCCGGCCGTAACCAGCAGCGAATCCCCTGGCAGGAAAAATCCCACAAAAAGCCCCGTTTCAATGAAAACGATCGTGCAAACCAGAAGCGGTCCGCCTGTCTTTACGATGCCCTGGACGTCGTAGATCCTGTGAATCAGATCATGCCACGGAATCGCCGCCAGACTAACCAACATTGATGACCGCAGGCTCGGGATTTAGCACGCTTGCCCTTCGGGGTGCGAGATTTGGAGTCACCTTGCCTGACTAACATACCAGAAAAACAGGACTTGCAACGCCGCCAGGCGCGGTTGGAGCCTTCTTAGTACTTTGCTCCTAGCGAAATTAGTCCCCCGTACCATTTCCGTGCGCAGCCGCCCCAGCGAGACTAGGCATGTCACACAAACCTCGGGTTCGGGAGGAAGGCCATGGAAGGCAGCTACACCGTATGGATGGGCCAGCCGGTGATTCTGCGAGTCGTAGCAGGCAACCTGCGCGTGCCGGTGCGGGGCCGTTTGGTTAGTGAAACAGGCAGCGTCCTCCGTTTGCGGATCGCAGACAACTGGGACGTCGATATCTTCAAATCCATGGTTGTAGCCATTGAGCAAGATACCCCGACCGTGATGGTGCAGTAAAAGATGAATTGATGAACCACTCAGCAAAACCCGGATTGCAGCCAGCGCGTGCCAGCGCTTCTTATGAGGAGTCGGCTCTCGGTTTTGCGGAAAATGCGCTTCCGTGGATCGCTGGATTTTATGCAGTGATGATTCCGTTCATTTATCGAGAATTTTTTCGGCTTATGTTCTGGGCGCGTTCGATGAACTGGTAGTTCGCGCCTGTTACGAAGAGCTTCGGCCCAGTCCTCAGTGTATCCCCCACCCCGGGCTTGTCCACCCCAACAGGCCCGGGGTCTTCCTTTTTCTCTGGCCTGCCGCTGCCGATTGACACCCAATCAAAACGCGAAATAATGCGAAGGGCGAAGATGTGCGCGTATCGTCAATCGATTCGCTAAGGTGCAGGATCGCACAACATTCGCGGAATGCGAGGGAGTCTAACCGTGAGTAAACGGATTTCACGCAGAGACCTGCTAAAGAGCGGGTTGGCAGCTGGAGTATCGTCGCTGGTTCCGCTCGGTGCAGCGCAGGAGCCACACACACTGAATGGCGACGGCAGCGTTGCTTCGCCGCCCGCCAAAGAAGGCGATTCGTCCGCAACTGCCAGTGGCATCCTCGATCTAAACTGCACGAGCGGCGTTTATATTCCGCCGCGCGGCGACAGCTTCTTCAAATTCAGCTACGACTTTCCCGATCCTTCGGTCGCCTTTCAGGAAATGCAATTTTCGTTTCGCCTGTACACCTTCGAAAATGCCTATGGGCTTGATCGCGAGAGCATGATCGTGACCGAGACTTCCGATGGCATCGAGATGCAATGCTCGCAGCTCGTCTGGGCCGGTGGTCAGCAGAAATCGCCGGGCAGCTTGGTTGCACGGTTTCGCAAGAGCGGCGATTTCGTGGAATGGAGTGCATCTGCCGAAATGAATCGTCCGATAAAATCCATCGCCGCAATTGTGCGTAGCGTGCCGCGAGGCAAAGTCGCTGGCGGAAGCGGAGGATTTTTTGATCCTCAGGATAACGAGCTGCTGTTCGGGTATCCGTTCGGTGCCGGCGACCATCACGTGGCGCGCGGCATCGATTCGCCCTTGGCCGTAATTCAGTCAGGAGAGAATGATTTCTTTTTTCTTTCCACGCTGCTCGACCGTGTGCGCGCTTGCCGCATTTATATGCAGCCAGGTGAAAACGGTTACCGGACAGAGCTTGTTTACGAGCAGGAAGGCTGGCAAAAAAGCAATCGCGTGCAAAGTCCAACTTGGCGCGCAGGGCACACGACAAGCGCCGAGGCCGCTTATCGACCTCATTTCGATCATGTAGCGCAAGCATTTTCCATTCCCTCGTGGGAGCATCGGCAGGACGTGCCCTCATGGTTTCGAGATATTTCGCTCGTCGTTTCCATTCACGGAATGCACTGGACGGGGTATGTTTTCAACGATTTTGCGAAAGCCTCGCGGATTCTCGATTGGGTTGCGACGCAGATTTCGCCGCGAAAAGTGATGGTGTTTCTGCCTGCCTGGGATGGCCGTTATTACTGGGATTATCCCGTTTACCAGCCCGAGCCGCGATTGGGAGGCGAAGCCGGATTTCGCGCGCTTATCGAGCGAAGTCACCGGCAAGGCTTTCATTTCCTTCCCATGTTTGGCATGAATGCGGCTGACACTCACCTTGAGGTTTTTTCCAAATTCGCCGATGCAACCACGCAGCAAATCGATGGCGATGATTTTGATTTGAACTGGGTTGATTGGGACAACGATCGCCACAATGAAGGGACCGGCAAATACATGAACCTGGGCGTTCAATCCTGGCACGATTGGCTCTTCGCCCGCATCGCCGATATCGTCGAGCGCTTCCACGCGGACGGCTACTTTCTCGACATTTCCGGCGGCTGGGTGAACAACACCAAGGCCGACATGCACGAGGGAACGCGCCGCCTCGTCGAAGATTTGCGGCGGAAGTTTCCGCACGTGCTGGCCGTTGGCGAATTTTCCTACGACGCGCTGATGTCGATCTTGCCTGTCTATCAGATTTTCCCTTCGCGCGGATATCCGGCCGCATTCCAAAAATACGCGCGCTCATTTGAACATTTGAGCTTTCCCGCGCCGGGCCGCGGAAGTTCCGGTGTGCACGAATCCGGCTTCGGCCATTTCCGGCCAAACGTGCGAAAGGACCAGCCCGTGATCCCGACCATCACCGTGGTCGATGGTACCTTCGACAAATACCGCGACGTGATGGCGCAAGTGATTCAAGAAGCCAACGCGTGGACGGGGATGAACTTGAATCGATGAGCGATACGCGAGGGGCCGCGCGCGATTTACGCGCTCCTGATAATTTCGGCAGGCACGGGAGGAGTCGCCGCGGGCTCGCGGCCAATTTGAACTGACCCTGATCCCAAAAGCGTGCCACAGTTGACCGGTAGTGATACGCGGCGCTATTCTGAATTACCAGAACATAAATGAAGCGCGTCTATCTCGATTACAACGCCACAACTCCCGTTGATCCGGAAGTGCTCTCCGCGATGATGCCGTTTTTTGCGAAGAGCTATGGCAACGCCAGCTCAATTCATTCTGCGGGACAGGAGGCGCGCGCGGCGGTGGAATTGGGCCGTGCTTCCGTCGCATCTCTCATTGGCGCCAAACCTGCAGAGATTGTTTTCACCAGCGGCGGGACAGAGGCTGACAATCTGGCCGTTTTTGGATTTATCGCGGCGTATCGTCGCGAGCGGAAACATATCATTGCATCGCCCATTGAGCATCACGCCGTGTTGAATGCCGTCGAGGCGCTCGAAAAGCAGGGCATCGATGTAACCTGGCTGCCCATTTCGAGCGATGGAGTTATCGACCCGGATGATGTTCGCCGCGCCTTGCGTCCTGAGACGATTTTGATTTGCGTGATGCATGCGAATAACGAGCTCGGCACGATTCAGCCGATTGTGGAGATTGGCAGCATCGCTGCTGAGGCAGATGTGTATTTTCACTGCGACGCGGTGCAGTCGGCAGGCAAAATTCCGATTGATGTGAACCAAATGAAAGTCGATTTTCTCGCGCTCTCGGCGCACAAAATTTATGGCCCGAAGGGGGTCGGCGCGCTTTACGTTCGCGAAAATACGCCGCTCGAGCCCATATTTTTTGGCGGCACGCACGAACGCGACCGCCGCCCGGGCACCGAAAACGTCGCCGGAATTGTTGGAATTGGCAAGGCGGCGGAACTGGCGCGCGCGCGCCTTGCGGAAGATTCAGCGCGGCTCGGCGGCCTGCGAGACCGGCTGGAAGAGGGAATCCTGAGCACAGTTGCCGGCGCACGCGTGAATGGCGACCGCGCGCGGCGCATCTCCAATACCACGAATGTCACCTTCGCTCACGCGGAGGGCGAATCCCTCGTCATCGCGCTCGATTTGCAGGGAGTCCAGTGCTCCACCGGCGCGGCTTGCTCCTCCGGCGCGATCTTACCTTCACATGTGCTGCGCGCGATTGGATTGCCAAAAGACGAAGCGAAAGCGACGCTGCGCTTCAGCTTGGGCCGCTTGACGACGCGCGAGGATGTTGATTATGCCCTCCAAGTGATTCCTCGGGCGGTGGGGCGCTTGCGCTCGATTTCCCCTTCCTATTCCCGCGCCGTTCCAGCACAGTAAAAGTCGGGCGCAGTGATTGCTGCGAAGATTCTCCTTCCTTGCTATTCTAAGTGAACTAACCCATGTCTGCGTCGGTACAAAACGAATTGACGGCTGTCGCTATGAGCGGCGGCGTAGATAGTTCTACCGTCGCGGCGCTTCTCCACCAGTCGGGCGAGCCAATCGTCGGTTTGACGATGCAGCTCTGGAATCAGCGCCGTTTGCCGGAACTTGCCGCGACAGATGGTCCGGCTCCGCATCGCTGCTGTTCGCTCGATGACGTTTACGATGCGCGCCGCGTGGCGCAGCATCTGGGATTTCCTTTTTATGTTGTGAACTTCGAACAGGTCTTCGAAGAACGCGTGATTCAGCCTTTCGTCGCGGATTACCTCGGCGGACGCACGCCGATTCCGTGCACGCTTTGCAACAATCATGTCAAGTTCGAGCAATTGCTCGTCACCGCGCGCCAAATCGGCGCGAGCCGCGTCGCCACAGGCCATTACGCGCGCGTGCGTTGGAATGCGGATTCCGGCAGATACGACCTTCTGCGCGCGGCCGATGAAACAAAGGATCAGTCGTATTTCCTTTTTGGTCTGACGCAAGAGCAGCTTTCGCGCTCACGCTTCCCCCTCGGCGAGCTGAGCAAGGCGGAAGTGCGCGAGATTGCGCGGCGCAGTCAGCTTCCTGTTGCCGAGAAGCCGGAAAGCCAGGAAATCTGCTTCGTGCCGACCGGCAACTACGTTCGCTTCATCGGCAGCTATTTGCGCGAAAAAGGCGAGGAATTGCCAGCCACTCCGGGCGAGATCATCACCGCCGACGGCACAGTCATTGGCCGTCACGAAGGCCTGCATCAATACACGGTAGGGCAGCGTCGCGGGCTCGGCCTCGCTGTCGGCCGCCCGATGTACGTTGTGGCGCTCGATCGCGCCGCGAATCGCGTGGTCGTCGGCGAAGACAATGAATTGTTCACTCAGGTGTGCGAAGTGCGCGACGTGAACTGGATTTCCATTGCTCAACCAGCGGAGCCATTGCGCGCGCAAGTCAAAGTGCGGCATCGTCATGAAGCCGCGGCTGCTCGCATCGAGCCGCTCGATGCGACCACCGCGCGAATTCATTTCGACGAACCGCAGCGCGCCATCACTCCGGGCCAGGCAGCGGTTTTTTATTCCGGCGACTTGGTCCTCGGCGGCGGGTGGCTGAAGTGACCACAATCCAGTGACTCACGACGATTTGATTTACGACTGGAACACTGCAAAGGGCCGCGAAATCGCGCCCGGGCGCAAGCTCATGTTGAATGATGAGACGCTGCGCGACGGCCTGCAAAATCCTTCGGTGCGCGATCCCAGCATTGAAGAAAAAATCCAGATCCTTCACCTGATGGAAGATCTCGGCATCGACACGGTCAACATCGGCTTGCCGGGTGCTGGGCCGCGTGCGTGCGCTGATGTGGAAGCGCTGGCGCGGGAAATCGTTCAATGCCGCATGAAGATTCGTCCGAATTGCGCGGCCCGAACTCACAAAAACGATATTCGGCCTATCGCTGAAATTTCTCAAAAGGCGGGCATCGCTATCGAAGCCGCTACTTTTCTTGGCTCGAGCCCGATTCGCCGTTTAGTAGAGGACTGGACGGTCGAGCATCTGCAACGCACCACGGAAGAAGCAGTGCAGTTCGCGGCTTCGGAAGGCCTGCCCGTGATGTATGTGACCGAGGACACTACGCGCGCCGATCCTCAAACCGTAAAAACTCTCTATTTGACTGCCATTCGCTGCGGCGCGCGCGCCATCGTGCTGTGCGATACAGTTGGCCATGCCGAGCCGCGCGGCGCGTACAACCTGGTACATTTCGCCATCGAAGAAATCGTGAAACCTTCAGGAGAAAAAATTCGCGTGGATTGGCACGGCCACAACGATCGCGGCCTTTCAGTCGCCAATTCACTGGCAGCATTTGCAGCAGGTGCTGACCAGGTGCACGGAGCCGCGAATTCGCTCGGCGAGCGCGTGGGCAACACGCCAATGGAACTGATGCTCGTCAATTTGCGTCTGATGGGGCTGATTGATCGCGATTTGTCGAAATTGAAAGAATATTCCGATGCGGTCGCGCGCGCCACGCACACCACCGTCCCGCCAAATTATCCCGTCGTTGGCCGCGACGCGTTTCGAACCGCAACCGGCGTTCACGCTGCGGCCATCATCAAGGCCTATCGCAAAGGCGATGCTTCTCTCGCAAATTCCGTCTACAGCGGTGTACCTTCAAATCTTTTTGGTCTCGAGCAGATCATCGAAGTCGGCCCGCTGAGCGGACGCTCCAACGTGATTTATTGGCTCGAAAAGCACAACATCGCACCGGCCGAAGAATTGGTAACCCGTATCTTCGATGCGGCGAAGCGCGCCGAGCACGTGATGAGCGACGAGGAAATTCTGCAACTGTGTCGCGAAAACGCGCCGAGCACGCCCGCGAAACGCTGACGTAACGTGACGCCCATCCGGCTCCGCCATTTCTTATCGACGTTGCTTTATGCCCACTCCGTCGCCGCATCTTCACGCGAACGCACCTTCACAAAATCGATGAAAGTTTTTTTGTGGTTCGGTATGCTCATATTGATGGCCACGTTCACCGCTCGCGCTGCGAATCCGGTCGATTCGGTCGCGCAGGACAAAAGAGTCGCGAAGGCTCTCTCCTGGCTTGATAACAACACCGCCTGGATCACCGATCAGCAGATCGCCATCACGGAAATTCCTGCGCCGGAATTTTCGGAGCAGGCGCGCGGCGCGTACATGGCGAAGATACTTTCGGCAACTGGCCTGAGTGTGCGCACCGATTCGGTCGGCAATGTGATTGGCGAGCGCGCGGGCAGTTTGGGCAAAGACGTAGTTCTCATTGTCGCGCATCTCGATACCGTTTTTCCTGCGGGAACTCCAGTCAGCGTGAAACACGTACAGGGCCGCCTTGAGGCGCCCGGAATTTCCGATGATGGCACCGGCCTCGCAACGATCATTGGCCTCGCGCGCGCAATGAACGAAGCAAAATTGAAGACGAAAACGACGGTGATTTTCTGCGCGGACGTGGGCGAGGAAGGCGAGGGGAATTTGCGCGGGATTCGCGAGTTGGTGAATACGTACAAGGATCGCCTGCGCGCTGTTATCGCCATCGATGGAGCGGCCACCGATTATGTGACTACGCTCGGCCTCGGCTCGCGCCGTCTGGAAATCAGCGTGGAGGGGCCGGGCGGCCACAGTTGGTCTGATTTCGGCGCGCCCAATCCCATCACTGCGCTGGCGCGCGGCATTGTGGAATTCTCGCGCATTCGGATTCCAGAGGATCCTCGAACCACATTTAATTTCGGCATGATTTCCGGCGGCAACTCCGTTAATTCCATTCCCATGGCAGCGGAAGTGAAAGTTGATTTGCGCTCGGAGGACGAAACCGAGCTTTCGCGCTTGGAAAGCGAGCTTCGCAAGGCATTCGCGACTGCTGTCGGCGAAGAGATGGCCTCTGCCTCCACTGGAACACCTCTGAAGCTGAAAATCAATGTCATCGGAGTTCGCCCGGCAGGGAAGCTTCCCGACGATTCTCCATTGCTCGCCGCCATCGAAAATGCCGACCGCTACCTCGGCAATCGTTCGCGTCTCGAGCGTTCCTCCACTGACGCAAATCTTCCTCTCTCGCTGGGCATTCCGGCCATCGCAATCGGCGGTGGCGGGAACGGCGGCGGCGCACATTCTCTCCACGAATGGTATGATCCCGCGGGCAGGGAACTGGGTTTGAAGCGTGCTTTGCTGACAATCCTCGCAATCGCGGGAGTCTCATCCTGAAGAAACCAACTCTGATTGCCTCCGTCGTGATCGCCGTTCTGCATATCACTCGTGTTCCGCCGGTTGAAAATGTCCCGCCGCCTCCAGGCTGACATCGCGCTGGCCGTATGTGCGCTCATCTGGGGCGCGACGTTTGTCGTCGTCAAGGACGCGCTGGCCTTTGCTTCTGTTTTTTCCTTCAACGCAATTCGCTTTTTGCTTGCCGCGATTGTGATGGGAATTGTCTACGCGCGCGCTCTGCGCAAACTGGATTCCGCAACTCTTTTTGCCGGCGCGCTCATTGGCGTTTTCACGTTTGGAGGTTACGCGTTTCAAACGCTGGGGCTGAAATACACAACTCCATCCAAGGCTGCGTTCATCACCGGCGCCGGCGTCGTCATGGTTCCTGTGCTGCTGGCCATACTGTGGCGGCGGAAAGTGAACCGATGGGTGTGGATGGGAGCGGTCGTAGCGCTTTTTGGTTTGTATTTTCTCACCGTGCCGCACTCCGGATTTTCGGCATTGAACACGGGCGATCTCCTCGTTCTTGGATGCGCAGTGATGTTCGCATTTCAGATTATTTTCGTGGCGCGGTACAGCCCGCATCATTCCGTTGCGGCTCTCAGTTTCCTTCAAGTCGCGATGACGGCCGTTCTTACAGCGCTCTGTTTGCCCGTGCTCGCGGCGACGCGCTGGGAGCCGCCATTTGTGCGCTGGTCTCCTGAACTCATCGGCGCAATTCTCATTACTGCTGTTGGCGCAACAGCTTTATGCTTCTCGCTTCAGGTTTGGGGTCAGCAATACACTTCACCAACGCACGCGGCAATTCTTTTCAGCCTGGAACCGGTTTTCGCTGCGCTGACTTCGCTGATTGTGGCCCACGAGCGCCTGGGCGCGCGCGTCCTCTCCGGAGCAATTTTGATTTTCATCGGAATTTTGCTGGCGGAACTGAAAGGGCCGGCTCAAGCGAGCGCGGATTCGCCGGGGCCGGTTTCGGAAAATATTTCGAACTGACTAGTGGAGCGGAACGCGCAGGTCGAGCGGATGCGGAAGCTGCACATCCAGCATAACGTTATCGGTGAGCAGGCGAACTTCAATTCGTTCCGCCGGGCCTAAATCACGCATGTCCCAGTCCGCGCTGGGCAGCGCCCGTTCGCTCGTCGAAGGATCGGCGCTCTGGAAATCCTTTCCATGCGACTGCAATTGCGAAGCGGAAATCTCAAACACTTGTTTGGTCTTCGCGTCCAGCACCAGATAGCGATCGTCGAGCTGCACGAGCACGCGTGCCTTTTTTTTCTCGTCCTGCAAAACGCTCCACGTTTTCGGCGGTTTGCGTCCAGTCACTTGGAGAATTGCGCGTTCGATCGGCTTCCAGATAATGTCTTTGCTCGCAGCGCGCACCGATAGCCCCATTGAGAGAGAGGCCAGCACGAAAATGACGGAAGCCATGCAGATCGGTGCTTTGAGTCGCAGTGTCATTGGACGCTCGATTCTCTCTTGCGGCCAGTATAGTCGATGTACACGGCTTTTAGTTCCGTATAAAAATCCAGCCCAGCATGGCCGATTTCGCGCGCTCCTACTCCCGTATCTTTGATACCGCCAAAAGGCAGATGCGCTTCGCTGCGGATCGTTGAAGCATTGACGTGCGTAATTCCTGTCTCAATGCGGTCGATAAATTCAAACATGCGCGCCGGATCGTTCGTATAAATTGAGCTGGAAAGCCCGTAACGACAGAAATTCGCGGCTTCGAGCGCTTCTTCGAAGTGTTTCACGCGGATGACGCTGACTACTGGGCCAAAGATTTCTTCCTGTGCGATGCGGCTTTGAATCGGCACGTGGTCGAAAATCGCGGGTGCAATGAAATAGCCTTTATCGAATGCGCCGCCCGTGAGACGATGACCGCCGCAGATGAGCTTGCCATCCTGTTTTCCGATTTCGATGTACTTCAAGACCGTATTCATCTGGCCCTCATCGACAGAAGGGCCCATTTCGATGTTCGCATCGAGGCCGTTTCCGATTCTGAAATTCCCGGCACGCTCCGCAAGCATTTTGACGAATTCATCGGCGATCTTTTCTTCGATGATGACGCGGCTTGTTGCCGTGCAGCGCTGTCCCGTGGAACCGAAAGCGCCCGTGGCGACGGATGCGGAGGCAACAGGGAGATCGGCGTCGGCGAGAATGACCACGGGATTTTTCCCGCCCATCTCGCACTGCACTTTTTTCATGCCTCGCGCGCCGGCGGCATAAATCTGGCTGCCAATTTCGGTTGAGCCGGTAAAAGAAATGGCACGAACGTCGGGATGCTGCACGAGTTCGTCGCCCACTTCTTCTCCTGCTCCGAACACGACATTGAGGACGCCAGCGGGAAGGCCGGCTTCCGCAAGGATTTCCGCCACGCGAATCGCGCATAGAGGAGTGAATTCCGCGGGCTTGAGCACGCACGTGTTTCCGGCGATCAGCGCGGGAGCAATTTTCCATACCGGAATGGCCAGCGGAAAATTCCACGGAGTAATTGCGCCCACAACTCCGAGCGGCATTTTTATCGTATAGGAGAAGTTCTTCCGCGCTTCGCTGGGAAAACTTTCGCCGTTCAGGCGTCGCGCCTCGCCGGCGACGAATTGTAAAATGTTGACGCTGCGCTGCGCCTCGACAATCGAATCGGCAAGCGCTTTGCCTTCTTCGCGCGTCAGCAATCGCGCGAGCGAGTCAATTTCGCCCTCCATGATTTGCGCTGTGCGGAAGAGAAGTTTGCCGCGGTCAGGCGCAGGCGTATCGTGCCACGCGGGAAACGCGGCTTTGGCGGCGGCGATGGCCGCGCGCATTTCCTCGCGCGTCGAGAGCGGAATGCGCGCAACGATTTCGTCGGTGCTGGCTGGATTGCGGCGCTCGAAGAATTGCGTCGCTTTGGATTCGACCCATTTCCCGCCGATGAAATTCCTGCACGCCGCCGTTGTTGTCGCCGCTGTCGCCATGATGTTTTAAGAACGGACCTCGGTGAAAGATTTGTCGAGGAGGCGGATGGCTTCGTCGACGTCGGATTTGGAGATGTTCATGGGCGGGGCCATGCGAATGACGTTGCCGTAGAGGCCGCCTTTGCCGATGAGCAGACCATTGTCGCGTGCGCGTTCGAGAAGCTGGCCGGTTGCTTCGGGCGCAGGCTCTTTAGTCTTGCGATCTTTCACGAGTTCGAGCGCCTGCATCATGCCCATGCCGCGAACGTCGCCGATGAGCGCGTGCTTCTCTTTCAGCTCTTCAAGATGCTGGCGGAAGTAGCCGCCGACGACATGCGTGTTTTCGCGAAGATTTTCTTCTTCGATCACTTCGATCACGGCGCGAGCGGCGACGGAAGTGACCGGATTGCCGCCGAAAGTGGAAATGTTCAGGCCCTGGAATTTGCCGGCGAGTTCAGCCGTGGTGATAGTCGCGCCAATGGGCACGCCGTTTCCCATGCTTTTCGCGCAGGTAATCATGTCGGGCGTGACTTCCCATTGCTCGATGCCGAACCATTTTTTGCCGGTGCGGCCGAAGCCAGTTTGCACTTCGTCGGAAATAAACACGCCGCCGTAATTTTTGACGATGCGATAGACGATTTTGAAGTATTCGGGAGGGGGAGTGATGAAGCCGCCGACGCCCTGAATTGGCTCGGCGATGAATGCTGCGATGCGGCCGCTGGTAGCGGTTTGAATCACGTTCTCGACGTCATTGGCGCAGGCGACGCCGCAATCCGGATAGGTGAGATGCAGCGGGCAGCGGTAGCAGTACGCGTTGACGGCGTGCGCGATTCCAACACTGATGACTCCGGCTTTGCGCCATGCGGCCTGCGCGGTGACACCCTTGGCGAGAGTTGACCCGCCGGAATAGGCATGGCGAAGCGCAACGACGTCGAAGCTGTCGCTGGCCATGCGCGCGAGAAGAATGGCAGCTTCGTTGGCTTCCGTGCCGGAATTGGTGAAAAAAGATTTTTGCAGTTTGCCCGGCGTGATTTGCGCGAGTTTTTCCGCGAGATTGACGATGGCTTCGTTGGGGAAAAGCGTGGAGGTGTGCTGAAGTTTTTCTGTCTGCGCGATGAGTTTTGAGGTGACTTTCGGATTGCAGTGGCCGACGCCGATGGTGACGATGCCGCCAAAAAAATCGAGGTACTTGCGCCCTTCGATGTCCCACAGATATTGCATGGAGGCGTGGTCGGCGACGAGCGGCCGCTGGTAATAGTTTGTGACCGACGGCCAGAGATATTCGCGGTGCTTGCGGACGATTTCGTCGGCGCGCGCGGCTCCGGAAAGGGTATTGGCAGGACTGGTCGTCGCGCTAGTCGTTGCGCTGGTCATGGGCAGTTCCCGGAGGTGAATTTAGCATCGAAAACGGATCCATTCGCGAAGTGAAAAATGCGTTTTCTCTGGCGATTAGAAATGCGTCCGATCCTTTGTTTTGTGCGACTTAGCGCAACTTCTAATTTTTGTAGGGTCTGGCGATTAGAAGTTTGAATGAGGAGGCTAGATTTTTGTGGGGAGACTTGATTTTGGCCCTTACGACTGGCCTTTTCGTTTGCCGGGCTGGCCACCCGAATGTCCTCGTACGAGTTACATACCGATCAGTGCGAGCTTAGCACATTTTGCGAACGGATGGTAGGGTTCGCGGGGCCGGTGATGGGTCAGTTTGAATTTTGACTCCTTGTGTGACGATCCCCCAAGCTACCCTATCCGGGGGCCTGGGGGCCCCGTTTGCAAGAAAATTCAAACTGACCCACTCGGCGGTGCGGGAACGCGGCGTGGAAGGCATGCCGCGTCACTTCGAGGATGGTCTAGCAGTCAAAGAGAAGCTATGCGGAGGCGGAGTTTTACCGGCGCGGCAATCGATTTGTGGCGAGCGGGGCGGCGCGTGTATCCCCAGAGCCAAACCGTTACAGAAGCGGTCGCTTTTAATATGTTCCTGGCATTTTTCCCGATTCTGCTGTTGGGGCTGGGAATCCTGCACGGAACGAAATCGGGTTCGGCAGCAGTGTTGCAGATGTGGTTCCGGCTGCAAATCATTCTGCCGCCGGAGAGCGCGAGGCTGGTGGGCGCTTATTTAGGGCGGCACGAAGCTAGCGCGTGGCATTGGATCGCCGTAGGCCTTTTTGGAACGATGCTGGTGGGAATGCGGCTGATGAATGCATTGATGGAGGGTTTTCATCGGGTCTGCCACGATACGACCATGCCAACATTTGGGAGCCGACAATGGAGGTCGCTCGTGCTGCTGTGTCTGACGATATTTCCGTGGATGACGCTGGTCATTCTGACCATCCTCGGAGCCGAGACAGAAAAGTGGATGGATAACGGCGGACGTTCCTCGACTGGGCTGCATTTTTTGCTGGTAGCGGTCTACCTCACGATTGTTTTTGTTCTGGGCGTGGCGGTGCTGATGGCGGTTTACAGAATTGGAAGGCCAAAGCATCAGACTTGGAAAGAAGTCTTGCCGGGAGCAGTGTTGTCCACAATTCTTTGGTGGGCAGTGGACCTGATTTTTGGCACATATGTGCGGCATATGCCGTATGACGTAGTCTACGGCGGAGTGGCGGCAGCGATAGGCTTGTTGATTTGGATGTATCTGACAACGATTGTTGTTTTGTTAGGCGAAGCGTACAACGCGGAGCGTATTCAACGAAAAGCGGAAGGACGCGTGCGTGTGCGCGCGGCATGATGCGGTGTAACGGCCAATGCACGAGATTCGCGTCGAATGCTATGCAGGCTATAAAGCGGATGAGCGGCCAGTGCGTTTTTTTGCGGGCGGAAATACGTACGGCGTCGACAGCGTAGACGATAAATGGTATTCGCCTGATGCGACGTTTTTTCGGGTTACGGCGAGTGATGGCAATGTTTACGTATTGCGACACGACCAAGCGAACGATCGATGGACGCTCGAAGCATTCCGTGCGCACAGCAACAAACGGCCGGAAAAGTGATCGGTTGTTGTCCTTCAAGCGCGTGCCCGCAGGAAATCGCTAAACCTCGCGTTCACCTGCATGTTTCCTCGGCAACTGACAGCCCGTGCTCCGTGACGAATGGCGCGGGCTGCCGCAACTTCTCCGCGGGGCCAGTGTTCAACAAGAAGAGGGTGGTGGTCCTCAGGCAAGACCAAAATTGACCCTCGCTGTCGGCCATTTTTCTTGTCCGTTCTGGGGTGGAACAGGAGAAGAGGATGCAAATCCGGAAGAGTATTGGTGTGTTTTGTGGTGTCGTTTTACTGGCAGTAATGAGCGGTTGTGGTGGCGGCTCACAGCAAACCACCAGCAATATTCAGCCGCAGGCAGGCAACGTTTTTACGCTGGGAACTGACGCGCAGCCGACGTTTCCGAGCGTGGTTTCATTTGATGTGATGATTACGGGAATTACGGTAAACAATTCGGGAGGATCGTTGCCGGTTCTCGCGAACACGGTCAATATTGATTTTGCACGGCTGAGCGGATTGCATGGTCTGATCGATCTCGAGCCGGTGCAGCCGGGGACGTATACGAGCGTGACGATCACTGGCAATACGCCGGTCATCGGTTTTCTGGATACCACACAGACGCCGCCGGCGCTGAATACCATCAACGGCACGCCGGGCACGTTCAATGTTACGGTCCAACTGGCGAATCCTCTTGTGGTGAGTCAGAACGATCTGGTTGGATTGCTGGTTGACCTTGATCTGGCACAGACGATTCAAACACAAAACGGGCAAGTGACAGGAACGGTGAATCCGACGTTTAATGTTCGCGCGCTTGCGGCGGATGGTCCCGACGCTCAGATCGATTGCTTTCGCGGCGGCGTGACGAACATCGATAACACCGACACGACGTTTGCGATGGAGGGACCTCACGGGCGGACGTGGACAGTGGCCACAAACGCGCAAACGGGATGGGACGGAGATGCCTCATTCGACGCGCTGACCACAAATTCCATTGTGGACGTGTCAGGGGAACTGGATCGCGTGACGCATCAGATCGACGCTACGGAAGTGGGCATTCTCTCGCAGGATCATTTCTTCGCGGGAGGCTTGTCCACTTACGTGAATCCGCCGACGCCCAATCCGGCGACTCAAGTGCAGGTGTACGTTCGCAGCGAACTGCCTGATGTTCAGCCTGTGGCGCCCATTGGTGCGATCGACAGCTTCGTTTTGAACGGCTCGGAGAAGTATCTCATCGGCGATTTCCACAATCCGCTGACGGCACTTCTCTTCAACAACACAACTCTTGCGCCGGGGCAGCGGCTGGCAATCGGCGGAAAGATTAACGGCTCAGGGAGTTCGGAAACTCTGACAGTGCATCGCGTGACGCTTGAGCGGCAGGGTCAGGAAGGCTCATGGGTTGTGGGAAGCACGCAAATCGACAGCGGAAATACGGGCAGCTTCCAGATCAACGACAATTATCTGGCGGGCATTCTTTTGCCTCAGCCGCTGACGGTGATTTCAACGCAGTTCACCAATTACATCAATTTGAGCGGCCTGTCCGCTCTCTCCGGCGCAGGTCCGTTCGATTTGAGAGTCGTCGGCTTCATATTGGTGGACCAACAAACCGGGCAGCAGGAAATGGTGGCGCGCAGCGTGGAGTTGCTGACAACTCCGTAACCTGACTCCCGGCTGAAAAGCGAACGGCCCTCTGCACATATCAGAGGGCCGTTTTGCTTTCATTCGTTATAATGTTCGGCCGCATGGCCGTTCCCGAAAGACCACTGCTGCCTCTCCGGCTGCTGCTACGCATCCCGGCACCCTGGGTGTTTGTACTTGCGTACCTGGCGGGAATGGGCATCGGCGCTTTGTTTCCACGGCCGACGGTTTCCGCTGGCGTCCGGCACGTGCTCTACGTCGCAGGCATCGTACTGTGGCTTGTGGCCGTGGTGGTCGCAGGATGGGCGCAACTGCTTTTCCGTCGGCGGCACACCACTACAACCCCGGGTGAGATTTCCCGGGCGTTCGTGGATGAAGGCCCTTATCGCCTGAGCCGCAATCCGATGTATGTCGGCATCGTGCTTGCGTATGTGGGCACGATGTGTTTGCAGGCCCAAATCGCGGCGCTGGTCACCCTCGTGCTCTGCATAGTGTACTTGCAAAAAGTCGTGATTCCGTTGGAAGAGTCGCGGCTGGGCGAGACGTTTGGCGAATCCTACGCGCGATACCGCGCTCGGGTACGCCGCTGGCTCTGACTCTATTGTATTTGGCAGCGAGCCTGCGTGCAGCCAGTGTTACGGCCTGGCGGCGATGCGCCATTAGCAGGTCTCAAGCTGTGGAAGACTTAAGCGAGCTATTCGCTGCGGGAAGCGACTATTTTTTCGCCCTCGACGTCGACTTCAATTGCCAGGGGCGGACGCGAACCGGTGCCGGCAACGATTGCTCCGCGGACAAGCCCATTCGGGCCGTTGCCGTAGCGCGTTAAATCGTAGACCGTTCGTGAGCAGGGATCGCCCACCATGGGGTATTTTGCATATAGTTCGTAATAGTTCCGCAATTTTTCGACGCTGGCCAGCTCCAATTCGCAGTTTCCAAAGGGTTCGTGAAGAGAAAAGGCCCAGTAGGTGCCGCCGTGGAGATGAACCAGCATTGCCAGAGTCGTTGTACCGTCCGGGTGGCGGTAAAGAAACTTGCGAGTGCTCCAGGGTTGTTCCATTTGAGAAACGGTGGCGATTGGGCCGGGCGCAACGGGAAGCGTTTCCGTTGGCTTGCGCGGCGCAGGTCTTGCAGCGGCGACGGGTGCAGCCGCCACAGGCGCGCTCTGTGGCGTCTTGTTCACGCCGTAAGCCCACCAGAAAATCGCTATGATCAGCACCAGGATTGCACCGCCCCCTACGGCCCAGAGGTAAAACGGCTGAACGGGCCTCTTTGCAGTTGCGTTGGTTGCGACGGTACCCTGTGGTTGTCGCGTGGGCACACCAGGGATTTGAGGCTGGGCTGCCCGGAACTGTGGCTTCTTTGCGGCGTCAGTGTTTTGGTCGTTGGTCTTTTGATCGTCGGTCATGGGAGGCGGTCAAATCCGTGAAAGCTCAGATTGCAGCGCCAAATCTCGAAAAGCAAGACGGAGCGTCGAGAGAGTTAACGCTTGATTGGAACGCCGAGCGCGCTTCAAGGCACGCGCGTTTTAGTTCGGGACTTTGACGGCTACCGAGTGATGTTTGATGTAGTCCTGCAAATTGGCAAGGCACAAAAGCAGTTCGAGGACCTGCTCATCGTGGCATCCTGGATCGGATGCGGAGAGCACCTGCGCGACGTGACGCGCCTCTCCGAGCAGCCAATCGATTGTCTCTTGATCAATCGGCTGCGACTGGATGCAAGAGCCGCGAATCAGCTCGGCTCTTTCAGTCACCATTTCGACGAAGTGATTCAAGCAAACACCGTCACGCACCAAAAAGGGCAAAACTTCTTCGTTACATCCTGCCACATGGCATGGGCGGGCCATCGTGGGATTCCTTTCCCGCCCGGCGAGGGGACCGGGCGAACCAGTGCAACTATATCGCGGAGGGAAGGGCACGGAAGGAGCGTGTATTTAACTGATAAACGCGCTCGGCGGAAAAAAGGGCCGGCACGATGGCCGGGCCCTGGAGCGGAATTTCCTTGAGGGATGATGCTAACGAGACTCGATGTGAATCGTGCCCGAACTGGTGCGAAGGTCCACGAGCGGCCCGCCATTTCCGACTTGGCCGTGAAGATCGCGAGGCGAGATGGTTCCTTGCACAGTAATCGGGAACTTCGAATCGATGCTGCCGGAGCTTGTATGCGCGTACAGCTCAAACGAGGTTTGCTGCGGCAGTTCGACGGTGAGGTCTCCCGAACCGGTGTGAATTCGCCAATCGCCAGTAGGCGTGCCCTGGGCGCTGATGTTTCCGCTGCCGGTTCCGATGCGCACAGCGCCGTTCACACCATTGGCCTCGACGCTTCCCGAGCCGGTGGAAACTTCCACATCGCCTGAGCCGGATTGCGTGAGCCTGACGTCTCCCGAGCCGGTGGAAGCGGTAATTGCGCCGGAAATCTGGTCGCCGCGAATATCGCCGCTGCCGCTACTCGCCCTGAGAGTGCCTTTCACGCCGGAAATCGTAATCTCGCCAGAGCCGGTGGTCGCGCGGACGTCCGAGCCAATCTGATTGAGCCTTACGTCGCCAGAACCCGAGGAGGTTTCGGCAGGGCCGGCGAGTCCGTCGACAGTTTGATTGCCGGAGCCGGTGGCAGAATGGAGATGAGTCTGCGCAGGCGTAACAATGTCGTAGCTGATGGAGATATCGCGCAGCAAATCGCGATCCTCGACGTGGCCAATGGTGATGGTGTTGCCGTCCTGCTCGACAGGAGGATGCTGTTCAAGATAATTCACGCGAGACTGGACGTCCTTATCATTCTCGCGCCAGTTGTCGTTCGCGCGAATTGTTGCGTGGATTTCCACTTTGCCGGCATCGCCTGGATGAATCGTAATGTTTCCTGAGCCGGTAGTTACGTCCAAATCGACGGGGCCGTTTACAGTGAGGGTACGATCAAAATGTCCTTCGATGGCGGCTTGCGCGGGCGCGACTGCAAATGCGCCGAGCAGCGCCAGAGCGAGGAGTGCCCCTGCGAACTGCAGATTCTTTATCATGCGGTGTCACCTCTCTCGAAAAGTGGGCCGATGATGATACGCAAAAGCGTTTCGTATTGTTCAGACGCAGGCGACAGGCATTTGTGAGCAGGTGCGCGCTCAACGGTGCCGAAAGAGGACAGAACACCTTGGATGAAGTGCATTTTCGTGTCGATTAGAAGGGTGAGCTTTACTGATTTCATTAGGCTTATGTAAGGTTCTAATTTTTCATAGCTCTGTCGATTAGAAATGCGGTGACGAGTGGCCAGTGCGGAGTGAGGAGCAAAGACCCGCGCGGCGGTGAGGCTGCGGTCGGCGTCCGAAAGTGGGCGGCTAATTTTTCTAAAAGCGGAAATTTCCGCGATCAGAAATGAGTTCGAGTGTTTGTTTTGTGTAAGTTGCATCGATTTCTAATTTTCCATATTTCCGCGATTAGGATCTCCCCCGCGCCCATAAAATACGAAAGCCGCCGAAGCGGCGGCTTGTCGCAGCCTGAAGTTTTCAGGCGCGCACTGATATGTGTACCATTTTATAAATACATTGTCAAGGAATTTCTGGTCCGGCGCGATCTGGCGATGTTTCTTAGGCTTACGCGGTCTTGTGGCGGCGCGACTCGGAGAGTCGCGCGGGCGCAGCAAGCAGCGCCCCTACGAATGCTTGCGGGGTTTTCGCGGCTTGGCGGTCTCGTCACTCGGGGCGAGGGTGAGTTGTTCGGCTTGAGGAGTTTCGGCGCGAGGGGCGCGTTTGAAGGTGACGTTATGGCTGTGCTGAGGATAGGCGATGCTCTTGCCGCCGAGGAGTTCGGCGACGGTGAGGATTTGCAGCTTTGGATATTTATCCTGCCCATAAAGGGACTTGTAGAATCCCGCGGCGGCAGCTTCGGTGCGCATAGGTTTCGTTGCGTCTTCGAGAGTAATGAGGACGCCGATTTCGGCCTTTTCGCGTTCGATGAAGCCGCGCAGGTCGCGGACTTGCGCCACGTTAACGTGTCCAGATTTCACGGACAAGATGATTTGCTTGGTTGAGCCGCCTTCGCCTTCGTCGTGGAAATAGAGGCGCCCGTCGATCCCCTGGTCGCTGCCCTTGCGCTGCTCGGCACGGCGCGCGCCGACAAGGCCGAGCGCCCACCACTGAAATTGATAGGGGTCCTCTTTGGCGAGTTCTTCGGCGTCGGGAAGCGCGGTCGGCTCGCCGATGACTTTGTAGGTTTCCTTGACGGCTTCGCCGAATGCGTCGCGAAGGCGGCTCTTGATGAGGCCGATGGCAAGATGGGTTATGTCGATGCCAATCCATTTGCGATTTAGGCGCTGAGCGACAGCGATGGATGTGCCACAGCCGCAGAACGGGTCGAGGACCGTCTCTCCTTCCTCGCTGCTCGACTTGAGAATTCGCTCCAGCAATGCTTCCGGCTTTTGTGTCGGATAGCCGAGGCCTTCCAAGTTGGACCCATGTAAATGCTCTATGTCGTCCCAATTGTCGCTCAGTGGCTGACCCTTCATCTTGTCAAGATACCGCTTCAGTTGGGGAACAGCCCCCATTTTCGACTGATAGACTAGTCCGTCGCGCCAAGCTTTCTCCATCCCTGTCCCTCGTCCAACGCCACACTCGGAGAACGCCCAGGAACTCATATGTGAGGTTCGGCCTGTTTTTATTAGGGTTCGTCAAGTCTCCGAGCCTGTAGCGGCGACCTTTTTCGTCGACGAATCTATAGAATTTCTTCAAATATGCTTCGTCGTACTCGCTGTAGACCTTGAAGAATTTGGGTCTGTCACCCTTCGAGTATCGAAGCAGAATGTCGCGGCAGTTGGGAAAATTAACGGTGGTATGGCTCTTTGGTTGCGAGCGCAGCCACGATATCTCGTTTCGATAATTTACGGGACCGAACACCGCGTCCATAAGGAGCTTCAAGTAATGGCTGGCGGTGGGATCGCAATGGAGATAAATGCTGCCGGTGGATTTGAGGGCGCGATGAAGTTCGACGAGGCGGGGAGCCATCATTGTGAGGTAGGCGAGCATGTCGTTGGTGCCGAGGAAGCGGCGGAAGGCTTGCATTACGTCGGAGACGCGGCCGCCGCGCTCGACGATTTCCTCGTACATGGCGGCGGAAAGCTGGTTCCATTCCCAGGTGTCTTCGAAGGCTTTGAATTGTGCGGCGGCTCCGGTGCCGTCTTTTTCGGCGAAGAGGACGTTGTAGTCCTGATTGCTTTTGAAAGGAGGGTCGAGATAGACGAGGTCGACGGATTCGTCCTTGATGTAGCGGCGGAGAACGTCGAGATTGTCGCCGTAATAAAGTTGGTTCATGGTTCGACGTCGCGCACCACAAGTGGATACCGCGCGGAATCATACAAAAAGCAGTGGCGAGTGGCTAGTGCCGAGTGACGAGTTAGAAACGGGTACCTTGCGCGCGCACTGCGTGCGCGGGGGGGCCGCGGAAGAGGAAGGGACATCGGGACTCGCTCGGAATGACAAGACAGAGGCGTCGAGGCGAGATCCTTCGCTGCGCTCAGGATGACAGCGGGCGGAAACGCGACTCGTGGAGTAGCGCGGGCGCAAAGGATGGCGCACCCGCAACGGCTGAAAAAGAAACAGCAGGTCACTCACGATCATCGCGCAACAGGAGCGCGCTGGCAAAAGGCACTGCGCTCAGCGCGCGAATGTGCGGCCGGATGAAAGTTCTGTCGAGGTGTGCGGCTAGAGCAGCGGATCTTCGAGGAGGGCGACTGCTTCCGCTTCGGTGATCAAATTGCGCTTCACCAGCAGGCGGATGAGGCGCTGGGTGAGACCAGATCCTCTCTCTTTGCTACGGGCGACGCGTGGAGCAGCACCGTGAGTTTCAAAGCTCGCGGGGCGGACCATGGTCAATTCCGCCAGCCATGCCTCGAAGGCTGTCTGCCGCTCAGGAGGCATTTCGCCAAAGGCGATTCCCATTCCAAGGCCGGCCTGGGAAAAAGTGACTGTGCCAGTGGCCTCGATGCTGATGTTGTCTTTGTGGAGCCGGATGTTAACGTCGGAACCGACGGGCAGCGGCATGAGCGTGTCGACGAAGCAGCCGCCGGGGCCCAAGTCCGTCGTGCGAGTCGAAAAGCGAGTTCCTGACTTGAGTTCAACGACCTCCGCGGATACGGTCAATTGATAGCGGACAGCACTACGGCGCTCGGCATTGGATGCGTTTGCTTCAATAGGCAAAATAGTTTTGGACGTTGGGGCCATAAACTACCCTCGTTTTTTGAGTGAGCGCCGGAGCACAGGTCGGCGCGTACGACGAACGTCTACAAACCGATTGTGGGTCGTGGCGCGGGCGGGTGCAATAATGCACTCTTTTTCCGTTTCGCAAGGATGACCTGTCCGGATGGACAGCCACGATTAGTGCGGGCTACGGTCTGTGCCGTTTGCGGGTCGTCTTCCGCGATTTCCCAGCTCTCTTGGCGCGTTGGCGGCTCGAAGCGTGCCGTTGGCTATTGTTGGTAGCTCGATGCGTGCCTGGGCGCAGCTCTCTCTCAATCGCAGCAGCCGCTTCGGGAGGAATCTCGATGAATTCGACTCCAATGCCGACGCCCTCCAAGCAGTAACGGACTTCGCAGCGCGATTGTACGTCGGCGCCCGTGCGGGCCAGTCGAAAACGGACGTTAAGGACGGCGCCCTCTGGAAAAGTCCTGGCAGTATTGATGAACATGCCCTTCGTGGAAATATCCGGCAGGCGCGTTATGATCGTGTCGCCGTGGCCTTCATAGCTCACGTGAAGATCGCGAAGGCTCGAATAGCGTTCGGTGCTTCGGTTTGCAGCCCACTCCCGCTGCGTTTTCAGAGATTTCGTCTTGCGCTGCTTCATTGACGGGCCGTCCCTTCTCTTCTGGAGTCCGATTTCTTTGCACCGACTATCTCAAGCGCATCGCGAGCAAAGCCGCAATAGGGGCAGTAGACAAAGGAGGGTTGCAGTTCGCGATGGCATTGCCCGCAGAGCACGGATGGGATGTGCTCGAACGGAATCACGCGAGACACTTCCTCAATTGTCGTGAGCCCTTCCTTCACTCTCTCCAATGCGTATTCTTGCATTAACTTCATTCCGGCGGCGCGCGCCATGGCGCGCATTTCGTCATTTCGGGCGCCATCGCGCACCGCCGCGCGAACGGCATCGTTGAAAAGCAACATCTCGTAGACGCCGACGCGGCCTTTGTAGCCGGTTCCGTCGCATGCGTCGCAGCCAACCGGCACAAGCTGCGACTCCGGCAATTCGCTCATGCCCGCCTCAAGCAGCCGTGCACGATAGGCGGGACTGGCTGCCATTTGTCCCTTGCAGGCGCAGAGCCTGCGCACCAGCCTCTGCGCGATAATTCCGGAAACGGAAGCGGCGATCATGAACGCCGGCACGCCGAGATCGAGCAAGCGGCTGACAGCGGCGATGCTGTCATTGGTATGCAGAGTGGAAAGCACAAAATGGCCAGTCTGCGTGGCCTTGAGAGCAATCTCCGCGGTTTCCTTGTCGCGAATTTCGCCGACCATGATGACGTTGGGGTCTTGCCGCAGGATTGAGCGCAGACAATTCGCGAAGGTCAGACCGGCCTTGTTGTTCACCTGAACCTGACTGATGCCCTGCAAGGCGTACTCGACGGGGTCCTCCACGGTGATGATGTTCACAGTGGGTTTGCGCAATGCGCTTAGCGCCGAGTAGAGAGTCGTGCTCTTGCCCGAGCCCGTCGGGCCTGTCACCAGCAGCATTCCCTGAGGCAAGGCGATGATGCGGCGCATATCCGCGGCCACTTCCGGCGTAAGTCCGAGGCTCTCGAACTGCTGCATGGGCGCGTCGGTTTGCAGCAAGCGCATAACGACTTTTTCGCCGTGCTGCGTAGGCAGAGTGGAAACGCGCAAGTCGATTTTGCCGCCGCCGAACTTCACCATGAAGCGGCCATCCTGCGGGGCGCGGCGCTCGGAAATGTCCATATCCGCCAGAATCTTGATGCGAGAGACGACAGAGCTTTGCAGGGAACGCGGCACGCGAATCAAATCGCGGAGCATCCCGTCCACTCGAATGCGGACGGCTGTGTCGCCCGATTGCGGCTCGATGTGAATATCGCTGGCCTGCTTTGAAACAGCTGCGGAGATCGTCTGCGACACGACGCGCATTGCCGGAGTGCTCTTGTGCATCAGCTCGGCCTGCATTTCCTTCATCGCGTCGATATTTCTTTGCAGGGAGCTGGTGGAAACAAATTCCATCGCTTCCAGAGAGGCGTCCTCGATCGACGGCAGCTTCTCTTCTCCGTTTTCAGCGGATTCCAGGTGATACCACTTCCGTATAGCCTCTTTAATTTCGGAGCGGAATCCAATGCGCGGAACAATGTCCGTGCCGGAGAGAAAACGAAGTTCATCGATGGCGTGAAGGTTCTGCGGTTCGGCCATCGAGACCACGAGGCGGTTGCCTTCGAAATTCACGGGCATAACGCAGAATCGCAGGGCCACACTTGCGGGAATGAGCTTCAGCGCTTCGGGGGCGATTTGCGCGGCAATCGCATCGATGTAAGGAATGCGGCTGACTTCGGCAAGCGCATCCACGAGATCATTTTTTGCCACCAGACCGCGTTCGAGCATCAGCTCGCCCAGGTGAATGACCTTGCCTTGCTGCTCTTCTATGGCGCGGAGCAAATCCTCAGGAGATATTTTTCCACGTTCCCGGAGCACCTCGCCCAGTTTCTTACGTTTCATTGCAGGTCCCGCCGCCTAAGTTGTGCTGGAATGTTGCGAGAGACTTGTCCGAAAAATACTCTCATGTCGCTGCGCGCGGCGGCATCGGAAAATGACTCGGGTTTGTCCAAAATTACATCGAGGAAGTTCCTAATGAGCCCTTTATTGGCAGTCGTCGGGGAGTTGCGCAAGCTGGTGTATAGCCTGCGCGTTGTTCTTTTGCGCGGCGGCATCCAGAAGAATACGAGCTTGCGCGCAACTGTGGGAAACGCCATTGCCTTCGAGGTAGAGGTTGGCCAGCGGAAGAGCTGCGTCGGTGTATCCGGCTTCGAGCGAGCGCCAGAACAACTCCGCTGCTTGCGCGTAGTCCTGTGTCACTCCCGTGCCATTCAGGTATTGTTCGGCGCGTTGATATTCCGATTGTGCTGCGAGCAATGACGAAGCGGGAGCTGCAGGCGCATTCTGGTTTTTCGAAGCGTTGTGCGCAATCTGGACTGAGGAAGGTTTGCCAGATGTCTGGGCCAAGGTTTTGTTCGGGCTCGCCGCACTGGATTGTCCGGTAGCGGAGGCGTGGTTGGCTCCTGCCGAAATGGGCGGCACAGGGGTCGCCGAGGAACTCGCGCCCTGCTTCGGTGCAGCCGGGATTGAAGCTGATTGTGCGGCATTAAGCCCTTGCGTCTTTGCCGGAGAGTTTTGTACGGGCGGCAAATTCGGCTTCAGAGGCGCCGTCGTCTGCGAGCTTGCACTGTTGACGGGAGCTGCGGCGGCGGGAGCGCTGGGATTAGCGGCGGAACTGCCGGCGATGCTGTCCCCGATGCGCGCGATGGCGTTCCCAATCGGCTGGCGATGCGTTCGCACGTAAAATGCGCCGAGAGCCGCCACTGCGATTACTATCGCAACCACGATCAGCGCTCCGGGAGCCTTTCGTTCGCTTTCTGGCTCAAGCCCGCTGGAGGGGCGGGCAAAGATATTTTCGTCTCGCCCCGGCGGAAATAATGGAGCGCCATTCCTTTGCAGCCCAAGCGATGCGGGAGATGTCGGAAGTGATGGGTCTTTTCTGCTCCATACGGAAATGGATGGGATGACCGAAAAGGAAGAGCCATTCTCCCCTTCACGCTTTTTTTCAGTCGAGTGCGGAGCTGGCGCGGCTGGCCGTTGAAAATCCGCTGCGACTGGGTTGGTAGGCCTTGCTTCCGCGGGCTTTGGAGCGTATGTGGGCGGCACAACTCCGTCGCGGACCTCTGTTTCCTCAATTCCTGAAGCCGCGGGTTCGTTTGCGAAGGATTTGCTCGCCTGAGTTACGCCCTCTGGCACAGGTTGCGCGACTTTTATCTGCGGCGCGTCTGCGGTCATGCCGGTTTCGATTTGAGCGGCCGCGTCCGGCCCTAGATCCTCATGATCAATCCCTTCTTCTGACTGCTGTTTCGCCATCCATTCGCGAATCAGGCTTTGAGAATCCTTCGATAACTTGTTAAAAGCGGCGCCTCCAATTTTTCCGTCGTTGTTGACCCAAACGACGCGCGCTTTGACGTCAATACGGTAGCCAACGGCGAGCGAGAAAGAGATAGGCAGGTGCGAATCTGGAGTAACCGGGTTGACGGTCTGAAATCCAAGGCCCCCTTCGCTGAGATTCACCACGACTCCGCCGTTATCGGCGCCTATATCCAGATACTCCGGCGAATACAAAATCCGCCGCCCATGAATGCGTCGCTCAGGAGTCATCGTTTGCTCCGTAACACCGGTATCAACACAAACGCGCGCGGGAAAAAGGGCAGGGCAAGCACCTCCAATCAATTATAGACACCCAATTATCCCGCTGCAATCGCCTCAATGGATGGATGCAGCGGAGGCGGAATGCGTCTTATGGCTGCTTTCCTCCAAAAGTTGCGCCAGATAGGCCTTCCATACAGCCGCAAGCGTATGCGTACCGTGACCGCGCGTCTGGCTGGTAATCGGCAGCAGAACAAAACGGCCGTGCGGGACTTTGTGGATCAGCCTTTCGTCGATGTGCAGTTCGGGAGGATTCACAAAATCATCCGCGGAATTGATGGCAATCAGTGGCGCGGTGATCTTTCCCAACTCCGGCTCTGGATTATAGTTGCGTGAGGCATTGAAGGCATAAATCATGTCATTCGCGTCGAGCCCTTTCAGCCATTCTTCAAGCGAACGCGCCAAAAAAGCGTCGGCAGCTTCGCGCGTCGGGCATTCCGTTTGCCAATAAAGAGGCGAGCTGACCATCAGCAGTTCGACGTCGAGGGCCGCGCGCAGGCCGTTTACCGGTTCGGTTGTGTAATTGCCGTGGTCCCACGCCGGATCATCTTCGATTGCATCCATGATCATTTTGCGCGTCATGCGATTGCGTCCGGCAATTTCTATGGGCAGACATGCGAGCGGCATTAGCGCGTCCATGAAGTTCGGATGCGCCTCGCCCCACATCCATGTGTGCATGCAGCCCATGGACGTGCCCATCACGAGCCGCAAGTGATTCAGATGAAGGCCTTCGGTCACCAGATCGTATTCTCCTTGAACCATGTCGGCATAATCGTATTTGGGGAATTTCATTCTGAGGCCGTCGCTCGGCTTGCTCGAGCCTCCGTGGCCAATGTCGTCCGGCAAGATGATGAAATGTTTTGAGCTGTCGAGTAATTGTCCTGGGCCAAAGAGCACGCCGGCAAAGACGGGCCGCAGAAATTGATGCCCTGTGCCTCCCGTGCCATGCATAATCAGCACCGCGTTGGTCACGCGTCCTTGCGGGTCGCGTTGCGGTTTTCCGAGAGTGGTGTAATGCAGGCGGAGATCCTGCATGGTTTCGCCGTCATGAAAATGAAAGTCGTGAACCACGAAATCGCCCTCCTGCGTTTGCCAGTGCTCCGGTGCGCTCGCATTGGGCGTTCTGCTCGCGGTTTGTGCTGTTGCTATGCTTACGAAAAGCGCCCCCGTAAGGATTGCGGAAGATAACATGCCAATTACTCGAATCATTGCTCGCCTCCGCGAACTGCATATCACGCGCAGGCGCATCATTCAACGGCTCCTTTTGTTGTGACAGATCGCGTCCGACAGAAGTCATCGTTGACAGCTATTCGCGGCGGGAATAATCTTCGGCGGCTCAAACTTGTTGCCCTATCCCTATCGTCCATGGAGGAAGTATGAAACGTGGAATCGCCTTTGCCGCGTTGCTCATTTTGTGCGCCTTTGCGGTTTCGTTTTCGGCTCCAGTTTCGCTGGCGCAAGATACTGACCAAATGCCCGTCGCGCCAAGCGCGACATCCAACACTACGATTGTCCGCTGCGGGAAATTGATTGCCGATGCGGACGAGCCGGCCATTGACGGCGGCGAAGTGCTGATCGTCGACGGCAAAGTCACCGCGGTTGGCCGGAACCTCAATGCGCCTGCCGGAGCGAATCGTGAGGATTTCACGAAGTACACTTGTATTCCCGGTTTAGTCGACGCGCACATTCATCTGTGGACGGGACCGCGCGGAAAATATCCGTCTCTCCCGCTCGCTACGATTCGTGCGACCAAAGCCATGGCGTATGCGGTTGATTCCGGCATTGTCGCTGCACGCGTGCTTGGGGGCGAAGGATTTATCGATGTCGCGCTTAAGGATGCCATTGAAGAGGGCACCATCCCCGGGCCGCATCTTGTTCCCGCCGCGCACGCGATTTCCATTCCCGGCGGCCACGGCGATTTCTACGATTTTCCGCCCCAACTGACGCCCGAGAATTTTTACACTCCCGAAAACGGCTTTATCAATTCTCCAGCAGATGCCGAGGCGGCTGTTCACTGGCAACTGAAATACGGCGCTCGCGTGATCAAAATCCTTGCTTCGGGCGGAGTGCTTTCTCCGCTTGACTCGCCGCTCTCCGAGCAGGTTTCGGAAGAGGAGCTGAAAGTCATCGTCGAGCAGGCTCGCAACGCTCACGTGAAAGTGGCGGCGCACCTCGAAAATCTGCCGACCATCTGGGCGTGTCTGCATGCGGGAATCGATTCAGTGGAGCACGGCGCGGGACTCGATCAGGGTGCCGCAAATTACATGAAGGCGCGCGGAACTTACCTCACGCCGACGCTCTACATCGCCAACAACATCGTTGAGAACGGCGCCAAGATGCACATGCCGGATTACGCGATTCGCAAAGCCAATTTGATCTGGCAGGGCGAATTGCAAGGATTCAAAATCGCGCTTGCCACTGGACTGAACATCGTCGCGGGTTCTGACCAGACCTACGAGCCGGGGAAGGGAACTGTACGCGATGAAATCATGACCGACGTGCGCTTCGGAGCGACGCCACAGCAGGCGCTTCACTTTGGCACAAAGGCGTCCGCGGAGCTCCTCGGACTCGATAACGTGGGGACGATCGCCATCGGCAAAGAAGGTGACGTGGTGGCTGTGGAAGGCAATCCACTTGAAGACATCCATGCGCTCGAGCGGGTGCGTGGGGTCATTGTCAAAGGCCAGTTGCTGCCGCCGGCGAATCGGTACTGAAACTAGGCCGATCCCGGAATTAGGCCCGTTTAATTATCATCCGGAAGAGGCTCGCGCGCGGCTGTAGAACCGCTTCCCGCAGCCTGAGTCCGCATCATTGGCTTTGCCGGCATCCAGTCGTTCGTGGAATGAGGCGCGCTGTTTGCGGCATTCGGCATCGCTTCTTCATGGGCGGGCATGTTCTGGTGCAGGGGAAACATGCGGCGAGCGAGCCAGTTTTGACGCAATTTTCTGCTGTGAAATGGCAATAACGCCAGGCCGCGCAAGAGGTCTCGTACGACTGCACGATGCTGTCGAAACTCTGTCCATCCGCGCCAGCCGAGCGCCGCGAGGAGGTCAAGGCGCAATCGAGCGAGCCCAAACAGCATCCGCCGCAACGATGCCGGCAGTTCTTCCTCTCGGTGATATTCGTAGAATTCGTAATTCATCGAATCGCTCGACTGGACTTTGATGAAATTCTCGATGGCGTGATTTTTCGGATTCGCTGCGACCCGGCGGATCAGATCGTGAAATTCCTTCGATTCGCGCTCGAGTGTTGCAAGGTCAGCGAATCGATTGATCAATTTCGTGCCGAGCGGATCCCACAGATAATCGTTCATCAGCGCGGGCAATCCCAAATGAAAAAGCTTGGTGACGATCAAATGTACGCGCAAATGGCATTGATATGCGTCGCCCATGCACTCATACAGACGCGTTGTGTCGCGCGTCAAACTGTGATGGAAGGAATTGATTGCCGTATCCAAATCTTTTGTGAACTCACGGCAATCATGTCCATTGAGTTCATGCTGAATCATCGCCGCGATTTGCCGGATCTGCACGGATGACAGCGCCATGCCCACGCTGTAGAGCGGGTCCACTGTGTTGCCCGCGTCGCCAATGATGTACCAGCGATCCGCTGAATAATGCTGGCGACATTCCCACATATACGAGCCGTAATAATTCGTGTCGCAAACTGTACCGCTGCGCACCAGCTCCACAATCATTTCGTGCTCGCGCCCCACGCATTCGAGGAACTGCTCGATGGTGCGCACTTGGCCGTGCGGGTAAACGTCCTTGCGATAGGTGATGCCAATGCTGATAAACGGCGAATTATCCGGCGCGCGCATGGGAATGCACCAGATCCAATTTCCTTTTCCGAAAAAATGATGCGTCGCGAAATAGGGAACGAAGGCGCGATTCTCTTTCTTTACAGCGCTGATGCGCCCGAGAATCTCAGGATTGAAATTCGCCAGCCGGAACCAGAAGACGTCTTTCTGTAGCGTCACTTTGTCATTGAGCTGCAGCTTCTTGGCGAGCAGGCGGTTGCGTCCCGTGGCGTCAACCAGCCATCGTGCTTGCATCGTGACTTCGCGGCCCTCTGCGTCGCGAACGGTCAGCGAATGCAGCGCGCGGTTGCTGCCTAAATCAATCTGATCGATGCTGCCGTCAATCATCTCGACACCGCTCTCGACATTTCGCCGCCGCACTTCGCGGTCAAAGGTGAAACGGTTAATCTGAAACGAAAGCAGCGGCGGAACGGTGGGCGTTTCATCCACCACGTAGGTGCGGTCTTCTGGACGGTCGATTTCCGTCTTGAAATAGTAAGTGAGACCGTATTTTGGAAAATGATGCTCGATCAAATATGAGCCGAGCCCGAGTTCCAGCAGAAAATCAATGGTAATTTCAACGAAGGATTCGCCGACGATGGGCCGGTTTTTGTGAGGGCCTTCCACAATCGCAATTTTCAGTTGGGGAAAGCGCATCCGCAGATACGCCGCAGCAAGCTGGCCCGTTGCGCCTCCGCCCATCACCAAAACGTCTGTGATTTCCCCGCTCATGCGCTCGCTTCGTTGCTGGCGGTTTCGTTGCCTGCGCGCTCTAGCGCCGCGCGGTCCCAATTTCCGAGTGTCGCGCCCGCTTCGTACGTACTCTGCGCGAAATCCATCATGGATTGCGCAGGCGAATCGCTGCGGCGCACGTCTTCGTAACGCAGCAAGAATTCTCCGAGGCCCTTTTCGTAGAATGCTGCTGCGGGACGTACAGGAGTTTGCGCGAATCCCTGAGGCTCCGGCGCGGCATATGCGTAGAACGCTGCGTCGCTCGCGCCTTCATTTCCCGGCCAAAATCCCACGCTGATCACCTCATGTGAATAAGCCTCGCGCGTTATTTTGTCCGCGCCCGGACGCTCCGGTGCGCGGCGGCCGGAAAATCGCGTTACGGCCAGGTCGAAGCTGCCCCAGAAAAAATGCACCGGACTGCATTTGCCCAGGAATCGCGCCCGAAATTCCTCCAGCACCGATTCCGCGGAAAGCAGGACTCTCCAGAACCGCCTCGCATATTCGGGGACATACGAAGCGTGTATGCGGTCTTCGTCGAAACGGATCGGGTTCGGAATTTCCACGGGCATAGGCCAAATGTTTACGTGAATACCCAACGATGCCAGCGCGTCCATGAATTCACGGTAGAAATCGGCTACCGAACGCGGGGCCAGCTCGATTTCACGCTGCTGTCCATTGTTGCAGTGGATTTCAAGGACGTGCTTCTGAAAATCGAATTGCATCTCGAAGGCGCGGTCGCCATATGGAATCGCTTGTGTTGTTAGGCCCCGGCTGTTTACATGCAGCGTGATGTTCCACCAATGGTTTTCGTTTGGGCAAAGGGCGAGCTTTACTTTGCCGGCCATTTGCGTCCACATGTGCAGAGTTGCGCGCGTCGGTTCCCATTCTTTCAGCGAAAGCGCCGGCCACGCATTCGGGGCAGTGACTTTTTTGCTTGCGTTCATCGCGGTCTATTCAAGCATCATTTCGTCAACATAGCACCAGCGCCAATCCTCGCCGGGCTCAAACGAACGGATGATTGGGTGCTTCGTCGCGTGAAAATGCTTGGTCGCATGCTTGTTTTTCGAGGAATCGCAGCAGCCGACATGCCCGCAAATGAGGCACAGCCGCAGATGCACCCACGTGTCGCCCATTTCCAGACATTCTTTGCAGCCTTTTCCGCTGGGCGTCACTTTGCGGATTTCGCTGACGTGCGCGCATCCATTTGCCATGGCAGGAACCTCTTGCGGATTCTACGCCAGCGGCTCGCGGTACGCGAGTCTCGTCTTTTGCGCCTTCGCACACGGCGAATTTTCACCGCGCGGAAGGGGAGCTAACGTCGTCGCGGTGCCTTCGCAGAACTTCTTGCTTCGAATATTTTCGCTGCCGCACGCCCCATCGCATCGTATCCTGCAGCGCCCGGGTGCAGATGGTCGCCCGAATCATATGCCGGCAGAAAGCTTTCGGGCTGCTTCGGGTCGCGCGTTACTTTATCGAAGTCGATAACTCCATCGAATGCGGCGCTCGTGCGTATCCATTGGTTCACTTTCTCGCGTTCAGCTTCTCCGTCAGGCGTCTGGTAAAATGCGCCGCCAAATGGCGTGAGCGTGCCGCCGAAAACGCGAATGCCATGTGCGTGCGCGCGTTCCGCGATTTGCTGCAATGCAGCAATCATTTCGTCTGCGCTTACCGCGTCAGCCGCGTATTGGCCTCCTTTCATGTGCGGCCAGCCAATGTCGTTGATTCCTTCGAGTACGATCAGATAGCGCACGCCATCCTGCGAGAGAACATCACGGTCAAGGCGCGCGAGTGCATTCTGTCCATCCACATCATGCAGCAGCCGGTTGCCTGAAATGCCCTCGTTCAGCACGGCCAGCGGATCTGCGGCAGCGTCGCTTCTTGCGGCAAGCTGCTCGGCCAGCACATCGGGCCAGCGGCGATTCGCATTCAGTGTGGCGTACGCGCCATCGGTGATCGAATCGCCGAGCGTGACAATTGCTGCGGCGCGGTCGTTGGCGAGCACGTCCACGCCAGCAAGCCAGTACCATGAAGTCGTCGTCTTTGCGTCGGGCAAGTCCGCGTTTGCGCACATGTCGCCCGGCCTCGAAATGTACGTGGTCTCGCGCCCGAGAGCGTGCCACGTTGCCGGCCCCGTTGCTTCAGGAACGAAGACGCTCACAGTGATGCTTGCCAGCGCCGGTACGTTCAGCCGCACCGGATCGCTCAGCACCAGCGCGCCCGGCGGAATCGTGAATGCCTCGCGCCCGCTGAACGTCAGCGCACGATCTGTTCCCGGCACAATCGCAGCGCCGGAACCCGCAAGCGCCACGTGCGCATCGCCGATTCGCAGCGGCGCGCTACCGAAGGCGTTCGAGAGTCGCACGCGCAGTTCATCGCCGCCGATGCTGACGCGCACAATCATTCGCACCGTTTGATTATCGAAGCCCGCATCCTCGGAATTTGCGTTCGCCGCGCCTTCAGGAGGCATTTGCGGCGATGCAGCCCAGGTGCCTACCCAATGTTCGTGGCCTTCTGCCCGTTGCTGCTGTGCCTTTATGGTTCCGGACACAAGAGCGCACCAACACACAAGAATCGCGACGCGGAAACCCATTCTGAGGAAACATGCTTTGTTCATGCTTTTCTCCTCGCGAAGTATACACACACTCTTGCGCGGAGAATTCTGCAAAAGAGGGCTTATTCTTTGGATGGCCGTGAAGAAGAGACATCTATAATTTAATTGGTCTGAGCTGTCCGTGTCACAACGAACGAAAATATCTGCTCATCGGGCATCGTCAAAACCTGCCGTCCGGCGTCCGCAAGCTCTTCGTGCGGAAGGTTGAGGAATCGTTGGACGAATCCCGGCGTGAGGCGGAAAACGATAGCTTTCCCTGAAGATCGAACAGACACAATTGTCTCCATGCGGTCCTGCGGAACTTCGACGAGCTTCAGGTTCAACTTTCCCACGCTCACGCCCGTGGCCGCTTGGACGCCATCGGCGACACAGCTCCACTGTACTTTGAATGGCGTTTTGTGTACCACTTCCAACGCGAAGGTTCCTCGCGGGACCCCTAGCTCCTTCAGGGCGCGTTCCCCGATGCGATAACCGGCCACGGCGAACGGACCGGGCATGCCGTGAATATAGGCAACCTGTTCGAGTGGATTCGCAGAAGCCAAGCTGCTGGCAGGACCCTTCATCTGCGCCAGGCTGCCGGCACTCAAGAGAAACAAAGCGACGACCGTCGAAAATAGGCATCGGATACGCATTTTTGCAGCCTCCTCTAGTTCTCCGATGAAGTCTCGCCTAACGGACGGTCAGGCACAAGGTAGTTGAGAACATAGTCACGAATAGATTCAGCCAAAGGAGTCACTTGGCAACGATAGCCCGCCGAGCGCAATTTCCCGATTTCCGCTTGTGTGAAAAATTGATATCTCGTGCGGATGGTTTCCGGCATTTCGATGTACTCGATCCGCGGCTCTCGCTCCAGTGGCGCAAACACAGCCGATGCCAGTTCATTCCAGCTATGCTCACGGTAGGCAATGGAGTGGTGCCGAGGGGCAGAGTTGAACTGCCTACGCCGGCCTTTTCAGGGCCGCGCTCTACCGGTGAGCTACCTCGGCACGCGGACAACCTTGCGATTTTACGGGCGTGCCACAGCGCTGTCAATTCGCATAACTGACAGCGAAATGGGATTCTGGCGGAGTGGGATTACTTCTTTTCGCGTTGCTGGTTGAGGAGTTCTTCTACGAGGGGGCGCAGAACGCCATTTGCGAGCGCCTGATGAAGCTGCGGCTCGAGTTTCGAGATTACCTTTGCCACGACATCGTCTACCGTTGCCTGGTCCACCACAGCTTTCGAGGAGCCTTCTTTGGTGCCAGCTTCAATGTCGGCCAGGATCGGCTGAGCGTGTTCGGCGTTTGCCGTACTTGCATCTGCTTCTGAGTAAGCCGGTGAAGCCAGCTCGAACGCTTCCGGAGCAAACGAGGGCGCCGGAGACTCATCTTCCGACCGAGATGGCATTTTCTCCAGTTCGCTAAACGGTTCGAACGGATCGCTGGCAAACGAAGCCTCAACCTCGGCCGCGGGCTCGGCAATGTGAATCTCCGGCAAAGCATCAAAGGGTGTCTCATGCGTCGCACCAGAAGCATTCGGCGAATCCGTTATGGCTGGTTCTGGAACGACATCGAAGTCCTTAGGAGGCGGCACGCGCATGAGCGTTGCAGGCGGCTCGACTTCGGCATCTTCGAGTTTTGGCACGTTTCCCTGGTCTGCGTGCGTCGAGGTCTTTGGTTCTTCCACTATGGTGGGTGGCGAGAATTCCTCTGTTATTTCGGCGCTCGGTGAGACGGAAGACGACGGTTCAGCGGAAAGTTCGGCTTCCGGCTCAGGCCAAACGGCAGGGGATGGCGATAACTCCGGTGAATTGTCTCCTGCCATTCCTGGAATATTCGCGCCGCCAAATGGAAGCCGCTTGTTCTTTGCTTTAATTTCGGGTTCCTCCGCAGCGCCTTGTGCCGCCAGCTTTTCCACCATATCGGCGGAATCGGCAGCATCGATTTCATAGTCCACTGTTGCGCGGCGTCGCGCCCATTCGCTCGCTGGTTCGGAATCCTCTTCCTCTTCAGCTTCCTGCTCTTTTTTCGCTGGAGTTGCGACCGGGTCGCCGAAACCCGTAGCCAGCTCATCGGCTTCTGGGTAATCCTCCGCAGGAGGAGCGATGGGCATTTCACGGGCAGGCGGAGGGGGAATTACAGGCACAACGGGCGGTGCGGCCTCGACCGGCGTGGGGGGAGCTTCTTCAACGGGCGGCTCCATTTTCAGGAGGGAGCTCACCATGGTGATCAGAGGTTCTGGGGGGACAAATGGCTTCTTCAGCACGCCATTCGCGCCGACGCGATGAGCCTCTTTTTCATCCAGCGGATCGAAAGCGCCTACTAGGAGAATCACTGGCGTTTCAGCAAACTGCGGGTCCTGCTTCACAAACTCGCAGACTTCATATCCGTTCCGCACCGGCATGAAAACATCCGCCAGAACAACGTCGGGATGCACCTCCGGAACTTTGCGGCAGGCAGCTTCGCCATTTCCGACGGCCACGACATCGATGCCCTTTTCCTTGAAGACAAGGGACACCATCTTCTGGATATTGCTGTTGTCGTCGGCAACTAGGATTGTCGGCACAGTTAACCCTCAGGGACGTTGCGGCCCGCTACCGAAGCGGGGACAGCCGCGAAACTATTGGAGCATCGCCACAGAGGCGAGTCAATGAAATCGGCGGAGGCGCGTGCCTCAGATGTAAGCAGGGGTTTGGGGCCTAGAAGGGCAGGATTTTGTGAAGACCCTTCTTTTTCTTGCTGGTGGACTCGGTTTTTTTGTCAGCCTTGGGAGTTTTCTGCTTTTTCGACTTGGACTTGGATGTGCTGGCGGGCTTCGGCTGGGAAACCGCTTTCTTCGAGGTGGCTGGCGGGTTCATCTTCAACTCCTCGGCCGCGTTGATGTCTGTTTCGGTTTGAGGATGTTTCGCGCCCGGGTCGGGTATAGAAACTGCGGTGTTCCCAGATGCCGCTGCTCCTACTGTGGTGGCAGTGGGAGGGTCAACCTCTGAAATCGTCGCCCCGCCCGAGTTGCTGGAGGATTCTGTGGCCGGGACTGTTTCGGCTGTGGCCGTAGCGGTTTCGCCTGAAGAGGACGCATTCGCCGCAGATCCGACGGCCACGCTGGAGCTGCCGTTTGCCTGTAGTACATCTTGTTGTGACCCGTTCATTTCTCCCGGCGGATTCAAATCCGGCTCGCCAGTTCGCGCTGCCGCCGAAACGTCCGGCGAGCTTTTCACGATTCCAAGAGCCCGATGGAGCATGCTCGGGTGGTCATTAGCAAATTTCTCTTCGTATTGAGCGCGCGCCAACGCCTGAGGGTCAGGAGGGGGAATTTTCACGCCATCTTCCGTCAGTTGGCGCTTCGCGTCCGCGGCGAACGGGGAAAGAGGATAATTCTTCACGAGGCTCGCGTAGACAAGGTCAGACGCCGCGCGCCACCGAGCGCGCTCCTGTTCGTTTTTCGAGCCGCGAGCGGCGCGCCTGTAAATATCGCCAAGCATCCACGTTGCGCGGTCCGCCTCGCTGAAGAGCGGATAGCGGCCGATTACTTCCGTCAAGCGCGCGCCCGATGCGCGATAATCTCCCTTCAAATAATAGAACCGCGCCACATCAAAATCGCCTGCTGCCAGAATTTCCTGCACTTCGCGCAGCCGCTGCGCCGCCTCCGGCGCCAAATTGCTCTTCGGATACTTCAACAGAAATGTCTGGAATTCCTGCTCCGCCAGCCCCGCCTGCGTGGAATCGCGATCCGCCTTCTCCATCATGCGGTAGTGCGCCATCCCAACTTGCATCTGCGCATACGCCGCATCATCGAGGAATGGAAAGAAGGTGATGTAATCTTTGTATTCGGCAACTGCCTGAGTTAGCCCTTCAATTCCCCCTTGTTTATAGTAGGAGTCCGCCACCGCGAGCTTTGCCTTGGCCAGATATTCGCTGTCGGGATAGCTGTTGATAAGGGCTTGCAAGCTGAGGCGCGATTCGGTGTATCGGCCATGCTCATAATCATTCAGCGCGCGGTCGTAGAGAACTTTATCCGGCTCCACATTGCCGGCGTCCGGCCCTTTGGGCACGACATTCTTGCTTCCGCAACCAGTCGGGAGAAAAGACAGGAACACCGCAGCAGCAAGCAAAGTGGGAATTTGTCGCGTCAGTCGGTTCATTAAACCCTTTGCGATGTCGCCTCGATTGCAAACTGGCGCATCTGGCGCACAGCCGCTCCGGGGCTCGTCGTGTGAAAAATCGAAGTTCCAGCGATCAGGCTGTCGCAACCCGCAGCAGCAAGTTCGCCGGCATTTTCCAGCGTAACACCCCCATCGACCGCAATTCGGAAGCCGTAATTATAGCGCGAGCGCAGCTCATGCAGCTCACGAATTTTCCCATACATCTGGGGAATGAACTTCTGTCCCCCGAATCCCGGATTCACGGTCATCACCAGCACTGCCTCCACACGGTCCATAATCTCTTTCAGGGTTGAAACCGGCGTAGCTGGATTCAAAACGACGGCCGCCTCGCAATTCTCTTCGTGAATCGACGCCACGACGCGGTCAAGGTGCGGCGTGGCTTCCTGGTGCACGAAAATTCGATGAGCCCCGGCCCTCGCAAACGCCTGCACAAACTCCCCCGGGCGTTCAATCATCAGATGCACGTGCAGCGGCAGGCGGGTTGCCTTGCTGAGGGACTCGACAACCGGCACGCCAATGGAGATATTTGGCACGAAGTGCCCATCCATCACGTCAACATGGATCCCCGATGCCCCTGCTTCTTCGACAGCCTTGATTTCCTCTCCAAGGATCGTGAAATCAGCGGCCAAAATTGACGGAGTAATCTCGATAGGGAAAGGGAAGCGGTTCATGGATATTCGCGATTGTAGCCCAAGGGCCGCTATTGCGCTACCTGCAGTTCGACACTTTCTCCCGTTTGGACGCGCGCTCCTCGCAAAGGCAGTTGCGAAGTAACGGTCCCCGGCGGTTTGCCTGTCAGCGGCATCGGCGTAATTTTGTCCAATTTCAATCCCGCCGCTTCCAGCCGCTGCTCAGCTTCCGCAGCCGGCAAGCCTTCCAGCGCCGGCATGACGTACGCAACTTCCGGCGCGCCCATCGAGAGCAGCATGTCAATGTGCGGGCTTGTCGCATTTGTCGACCCGGCAGGCGGACTCTGCTGCAGCACAAAATCCGGAGCGAATCCCGCCAGATGCACGCTGGAAATTTCGCCCGTCTGCAAGCCCTCACTGAGCAGCTCGATTTGCGCGGCGCGAAGGCTTCGGTCATTGAGCCGCGGAATGGTGGTCGTCTGCACACCCAGACTGACAACTACGTGCACCAATTCACCCTTCTTCAGCTCGCTGCCGCTCGCGGGACTCTGGCGCACCACGGCATCTTTCGGCAGGCTGCTGTAAATGTGGTCTTCGATTCTCATATGAAGTCCGTGGCTTCCTGCGTCCCGCTCCGCTTGCGTCGTGGAAAGCCCTACGAGGTCAGGCGTGCTTACTTCGCGCCCCTCAATAGCAAATCGCATCGTGATGAGCGCGCTCAAAAACGCAATCGACGCCAGAAAAAACACCAGCACCGTCATGCGCCCGGCCCATTCAATTCGCTCGCGAAAGTTCACAGACGGCCCTCGGTGGTCGAGCCTAGCATCACGCTTGCTCCGCTTCAATGCGAGTCGTCACTGATTGTTTACGTGTATGTTACTTTCGCCGAATGAGCGCCGCAAAGAACCCGTCCGTGCTATGCCGCGGCGGAAACGTGCGGAACGTGCCATCTTCGCCAACGAGCGTTGCCGAGTTTACTCCGGCAGCCAGGATTTCTTGCGGTATCTCCACAGTTTCGCCGCGAAACCGCGGCTCTGAATCGAGCACTTCGCGCACTACAAGTTCGTTTTCTTCCGGCTCGAGCGAACACGTCGAATAGAGAAGCGCGCCGTCGGGTTCCAGATGAGCAAGCGCGGAACGCACCAGCTTCGCTTGACGCTGATGCAAGTCCGTCAGGTCTTCGGGCTTCAGCCGCCAGCGAATCTCCGGGTTGCGCGCCAGTGTTCCGGTTCCGGAACAAGGCGCATCGACAAGGATGCGATCGAATTGGCAGCCGAACGGCAGCTCGCGCGTGCCGTCCAGCGCTACCAATGAAATATTCCGCGCATCCATTCCCGCAATGCGCGTGCGCATGCTTTGCAGGCGCGTCTCGCGCAAGTCTGCCGCCACGACTCGGCCTTTAGGACCAACCCGATTTGCGAGAATCATCGCTTTTCCGCCCGGCGCGGCGCAAAGATCGAGCACGGATTCCCTGGGTCGCGCATCAAGCAGCAGCGGCACAAGCTGGGAAGCTTCATCTTGAATCCCAACCCAGCCATTCCGAAACGCGCTCGCCTTCCGCAGGTTTCCGCACCGGACAATCATCGCCTTGTAAAGCAAATGCCCTGGCTCCAACGTGACGCCATCGTTTCGCAACGACTCGATTGCCTCCTCGCGATGCGCTGCGTTGAGCAGAACGCATACCTGTTCCGGTGGGCGATTATTGCTTTCCATGAGTGCGACAGTTTGCTGCTCGCCAAAACTCCGAATCCAGCCTTCCGCAAGCCACGTGGGATGCGAATAACGCAATGCCAACGCATCCGCAGTCTTCAGCTCGGTCGGCAAAAATTTGGCGATCAGCGATTCTCGTTCTGCGGCTGCTTTTCTGAGTGCCGCGTTGACGAGCGCCGCGGCCGACTTTTTCCGCGCCCGTCGCGCCAACTCCACCGTTTCATTCACTGCTGCGCGCGAAGGAATTCGGGTCAGATGCCTTAATTGGTAGATTCCGAGCCGCAAAATGATCAGCACTTCGCGATCCAGTGCCGATACTTTTCGCTTTGTATAGCGCTCGATGAAAAAATCAATCAGACGCTGCCAGCGCAGCGTTCCCATCACGAGTTCTGTCGCCAGCGCTGCATCGCGTTCGTTGGTCGTCGCGTCCAGCCGGTTGTGCAATAGCTCTGACGCGTACGCGCTCTCTGTTTCCACGCGTAGCAGAATGGAATACGCAAGTCCTCGCGCTGAGGTTTTCTTTGGAGAGTCTCGCAACGGGTTATGAGGCGAAGCGGTCATTGCTGGTAAGGCGCGCGCCATTTGCAAATTCCGCGGCTGCGACGCGTTTGCGCCCTTCAAGACGCAAGAAGTCAATCTCCAGCCAGGTCCGCTCGCTGCAAGCGACGAGCAGCTTCTTTTCATCTTGCACGATTGCTCCACATTCTGCGCTATGCGGCTTCGTAGGATGCTTGCCTGGTCTGCCCCACACGTGGCAAACGCTTCCGCGAAAGCGCGTATACGCGCCGGGCCACGGATCAAATGCGCGAATGCGGTTGTAGATCGCGTCGGCTGGCTCTTGCCAATTAATCAAGCCTTCCTCTTTTTTCAGCGGCGGAGCCGGCGTGGCTTCGGCATTATTCTGCGCTTTGGGCGTGATTTCGCCGCGCTCCAGCTTGCGCAGTGCATCCACCATCAGCGGAGCGCCAAGCGCGCTCACCCGCGTGAGCAATTGCGCGGCAGTTTCGTCACCGCCGATTTCGACCTCCGATTGCGCCAGAATCGGTCCTGTATCGAGCCCAGCATCGATGCGCATGATGCTCAGGCCAGTCCGCCGCTCGCCGGCGAGAATCGCGCGCTGCACAGGTGCGGCTCCGCGATATTTCGGCAGCAGCGATCCATGAAGATTGATCCAACCAAATCGTGGAATCTCCAGCATGTTGCGGGGAATAATTTGTCCATACGCAATCACGACGCTCACATCCGGCTGAATTGCAGCAACAAGTTCCATCGCTTCCGCAGAGCGCAACGTTTCCGGCTGGTGAACCGGCACGCCTGCCTTCAGTGCCGCCTGTTTTATCGGCGATTGCACGGCGCCTTGGCCGCGACCTTTGGGACGGTCCGGCTGCGTCAATACTGCGGTTACGGAGAAATCCGGCTTCTCAAGCAGAAGCTCCAACGTCGGCAATCCAAATGCGGGAGTGCCGCAGAAAAGGACTTTCAGCGGCACGATTTTCTACCACTCGCCGGCCTTGCTCAATTTGCGGATCTTTCTTCTGATGAGGTCGCGCTTCAGCATGCTCAGATGCGTCAGAAACAAAATGCCATGCAAATGATCGATTTCGTGGCAAAAAGCACGTGCTAGCAGCCCTTCGCCTTTCATTTCGAATTCTTTTCCAGTAACGTCTTGCGCGCGCACGGTCACGAACGCGGGCCGAAGCACGTTTCCCCGAAAACCAGGGATGGAAAGACAGCCCTCTTCTTCCCGCTGCTCGCCCTCCGAGTGTGTAATCGTCGGATTCGCCAGCACGAGCTTGGCCTCCGGATTTTTCCCGGTGGTCACATCAATTACCGCCAGATTGAGGTTCAGTCCAATCTGCGGTGCCGCGAGTCCCACGCCACGGGCTGCATACATCGATTCGAACATATCTTCGGTAAGCTTCGCCAGCTCCGCGTCGAATTTTTCAACAAACCGCGTGGGCTGTTCCAGCACGGCCGCGCCGAATTTCACAATGGGTTTTATCATCAGTTCCTATTCTAGAACTCGTCGAGTTGTTTTTGATAGTTCTCGAAGTTCCGCCGAGTTTCTTCCAGTGAGTCACCGCCAAATTTTTCGAGGAATGCCTGCGCCACCACAAATGCCACCATTGCTTCGCTCACAACTCCCGCGGCCGGCACTACGCAGATGTCCGAACGTTCATACGCGGCCTTGATTTGTTCCTTTGTTTTCAGATCTGCCGATCCCAGCGCGCGCCGCAAAGTCGAAATCGGCTTCAGATAGCCTCGCACAACCACATACTGGCCGTTTGTGATACCGCCTTCGACGCCACCCGCGCGATTCGAACTGCGCTGAAATCGCTTGCGCTCACTATCATAGCGGATTTCGTCCTGCACTTCCGATCCGTATGAAGTCGCATTTCGAACGCCCGTTCCAATCTCAACGGCTTTCACGGCCTGGATTGACATCACCGCTTGCGCTAGTCGTCCATCGAGTTTTTCATCCCATTGCGCGTGGCTTCCGAGTCCCGCCGGAACGCCGCGTGCCACGACCTCAAAAATTCCGCCGACGGAATCTCCCGCCCTCAGCGCCTGATCCACTTCCGCCTTCATTCGCAATTCCACAGCTTCATCAACGCAACGCAGCGGCGATTCCAGATTCCCGCACACGCGCTCAATCTCTTCCCATGTAGCTTCCCGCTCCAATTGCGCATGTCCCACGGCGATCACGTGACTAAGCACATCGACGCCAAATTCGCGAAGGAGCAGCTTGGCCAGCGTGCATGCGGCGGTTCGAGCCGCCGTTTCGCGCGCGGACGCTCGTTCCAATACGTATCGCGCATCATGAAAATTGAATTTGAGCGCACCAGCAAGATCCGCGTGTCCAGGTCGCGGCGATGTCAGATGCCTCTGCGCATCTTCGGCTCCGTCGGAGTCTTCGACTGGCAGGGCTTTCTCCCACGTCTTCCAGTCGCGATTCTCGATGCGAATCGCAATCGGAGCCCCGATGGTTTTCCCGTGCCGTACTCCGGCCAGAAAGTCCGCCTGGTCCTTTTCTATTTTTTGCCGGCCGCCGCGACCGTAGCCAAGTTGACGGCGATGGAGTTCACGATTTACAAATTCAATATCTACAGGCACACCCGCCGGTATGCCGGAAATCCAGCTCACCAGCGCCTGGCCGTGGGATTCGCCCGCCGTGAGAAATCGCAGCATCTCTGTCGTTTGTTCTCCTTGCGCGAGCGCAAAATTTTACCGAAGCCGCCGCCTGAAAGCCAGCCACCAGGCAAAATACCCGTTGTCCCTCCTTGACGTTCCCTCCTATGCAACGTTACGCTGTCGAAGCGCTCGCGCGCACGATGGCTACACTCACCTCCAAAATGCCGTCTTCCGGGCCTTCTCTGCTGGCCGTCGTCAACAGGCTGCTGAAGCGTCCTATCCAGTCACTCCAGGAATATTCCTATCTTGTGGGCGATACTTTCGTGAAGGTTTGCTCGCCGCCCCTCTACTTCCGGGATATTCTCGAGCAAATGGACGTGATCGGGGTGGGCTCGCTGCCCATCATCTTGCTTACCGGTTTCTTTATCGGCGGCGTCATGGTGCAAAATACCGCCGCGCAATTCCAGCGATTCGGCTCCGCGAGCCTCACCGGCGAAGTGGTGGCTCTGGCGCTGGTACGCGAGCTCGGGCCTGTAATAGCGTCTCTTTTGATCACCGGAAGAAACGGCTCCGGCATCGCTTCGGAGCTCGGTTCCATGGTCGTCACGGAACAGGTCGACGCCATGCGCGCGCTCGGCACAGACCCGGTTCGCAAGCTCGTGGTGCCGCGCGTCCTCGCAACCGTCATTGTTTTACCACTGCTCACCGGCGTAGCCGATTTAGTTGGACTCATTGGGGCGTCCATCGTTTCGTATTTTCAGTTGGCGATTGGCCCGGTTGAATTCTGGAATGAATCAATGCAGTCGCTCGCAGTCGGCGATATCGTTCAGGGTTTGGTGAAGCCGCTCGTCTTCGCTATCATTATCTCGACGATCGGCTGTTTCTACGGCCTGCGCACGCGGGGCGGAACTCAAGGTGTTGGCCGTGCCACCACGTCCGCCGTTGTCGCCGGCTCGATCTCCATCATTGTTGCCGATTTCTTTATCGGCAAGCTGCTCCTCTATTACCTCGTTTCTTGATGGCATGCCTGCTTTTTCTGCAGCGAATTTCAGATTGCATCTATAATCGTTCCTGACGTTACGATGCCCGTTCCCGTGACCAATGAAGTCGTGCCCGGCGAGCCACTCATCCGGTTCGAGAACGTCAGCATCGGGTTCGACGATGTCGACGTTCTCCGTGACATCAGCTTCGAAGTCGGCGCCGGCGAAACGACAACCATTTTGGGAGAAAGCGGCTCCGGCAAAACAGTTCTCTTGAAATTAGCCGCCGGCCTTTTGCGGCCAAACTCCGGGCGCGTGGTCATCATGGGCCATGATCTCGTCGATATGAAGGAAGTTGAGTTACTCGATTTCCGCCGCCGCATCGGATTCGTCTTTCAGGAAGGAGCGCTCTTTGATTCGCTCAGCGTTGCCGACAATGTTTCCTTTCGTCTTCACGAGGAATCGGTCAACGCTGACGAAGTGGAAACGCGCGTCCGCCAGTCCTTGCGTTTCGTGGAAATGGAACACGCCTACGATAAATTTCCCGCCGAACTTTCCGGCGGAATGCGCCGCCGCGTTTCCATTGCGCGCGCTCTCATCGATCAGCCGCCGATCGTCTATTACGATTCTCCGACTGCCGGCCTCGACCCCGTCACCAGCCAGACAATCATCACCCTCATTCTTCGCCTGCGCGATCTGAACGGAGTCACATCTCTCCTCGCCACGCATCGCCTGCAGGACGCTTTCGGTCTGGCGAATTTTGTCTTCGAGCCTGGTATCAACCGCGTTGTTCCCATCTGGGAGGATGCTGACGGAAAGCATTTTGCCCCGACGAAAGTTCTGGTCATCCGCGACGCAACGATTTACTTTCAGGGACAAACCACGGATCTTCTGAAATCCGAAGACCCGTATCTGCGACAATTCCTGGCATGAATCGTTCGACGCGAGTTCACATCTCAAGGCTATGAGGGCAGCAATCACTTTAATTTTCCAGCAGAAATGAGAGGAGAATAGCATGGCGCTACGAAAGCAAATCACCTGGGAAGAGCTTCGCGTAGGAGTCTTTGTCCTCGTCGGTCTGATTATTATTGCCGTCGCGATTTTCTACGTCACGGGGCCGAGCTCCTGGGGCGCCAAATACACGCTGAAGACTTATCTGCCCGAGGTCGCTGACCTCCAGAAAGGCGCGCCGGTCACTCTCGACGGCGTGCCCGTCGGCAACGTCGAAGATATGAAGGTCAACACCAGCACATCCAATCGGCAGGACAGCATTGAAGTCGTCATGAGCATCGGGAAGGATTATCAAAGTCTCATTCGTACCAGTTCGAACGCCAGCCTTCTCACTTCTGGTCTTCTCGGCAATCGTTACGTCACCATTTCGCGTGGATATAGCGGCGACCCAATTCCCGACGGCGGCGTGATCCAGGGCGTCGCCGGAAATGACCTCACGCAAATGGTCGCCAACGGCGTTCAGTTAGAGAACAATGTCAACGCAGTGCTAAAACAAGTGAGCGATATCGTCGGTGCCATCCACAGCGGCAAAGGCACGGCCGGCGCATTCATCTATGATCGGTCTCTTTATGACCATTTCGATTCCGTCGCTGCGAGTGCGCAATCCCTTGTCTCCGATATCAAAGCGGGGAAGGGCTCCGTGGGGAAAATTTTGACTTCCGATGACCTCTACAACAAATTCGACGCCAGCGCTACGCACCTCGAATCCATGACCGCGGCCATCCAAAATCAGCAGGGAAGCCTCGGTAAACTCGTCTACGACCGCGCTTTTTACGATAAGGCCGACAAGCTCCTCGACAACACGAATGGCCTCCTCGCCGGCATTCGCAACGGGCAGGGAAGTCTCGGTAAATTCGTCACCGACGATTCGCTTTTCACGAATCTTCGGGACGCTTCGGCAAACATCAATCATCTCACCGGCAAAATGAACAACGGGCAGGGCACCTTCGGCAAATTCTTCACCGATCCGCAGCTCTACGACAACCTAACCGGCCTAACGGGAGACATGCGTCTCCTGATGGGAGATTTTCGTCGCAATCCGAAGAAATTCTTGCAGATTCACTTGAATATTTTCTAGCAAGAGAGAAAACGCCACTTCACTGTCATTCCGAGGAGCCTGCCTGCCGCAGGCAGGCGAAGCGACGAGGAATCTGCATTTTTGTTTCGTCTAACAGACACGCAGATTCCGTTGTTGCCCAGTGTTTCGCTCACTATTTCCCTTTGGTGTTTTCTGTCGACGAAATGAACTCTGCCGCGTTGTCGTGGAGCTGCTTCAGCGACGGCTCGTGCGCATACACCATGTGTCCCGACTGGTAGAACCGGAACTCGATGTTCTTGTCGAGCGAAGCGGGAATCGGCAAATGGTGCATTTCATACACGCCCTCGAAAAACGGCGTGGCCAGATCGAAGTAGCCCGCGTTCAACAGCACCTTCAAATTCGGGTTGTACTTCATTGCATCGGCCAGATCGATCATCACGTTCGGCGTGCCGGGATTTCCGTGATGCGTCATGTCCCAGTTTCCCGTATTTATCTCCGGCTTGTAGGTTCGGTCCTCGCCGAATTTCAAATCCTTTCGCACATAATCGTTGAACGCGGACACATACGCCGAACTGATTGATGCAGACTGCGGATCGTATTCGGCTTCTTTGCTCAGGGGATCCATGGAAGGCCCGGAAAACCGCGTGTCCAGCCGTCCCGTCGTCAAGCCGTTCTGGTCTTGCAGCATCTTTTCGAACTCGCCGCCGCTGATGCGCAGGTCCGCCTTCAAAATGTAATCGACCGTCAGGCCGGTGTACTCGTGCAGCTTTTCGGCAATTGCATTTCGCTGATCAGTAGGCAGCGCGCTTCCTTGAAGCAGCGCCAGCGCGTAATCGTTCATGGAAAAGTGTTCCACTTCTTTCAGGAACGAGTCCAGGTTACTCGGCTGATTCGGCAGCTTGTGGTGATACCACGCCGTCGCCGCATATGTCGGCAACGCCAGCTCGTACGGCAGATCCATGCCAGGATTGCCTTCCGGTCCGTCAACGCTGTTGTCGAAATTCAAAATTTGCGAGAGCAGCATCACGCCGTTGAAATCCACGTCGTATTCGCCTTCGAGAATCGCGCTTAGCACCGCCGATCTGGTAGTGCCGTAGCTTTCGCCAAACAAATACTTCGGCGAATTCCAGCGGCCGTACTTTGCAAGGAACTGTGTGATGAATTCAGCAAACGCGTGCCCGTCCTGATCCACTCCGTAAAACGACTTTTCCTTATTCGGTCCGGCGATGCGGCTGAAGCCGGTGCCGGGAGCGTCCACGAAGACCAGATCGCTCGCATCCAGTAGGCTGTAGTCATTATTCACCAACGAATAAGGCGCGGGCGCCGTGTGCGTATCATCCGCCGTCACCACGCGCCGCGGCCCAAACGCGCCCATGTGCAGCCAGACCGTCGAGGAACCGGGCCCGCCGTTGTAAAGGAAAGTGATCGGACGCGATGACGCATCCGCACCGGATTTCATATACGCAACGTAGAACATGCTGGCTTCCACTGGTGGATTCTTGTCGTCCTTCGGCGTATCTTGCGGCACGTCATCCCAGCCTTGCGGATGCACCACAAGCGTTCCCGCGTACGCGTCGTAATTGATCACCTTGCCTTCAACCGTCACCGAGCCTTTCGTCTGCTGCTGCTCCACTTTGAATTCGTCACTCTTCGCTGCGTCATCTTTCGATTGCGCCTGCGCTGCTACGATCGGCAGCGCCGCAAAAATTGCCAGCGCCGCAAACGACAGAACCATTCTGCGCATCATTCATCTCCGTATTCGTTCCCTTTAAGAGGGAACTGAACCAAATTTTCCGAACGTTTTCCGATTTTCGGGTGACGGAGAACCTACACTGAACGCGCATCGAATGCAATCACTGTTCGAGGGAAAATGGACAAATTTCGCGCTTTTTTCTGCCGCTGCGCGCCGATTTACTTCTGTTCGTCTGTGGGATTCCTGTCCGAAAACGCAACAAGCCCGCGGGTTTTCGTTCTGCGGCCAGGTCGCCTGTTTTGAACCTCAGCAGCCGATTTCGTGGCACAGGTCGGCCGCAGGGACCGACTTACCTCTGCTATGATTACGTGGTGCCTAAAATGGACAGGAAGATATTAGGTTTCGACACGAGCGGGATCGACGCCCTTTATAGGCTTTATAGGAGTGGTGCGTCGGACGCTGAAAGTTTGCTCGGCGGACTGGACGCAGGCTATGCCGTTCGTCTGAATGCAACGACTCTGGACGAGATCATTGCGCACCCCGTGGCGGACGAGCGAGAAAAGCTACGAATGCTCTGTCGAAGATTACTTATGAACGGCGAGGGTGACGTCATACTTCCGTCCCACGAGATTACGATCCAACTGGCCCTCGCCTTCGAAAGCCAACAGCCGTTCAACTGGACCGAGGTAGATATTCGATCATCCGAGTACACGGGCTTTATTTTTGAAAATGAGATTCCGGATATCGACGAAGTTTCTGCCGAACAGTTGATACAGGCGAAAGACGCGGCGCAACAGTTCGAGAGTGTTTTTCTTAATCCCAGGTCAGTTTTCCAGGAGCTTCGCAAAAAACACCGCGATTCATGGCCGATGTCAGCAGCGGAGCTTACGGAAATGCTGAAGCACCGCCGTCCGCATGGCGCTTACTGGCATTTCGCTAAGGGTCTTTTCGAGAGAGCGACGGGCCGGCCGATAGCAGATGAGCGGATCGAGATATTTGTTCGTGAATGTCCGCCGTTCCGGGCACTACTTGCTGCCTTAATGGTCGCGCAGTTCGATCGGGCCATCACGCCAGATCAACCACCGAGGTTTGCAGGCCGAAACGATCTATTCATGTCTGTGTACCTGCCGTATTGTCATGAATTCATTTCGAACGATCATCGGCAGCAGATCGCACTCAGAGCAGTCGTCGACATCGCCGAGCTTGATGTGAATGTTTGCTGGTACAAGAACTTTGTGGATCGGTTTAGTCTACCAAGCACCATCTGCGGAGCACGCCCGGCTGCCCGACTGGGGCCTAGCGGTGCCTCATCGCTCGATTTGTGAGCCTGGGGCTTTTCAGCCTGTAGCCGTTTCTCTAAAGAACAAAGTAGGGACTTCTTCGAACTCGCCGGAGCGTGCGATTCGCGAAACAGGCGCTTCAATGAATTTACGACCTACTAGAAAATGCTATACTTTCCGTTTGAACGCGCGCGGCCATCTCATCTGGAACTGGTTCTCACTCGAATGAAAGAAATCGCTATTGTGGGCGGCGGGCCCGCAGGGGCTCTCTGCGGCGAAAAACTAAGCTCCGCCGGATTCAGCGTCACACTTTTTGACGAGCATCTTGCGTGGGAGAAGCCTTGCGGTGGCGGGCTTACGCATAAAGCCATCGAAAAATATCCGTTTCTTCTCGATAGCCCTGCGGCGAAGAAAGAAATTCGCAGCGCTGAACTGATTTCCAGCCGCGGCCATCGCGCGCGCTTTGAAATGTCGCGGCCATTGGTGATTTATTCCCGCGCAGTTTTGAACGGTCTTTTGCTCGACCGCGCTGAGCGCGCGGGCTGCAAAATGCACCACGCCCGCGTCACGCGAGTTGATACCTCATCGGAGAAAGTGCAGCTCACCGCCGCAGGAAAAGACCATACGGCCGATTTTGTCGTGCTCGCCGGAGGCGCACGCAATCAGCTTCTCCCCGGCACAACTCCGCTTCAGCCCAAAGATCTCGAAGTCACGCTCGGCTATTTCATCCCCGCGAGGGAAGAGGTCGTCAAAATCAAATTTCTGAATCGCATGTCGGGATACATCTGGTCTTTTCCGCGCACCGATCATCTTTCCGTGGGCATTTGCGCGAAAATGGCCGAGTACACAACGCAATCATTGCGCGATCTTCTCGACGGCTTCATTCGCGACGAAAGTATTCCTAATGACAGCGCGCGTTTTTACAGCCACGTTCTGCCTTCGCCGGAATTCACAACGCTGCGCCATAGAAAAATCGCCGGACACAACTGGGCTCTCGCCGGAGACGCCGCCGCCTATGTCGATCCCATCACCGGAGAAGGCCTCTTCTACGCGCTTCGTTCCGGCGACTTGCTGGCAGAGTCGCTCGTAAATCGCCAGCCCGAAAGCTATCCCGCGCGTCTGCGCGCTGAATTCGTCGTGGATCTCGAAATCGCGGCGCACCTCGTCCGGCGCGTTTTTCGCGGCACTTTTCTCGGCGGGGCAGTAACTACGCGCATGGTGCAGTTCGCCCGGCGCAGCGCCACTTTTCGCGACCTTCTCCGCGACCTCTTCAGTGGCGCGCAGGACTATCGAACTCTGAGGAAGCGCCTCTGGAATCAGTTCGGCGTCACGCTGGGTGAATTTATCGGCGACTTTTTCCGTGCGCCGCACTCCTCCATTACGCCACAAGAGGAATAATGAAGCGTTCATCAGCTCGCCGCGTAAAGCCAAAATCAAGGGCGAAGGCGAAATCAAAATCCAAGCGTGCATTCGCTTCGCAAATCCACAACGGGAATAAATCAGCGGTTTCCAGCAATCTTCAGCGATTTCCTAGGAATCTCACGGGCAGCATCGAACGCATCGTTGAATTTCAATGGACGATTGCTGCGTACAACCCCGATCTTCCCGCAATTTTTTCCACTCCCTCGATGATTGCTCTAATGGAAGTCGCCGCGGCAAAAGCCATCCAGGAACATTTGCCGCCGGGGACGATTAGCGTGGGCACGCGCATCGAAGTCGATCACCTCAAGGCTGTGCCGCAGGGGACGTTAGTGCGCGCCGATGCGAGGCTCGTCGGCGACGATGGCAGATTTCTCGAATTCGAAGTGGAAGCGCACGCGAAGGATTTGCTGATCGGCCGCGGCAAAGTCTACCGCGCCATCGTCACCCTGAAAACTCCCGACTCCATCACCCGAAAATAGTTACGTTAAAAACAGGTCTTATGGCCGGAGCCATCCCATCAAAAGAATGAGAATTAGAATAAAAACAACAAACGAGATTAAACCAACAAAGAGCAGTATCCATCCTGCAGTGAGAATCGAACTGTGGCCTACTTCGAGGGGCCTCCCAACTGGAACTGTGCGTTTGGGATTCTCGCGATCGTACTGCCGAACAACGTACGCACCACACGCCACGAGTGCGGCGCTTGCGATCAAGCACATCGCGACGCGTAAGCTGTCACTCATCTTTTTATTCTTGGATTAGTAGCCGGGTCGGGAAGCGGAGCGGGCGCGCGGCGCGGCGGCAACCGCTCGTGGAACCACGGTGGCCATTTTGCGAATCATCGCCAGCACAAGCTTCTTGTCGTCGTCCGTCAGCGTTGTGCTGTATTTTTTGATGTCCGCAAGGAAACGGATTTCCTCTTCGGAAAGCTCGCCCAGAATTTTCTTCGTTTCGCGATCCTGAGGTGTATCGGCGCCAGGGAAAAAATCCGCGAGGCTGATTTCCATCGCCTCCGCGATTTTTGCGAGCGTTTCGAGCGACGGCACAGTGTGGCCGTTTTCCACGCGCGAAAGATAGCAGCGCAGCAATCCGGTGCGCCGCTCGATGTCACCCTGGGAAAGCCCGCGATCATTTCGATACGACCGAATCACTTCGCCGATATTTACCTTTGGCTTTTCCTTGGGCACGTGGAGGCTCCTTCGCGCGACATCTTCGCAGCAACAGGAATCACACGCAAGAGCTTTATTGGCTGATTCTCAAAAAATAACCAAAATGATAACAATGTCCCAGCGGGAACGAATTTGCCTCAAGGCGCAGCTCATTGCGCTGGAACCGAAAACGTCGTTTGCAAAGTGAAGTCGAGCACTGTTTCGCTCGGCACGCGGACTTGCTGGCCCTTGGTGAGCACCTGAACAGCGGTACCCGCACCGCCTCCGATGGCCGCTCCCGCTGCAGCGCCTTTGCCGCCGCCGGCAATCGCGCCAATGACTGCGCCAAGCACGGCTCCGCCTCCGATGCGCGCCGCGCTTTGCTGACCGCGCGAGGTGCCGGCCACGTCATAATCGCCGGTGGCGATGGGCACAATCATCCCGTTGATGCGAATACCGGTCAGCCCGAGCTGCAATTGCGACTGCCCCTGGATTTTTCCCGCGGACTGCACCTGTTCGAGCTTGCCGTAAGCGTCGGTACCTTTTGGCGCGACCACGACATTGTTGACAACCAAATCTTTTTCCAGGCTGGCGTGAAATTGATCACCGACTTGATTCGTTGAAGAGTCCACGCTGTCGATCATGCGAACTTCAATCACTGTGCCGGCGGGGACGGTAATCATTGAGCCTTGCGCGGCCGCGGCGGAAGGCGGAGTCACTGGAGGTGCAGGCGGCGGGGGAGGAGGCGGGTCGAAGGTGAGCGTCAGAATGTCCTTTGTGGAGTAGTACTTCACCTGACCGTTCACTTCGAAACGAATGTTGTACTGGCTTCCGCCGACATAAGTGCCATGGACGACGGCGCCGTTGCGCAGTTCGAGTGTGTCCGCCGAAACGGAAGTGGCCGCAATCGCAAGCGCGGCGAAGGCGACGAGCACCGCGAGCGAAACCTCAAATAGGCGAGTTAGAACTGCCTTTCTGTGCATGAATACCCCCCTGAGATGTTGGTGCATGCCTGCGGCGAAGCCGATTCGCCGAAACGACCGGAGCGCAAAAAGTGCGCAAAAGTTATCGATTAGAAATTTGGCGAGCCTTTGTTTTGTGTAACTTACGTCGGTTTCTAATAATTGACGTGTTGCGTTAGAAATGAGGCGAAAGTCGCTGTGGGCACTTCGGGACGGCCTATCGCTGGCGGTTCTGTACGTGCTTGCTACTTCCGCCTCCAAACTCGCGCTAGTTGAAAGCTCGCATTGACGTTAGCACGACGAACGCACATGGGCAAGAATAGATTGCAGGAATAGAGCGCGGGTGCATAGGCAACGACTCAGATTTGCGATTCAGAAGCCGCAGAACTTCGCGGAAAGCACGAAGCTCTGCGCTACATTCTAGTTGCTGGAAGCTAGAGGCTGGAAGCTGGGCAGAGAAAACGAAAAGCAGATTCTCCGGTTTTGGAGTCCATGGGAATTTCATGCATCACTCATGGTGCAGGCGACCCTCCTGCGGCAGGCAGGCCTCACAGCCATCCGCACAATCCGCGGCTGGGTTCCCTTCGCGACGACACTCATCAGGGCAGGCGGGATGATAACGAAGGGTGAGGGCCGCAGAACTTCGCGAATACTGCGAAGCTCTGCGCTACAAACTGCAAATGCAGATTCCTCGTCGGATGCTCGTCGCATCCTCCTCGGAATGACAGTATTGCTTTCGAGGCAGTAACGTAACAGGTGCGCGGTCTGCGGCTATTCATAGCGGAGAGCGACCATGGGATCGACGCGCATGGCGCGGCGGGCGGGAATGTAGCAGGCAAGGAGCGC